>JBIKYB010000261.1:0-7089 GCA_044355475.1 Prosthecobacter sp.
CCGGGCTTCTCCCGTTCGTTTCCTCCGGGACGCATCGGCGGCTTCTTCAACAATCCCAACCACCTCGCGGCTTTTCTCTCATTCGCGGTGTTTCTTTCATCGGGTGTGATGTTGTTTGCACGGATTCACATCGCCTCGCGTCTGCTGCTGGGGCTGGGCATTTTGGCCATGCTGGCGGGCGTTGGGCTAACGATCAGCCGTGGGGCGATGCTGGGTCTTGCTGTGGGCGGCGTGGTACTGGTGCTGCTGACGCTGTGGGTGGTGTGGCGCACGCAGCGACCTCTTTTCAAGTGGCTGGTGATCGCTCTGATCTTGGTTGCAGGTGTGACCGGTGGGGCGCTGTACAAAGTGAACGAGGAGGCCATGATCACACGCCAGCTTGCCTCGCCGATGGGGGATGACATGCGCGTTCACATCTGGCGTGCGGCGTTGGCGCAGCATGCCGAGTCACCGTGGATTGGCGTGGGAGCGCGCATGTTTTATGTCGGCGGGGTCACGCATCGCGACCCCGCGTCCTCGCCGCAGGCGGGCGACTCCCTCTTCGCGCACAATGAATACCTGCAAACACTCGCAGACTACGGTTGGACTGGGCTGGCGCTGGTGCTGCTGTTGATGGTGGCGCATCTACTCAACGGCCTCCGCTTTCTGCGCTGGTTCGCGGCGGAGAAATTTCTCGCTACCGGGCGTCTCAGCAGCAACACGCTGGCGCTCACGCTAGGCGGCATGGCCGCGCTGGTGGCCACGCTGGTGCATGCGGTGTTTGAATTTCACGGTCATGTGCCGATTACCGCCGTTTGTGGCGCTGTGGTGCTCGGATTGCTGGCGAATCCAGGCATCGAGAGCGACGTCTTCAAATCACGTCGTATCTGGGGGCTACGCCTGCTGATGAAAATCGTGATGCTGGCCGCCTCGGCGGCGATGATCGGCGGCGCGGCGATCTTTGGCGTGCCGGACGCGCATGCCGCCATCGCCCAAGTTCAACATAAGCGTGGTGAGGTAGCGCTGGCCTTGAAGAATCTTGCACGCGCAACCGAGTTGGACCCGCGCAACGCTGCCCTGGCCTACCAACACGGACTGGCATTGATGGATTCCTATCAACCGGGCCTGCCTGATGAGAAACGCCGCGGAGTCATCGACCAAATGGTGATCGAACTGAAGCGGGCCTGCCTGCTGAATCCCTTCAGTCATCTCTACTGGCTCGCACTGGCCGACGCATTAGATGCCGCAGGAAAGCATGATGAGGCGATGGCCGCCATCCAGCGGGCACTCGTGCTCGCGCCGTTGTATGAGGAGCCGCGCATTGCCCTGGGCTTTCATCATCATCGCCTTGGCCAGTTTGAGGAGGCTGAGTTTGCCTACCTCTGGGCGGGGCAGGCCAAAGCAATGAATTCCGAGGGCACGACGAACTGGCTGGAAAGCTATCGTCAGCTCCTGCGCCACACCGCCGTGCTGGCAGAGCGCGAACGTGCCGCGCTGAACAAGCCCTAGCGCTGTCAGGAAAGGCCGCGCTTCACCTCATCTGCCCGATAACCAAATCCGGGTCCGCTGAGCGTGCTGAGGTCCACGATGCCGTTGCGACGTTGAAACAGGCCGGGATGAATTTCCTGCTCCGGCAGCGAGGCATCGGGATAAAACTGCATCGCATTGCATTCCACGCCCTGGATCGTGCCCGCGTGCGCGGCGAGGCGGACGTGCGGGATCATGGCGAGCATCGGATTCGTCAAATCCTGCACCATGAGGGGCATGCCGTGCGCTTTGGCCCAGCAGAGGCTCAGCAACGCGCCGGTTTGCGTTTTGCAGGTCTTCAAGGCCACGCCGGACCAGCCGAGACGACGGCCAAGGCGCACGAATTCCCAGTCGTGGGCGCTTTCATCGAGGAACAGCGGCTTGCGTGCGGAAACACTGCGCACGTCGATCTGATGCGCCTCCAGATCGTATGGGAAAGGCTGCTCGACGTAGAGCGTGCGGGCAAAAATTTCCGGCTCCTCGGCCAGCAGGCGGTCGAGAATGGCATTCACATAAGCAGGCTCCTTCACGGTGCAGTTGAAGTCCGCGCTGAACCACGTCACGCCACCGGCGAGGCCGATGCGACCCACGCGCTGCATGCGCTCGAAGTCCCAGGCCGCATCCGTGCCGCGCAGCTTCACCTTGAGGCACTTCAGGCCGTCGCGCTTGATCCAGTCGGCCAGCAGCAGCGGATGTGCGTCCTGCGGCTCGGTGCCGTTCAAATCGGCGGCTTCGAGCGCATCGACTCCGCCGACGAGATGCCAGACTGGCAACTGCTTCGGCGCGTCCATCACCAGATAGTCCTGTGGATAACGGCCTTTGAAATCAATGCCGCTGCCGTCCTCTGGCGTGATGAAGGCGGACAGGTCACGGCTCATGAACTCCGCGTTGTAGGTCGAGTAGATGTCGCGGCCATGCAGCACGCCGTAGGCGTCGTGAACAGCGATGTCGAAGGCGCTGAAGGCCACCAGGGAGCCGAGGTAGGGCATTTCATCGCCACCCGCCGCTTGATTGGCTTCCTTCAGCGTGGCCGCGAGCGTGCCATGCATGAAATCGTGACCGATCTCCATCGGATGACCGGTCAGCTCGCTCTCCACGAGACGATGCGCCAGCAGCGTGGAAAAATCCTGCATGCGCTGGGCGCGCACCGCCACGCTCAGGGAGCTGGGCCAGACCCAGGACACGCTGAGCGGCGTCTCACCCCAGCCCTGGGCGGTTTTTCCGCTGCCATCGGCCACCGTCACGCGCACACGCAGACAGACGACGTTGGTCACGGTTTCCGGGCCGAACTTCAACGGCACGCGCATCGTGACGGGAATGAAAAACACTTCGGCAGCGGTGACACGGACATCGGTAGGCTTGGTGGAGGGCATCATTCAAAATGAAGCGCCCACATCCGCCCGCAAAGAAAACATTGCCGCGAACAGCGCCTTCCGCTTCACTTCTTCATCATGCGTATCTGGGATCTGCACTGTCATCTTTCCGGCGTTCCTGGGCTCACGCCGGAGGAACGTCTCAAGGCGCTGCTTGTCTATGCCGATCGCATGGGCATTGAGCGGCTGTGCGTGTACATGGGCTTGAAGTGGTCGCAAGATCCGTCCCCGGCCGATCTGGTGCAGCAAAACAGTGAGGTCTTGCGTGCGATCACTAAATTTCCCGAACGCGCGTTTGGTTTTGTTTATGTGAGTGCCAAACATCCTGAGGAAAGCCTCGCCGAGCTCGAACGCTGTGCTGCCAGCGGGCCGATGGTGGGTGTGAAGCTGTGGGTGGCGGAGAAATGCAGCGTGGAAGCCATTGATGCGATCATCCGGCGGGCGGCGGAGTTGAAGGCGGTCATTTTTCAGCACACTTGGTTCAAGACGAACGGCAACTACCCCGGTGAATCGACACCGGACGATCTGGTGACGCTGGCGCGGCGTTTTCCGGAGGTTCCCATCATCTGTGGCCACACGGGAGGCACTTGGGAGCTGGGCATCCGCGCGATTCGTGAGCAAACCAACCTGTATGCCGATCTGGCCGGTTCAGACCCCACCGCAGGCATCACCGAGATGGCGGTGCGTGAGCTGGGGGCTTCGCGCGTGATCTATGGCAGCGATTGCGGCGGGCGCAGCTTCGCCAGCCAGCTTGCGAAGGTTCACGGCGCGCAGATCAGTGACGCCGACAAACAAAAGATCTTCTGCGACAATCTGCGTGGTCTGATGCTGCCGATTATGAAAGCCAAGGGCATCGAAGCGTGACCTGCGGTCACAATGACGAAACCAGAAGGACGAATGACGAACTGGATCAGTTCTTCTTTTTACCGAAGCCGAACAGGCGCTTGAGCAGGCCGCCGCTTTCCTTTTTCTCGTCACTTTCGCTGTTGGGCGCGTTCGGGCCTGACAAACGGCGGCTGCTGTTATCGGGTTTGGCCTTCGCAGCCTTTTGGTCCTCTGCGGGAGCGTTTCTTCCCGCTGGAGTGGGCAGGGCGGCGGCCCACCAGGCGGGGGAGAGCGCCGCGATGGTCTGCCAGGCTTCGAGTCCGGCATGCCAGACGAGGGAGTCGGAGGCGAGTTTGTTGTCGCGGGCCAGTTGGGCCATGGCGTTGTCGTCCATGGGGCCTTCGGCGGCTCCGGCGTTGTTGAAGTACCAGTTCATCGTCAGCGCCAAGGCTATCACTCGACCGTGATGGCGCAAGGCGTGAGGAAAGGCTTTCCAACTTGCCCTGCGTTGTCCAAACTGGCCCCATGAACCGCAGAAACTTCCTGGCAACCTCTGGCGCGGCGCTCGTGGCCTCGGCTGTGAAAGCGGCGGAGGAGGTGAAACTCATCGACTGCCATGTTTATTTTGGTGCGCATCCGTTCCGACGACTCGGAGCGGAGAATGCGCTGGAGTTTACCGCTGCGCTGCAAAAGCGTGGTGTCACCGAGGCCTGGGCGGGAGCGTTTGAAGGACTGCTTCGGCGTGATGTGGCGGCGGTGAACCTTGAACTGGCGGCCAAGTGCCAAAACACCCTGTTTCGCACCTGTGGCACGGTCAATCTGGCGCTGCCGGCCTGGCAGGATGATGTGAGACGCTGTGCCGATGAGCACGGCATGCGGGTGATCCGCCTGCATCCGAACTACCACGGCTACACGCTCGAAACGCCCGCGTTTCGTGAATTGCTGACACTTGCGGGCAAGCATCGGTTGCTGATTCAGCTCGTGGCGCAAATGGAGGATGAGCGCACGCAGCATCCGCAGGTGCGTGCGGCTCCGGTCGATCTCAAGCCGCTGGCGGCGATCATGCGTGAGATGAAGGACGCCCGCGTGATGCTGCTCAATGCCAACGCGGCGATGGTGCTGCGTCATTTGCAGGATTGCCCGAACGTATGGCTCGATTTCGCGATGATCGAGGGCGTGGGAGGTGTTGAGAACCTGCTCAAGTCTTGGCCGGAGGAGCGTGTCGTGTTTGGCTCTTTCGCGCCAGTGTTCTACTGGGAGTCCGCCCGTTTGAAGATGCAGGAGTCCGCGCTGATTGAGTCGCAGTCACTCGCGATTCAATCACGCAACGCGGCGAACTTGCTGACCTGAAGAATCAGGCCTTCGCCACCACGGGGCGAAGCGGCTGGGCGCTGGCGTGTGGCTTGGAGAGCTTCAATTCAGCGGTGCGAGAGCCGACTGGCTCGGCGGGTGGGACGCCCATCACGGTGAGGGTGCGCTCGGCCTGAATGACGCTGCCGTTCCAGGAGGTGACGACGGGATAGACCTGCGCGGTGTTGGCCATATAGACCTTGTTGGAGACGAGTTCTTCCGGCGGACGGAGCTGCATCTGGCCGAGCTTGTAGATCGGCTCGACGAACGGGGCGCGGAAGATGAAGGAGGTCTCGATGTCGTCGTCCTGAAGCTGCGGGAAGAGTTTTTTGAGCGCGGGAATCCACGCGGCACGGATGTTGGCGTCATCCTGGGCAAAGCGGCCATCGCCGCGATGCAGATACTTCGTGAGATAGATCACGTGACGATCACCCCGGTCGGCGGTGTCGGTGAGCGTGGAGGTTTCGACGACGCCGTCGAAGGGATGCTCGCTTTCCGGCGTGGCGACCCAGTAGTGCGGGGTGAGCGGCTTTTTGAGGAACAGCAGGCAGTTGATGACGCCCTGGTAGTCGGTGGTGGTGTCGAGCGCGGGCATCTGGCGACGCATCGCGGGGCCGATGAGTTTTTCCACCTGCGGCGTGGGCAGGGTGACGACGAGCTGGTCGAAAGTTTCGACGCCAGCGCCGGTGGTGACGGTGACGCGGCCTGCATCATCCAAGTCAATGCCCTGGACGGTGGTTTTGAGCCGGATGTCGGCTCCGAGGGAACGCAGCACGCGGGCGCAGGTGTCGGTGATGTGCTTGTAGCCGCCTTTGATGTAGCCTTTGCACTCGCCTTTGGATTCGCCCTTCTCGCGGTTGAAGCGGGTCCAGAACCAGAGTGCGGGCACGTCGTGGTAGCGGTCGCCGAACTTGGCCTCAAGCATGGGCTGCCAAAACTTCGTGAAGGCACGGGTGCCGCTGAGTTTGGTGAGCCATTTCACGGTGGTGACGTCGTCGAGGCCTTTGTCTGAGACGAGACGGCCATACAATCCGGTGATGCCGACGCGGACGCGGTCGATGAAACGCAGCGGGGCGAACTTCAGCAGGTCGGGCGCCTTGTTGAGCGGAAACAGCCGACCCTGATGTGCGTAGGCGAAGGTGGTTGGCTTCCAGTAAACGTCATCGCGGATGCCGAGCGTCTCCAGCAGTCGTAGCAACGGCCCGTCGCTGGGCAGCATGCAGTGGTAGAATTTTTCAAGCGAGCGCCCGTCATGCTCGAAGAAGGTGCCGAGACCGCCGAGTTGGTCCGAGCCTTCGATGAGCGTGACGCATTTGCCCTCCTTCGCGAGACGCAGCGCGCAGGCGAGGCCGGAGATGCCGCCACCGAGGACAGCGATGGTGTGGGTGACGGGACGCATGGTTTTGAAATGACGAATTCAGAATGACGAATGGAATCCGATTACGCGCGAAGCTGGGAGCGCAGCTCATGGAGAGACGGCTCCTCGGCCTGCGGCAGCACGTCCTTGGCCCAGTATTTGCCGATGACGTTGAAGTAGCGGCGGATGGTGCGCATGATGCGCATCTTGCTGACGCCGACTTTGAGATCATAACGCAGCGTGTAGGGAATCTCGACGGCGCGGGCACCGACCCAGCGCAGGCTGAGCAGGAGCTCAAGCATGCAGGCGAAGCTGGATTCCTCGATGAATTTGGGGCCGGAGGTTTTGATGAGACGACCGAGTGTAAGGCTGCGGTAGGCGCGGAAGCCCGTGGAGTAGTCACGCACGTTGCGGTAAGGCAGCAGCGTCTTCATCATGAGGAAACAGCCCCAGCTCAGCACTTGGCGGAAGAAGGGCACCCCCTGGACGACGCTGCCGGCCTGGAAGCGGGAGGCGATGACGACGTCAGCATCACCGTCTTCGATGACCTTCACCATGTCCTGGATGTACTTGGGGTTGTGGGTGTTGTCAGCGTCCATGACGATGACGGCATCGCCGATGAGCCAGCCTTCACGGAGACCGGTCTGGATGCCTTCGCCGAGGCCTTTGTTCACTTCG
>JBIKYB010000262.1:0-7082 GCA_044355475.1 Prosthecobacter sp.
ATCGCCAGCGCCGACCTCTCCGCGCTCGTCGCCGCCGAAACGCAGCCCATCGGCCTGCGTGTGCGCATCAAGAACCACGGCAAACGCCCCTGGCAGGACATTCCGGTACATCTGGAGGCCGATGGTGCCCGCCTGCGCACCGCCCGTGTTTCCGTCGCGCCTGAAGGCGAGGCCGTCCTCTCGTTCACGCATGCCTTCGACAAAGTTGGGGATCATTCCCTCTCCGTGCGCCTCGAAGGCGACAGCTTTGCCGACGACAACGCCTTCCACAGCATCGTGCAGGTGCGCAATCAGCTCAACGTGCTGCTCATCGACGGCAAACCCGGCGCAGCTCCGCTCGAAGGAGCCACCGACTTCCTCGAACTCGCCCTCACCCCGCACACCGCCGCCGCGAACACGCTCAAAGACCTCATCCGCACCAAGAAAGTCGATCTGCGCAAACTGCGCGACGACGACTTCAAGCAAACCGAGGTCGTCATCCTCGCCAACGTCGAGAAGCTGCAAGGCCGCGCACAATCCGATCTCGACAAGTTCGTCAAAGAAGGCGGCGGCCTCCTCATCTTCGCCGGCCCCGATTGTGACATCGACTGGTACAACCGTGAGCTTTACCGCAAAGGCGAGGGCCTGCTGCCCGCCGCCATCAAAGGGCAGGCCCGCGCCGAACTCACCGCCGCACCCGCCCGCGTGCTCATGCAGCGCCTCACGCATCCCAGCGTGCTCTACTTCAACGACGCCCGTGGTGGCCGCCTGCAAGACGCCGAATTCCGTCACTGGTTCGAATTTGCGCAGCCCACCAACATCGAAACCACCCAGCGCATCCTCAATCTCGACCGCAACGTCCCGCTGCTGCTGGAGAAAAAACACGGCCAGGGCCGCGTCATCGCCGCCGCCACCACCGCGAATGCCGAATGGACCAATCTCCCGCTCCAGCCCTTCTTCGTGCCGCTCATGCAGCGGCTCACCACCTACCTCGCCACCGAAGGCAGCGCCCCCGCCTGGCAGCTCGTCGGCTCCACGATTCGTCTGAACCTCGAAAAGGCCGAACTCGGTGCCGAATTCACCCTGCGTGATCCCACGGGACAAACACAGACGCTCAAGAGCCAGCAGGAAGGCGACAAAGTCTTCGTCCAAAGCTCTCCCATCGCCCAACCCGGCATCTTCCAGCTTCAACGCGTCGGCACCGACAAGACCACCTTCCACGCCTTCAACACGGACAACACCGAATCCGATCTGAAGCCCCTCCCCGCCGATCAAATCAAAAAAATCGCCGACCGCCACGAAGCCAGCTTCGCCGATTCGCTCCCCGGCTACCAAGCCCTC
Organism: Prosthecobacter sp.; assembly: GCA_044355475.1. GTDB lineage: Bacteria > Verrucomicrobiota > Verrucomicrobiia > Verrucomicrobiales > Verrucomicrobiaceae > Prosthecobacter. The sequence goes on from JBIKYB010000262.1 coordinate 1,321, forward strand.
GACCGCACCCGCCGCCACGGCAGCGAACTCTGGCAGCCACTTCTCATCGCCTTGTTAGCACTGTTGTTCTTCGAGGTGCTGCTTCAGCAACGCATCGCACGAGGTTGATGCCATGAAAACCACAATGTTCACCGCTTGTCACTGCTGGATCGCATGCGCGCTGCTCGCGCAGACGTTATTGCATGCCCAGCCTGCGCAAGATGATGAACTCATGACGGCGCAGCGATCCGATTTGATGGTGCTGACGAGCGTGTTGAAAACCTATCGTGTGGAGAATGTTCCCGCTTCAAAGGCTCTGGAAGAGATCTGGATTCAAGCCACTGGCAAGCCGCCACAAATCCTTAACCCGGAATGGACACCATCAAAGTCGCAGCCAGAGCCCAAAATCCGGCTTGATCTCAAGGATGTGCCTGCGCTTGAGATTCTGCGTTTCATATCAGAACTCTCAGCCAGCAGTTGGGAAATCTCGGGATGGGACGGGGCGGCACTTCGTTTGGAATTGACCCCGTTCATAGGCTTCGATGACCGCTCGTTGATGGTATCCGTCAAAGTTGCGGACATCAGCCGCGAGGGAGCAAAGCTACTTGGCTTACGGCGGGACATGTCCTCATCAGAGGTCATTCAATCGCTCAGCAGGTTCGGACTTCGGTTTGAAAAAGAAAAACAGCCCGCGGCAGCATACAACGCCGACGACGGTCGCATAGCCGCCATTTTGCCCATGGGTGAAGGCGATTATCTGGCCGCGCTTGCGCGGCTGGCTGATCGCGGCCAGCTCCGTCCAGTGAACTCGAAATAGCATGGTCGAAACGAAATGTCTTCCGAGTCTCCATCTCATGCGAACTTGTCACGGATCACTGCTGATCCAGAAGTTTGTCACGGCAAGCCTGTCATTCGCGGACTGCGCTACCCTGTCGAGTTCATTCTCGAATACCTTGCTGCGGGCGACAGCTTCGATGATGTGCTCGCAGAGCTTCCAGATTTGGAACGCGAGGATTTGAATGCATGCATCGAGTTCGCAGCGACACCAGCAAGACGCACTTAAGCCCACATGAACCCCATCACCGAAACCACCCTGCGCTTCACTGGCGGCTACCCGCCGTTTCCGGTGATCGTGATCGCGTTGGGACTCGCCGTGGCGATGTGGTTCCTCTACCGCCGTGAGTTGAAGTTCGTGTCTTCTCGTTTGGCGAAGCTGCCAGCGCTGCTGCGCTCGCTGGCCGTGTTCATCCTCGTTTTGGCGTTCGCCGGGCCGGTTCTGCGGCATGTGACCACGCTGCGGCAGTTGGGCCGTGTCGTCATCGCCGTGGACAGTTCGGCCTCGATGCAGCTCAGCGATGACAGCGACGAAAAGTCCGCCAAAACACGCTTCCAGCGTGCCGAGGACCTGCTTTTCAAAGGAACCACGCCCTTGCTCAAGAAACTGGCCGCGACTCAGGATGTCGAACTCGTCGCACTGCGTGGAAACAACACGCAGCGGCTCTGGTGGCACCGCCAAAACGGCAAGGACACCTCGGGCGAGCTTCCCACCGCCTTTGAACTGCCTGCGACGACGCCAATCACGAATCTCGATCAAACGCTGCGCAGCGCACTGGGGCCAGCGACGGCGGGAACGGCGCTCGTTGTGCTCACCGACGGTCAGCACAACGCCAGCGGCTCCCCAGAAGAGTTCAGCACGGCCTTGAAGGCCAGTGGCACGTCTGTTTTCACCATCGGCTTCGGCACCGAAGTGCCACCCGCTGATTTGTCACTGCTGGAGGTGAAGGCGCCCGAGTCCGTCTTCAGCAAAGAGAGCTTCCAGGGCCGGCTTTCCATCAACGACAGCATGCCTGCGGGCATTCCCGCCACGGTGCGCATCGAGAGCCAGGGCAAGGTGCTGTGGAAAAAAGACTTCAACACCGACGGCAAAGGCGAGAAGTCCTTCGACTTCCTCTTCCCCGTGGCCGAGCTGCCGCCGCCCGCGCCCGGCCAGCGCGACAAGACCCTGCGCAGCGTGAACATCCAGGTGGCTGCCAGCGGCGACCGTGCCTCGCTCGAAAAAACGCGCTCCAACAACGCCCGTGAGCTTGCCATCCACCTGCTGGAGAAAAAGCGCAAAGTGCTCATCGTCGATGGCCGCCCGCGCTGGGAAACGCGCTACATTCACAACCACTTCGACCGCGATGAACGCTGGCAGGCCACGCTGATCTTTGACGACATGGCCGATGACGCCGCCAAGGGTTCCTTGCAGCGCGATTTCCCGAAAACACGCGACGACCTGCTCAGCTACGATCTCGTCATCCTGGGCGATGCTGCGGTGAACCGCTTCAAGGCCGAGAATCTCGACTGGCTCGTCGAATTCGTCGAAAAACGCGGCGGCGGTTTGATCATGATCGACGGCCAACGCGGCAAGCTGCGCGAATGGGCGAATGGCAAAACCGCCTCGCTCATCCCTGTGCGGTTTGGAACAACCAGCATCAAGCATCAAGCATCCAGCATCCAGCTCACCACCGACGGCCAACGTTTCGATGCCCTGCGTCTCAGTGACAGCCCCAGCGCGAACGCCACGCTGTGGCCCACACTGCCGAAGGTGAACTGGCACTCCGCCATCGAGCCGCTGCCCGCCGCCATCACGCTCGCGAAGGCCCAGCAGCCGACGATGGTCTTCCGTCAGGTCGGCGCTGGTGCCGTGCTCTACCTCGGCACGGATGAACTCTGGCGCTGGCGCTTTCAGGTGGCCGATTTGTATCACCAGCGCCTGTGGGTCCAGCTCGGTGCCTGGATTGCAGCTCCACCGTTTCAAATCGACCAAAAGAAACTCTCCCTCGGCACCGACCGCCTGCGTTACTCGCCCGGCGAGGCCTCCGAGATCCGCGTGCGTGTCCGCAATGACCAAGGCGACATCATCACTGATGCCCAGCCACGCGCCTACCTCCTCCACGACGGCAACGAATTCGCCACGCTTCAGCTTGAGGCCGATCCCACGCATGTAGGCGTCTATCGTGCGGTCACTCCGCCGCTCAAAGCAGGTGCCTACGAGATCGCCGTTGCCGAAAGCCCCAGCGCACCACGCAGTGATGCGCGGCTCTCACTTCACGTCTCCGACGCTGGCAATCCCGAGTGGGCCACCCTCACCATGAACCGCCCGCTGCTCGAAGCGATGGCGCAAAACAGCGGCGGCCGCTTCCTGCGCGAGGAACAAGCCGCCACCGACCTGCCCAATCTCCTGCAAACCCTCGACCGCAAGCAGGTCATCACCCAAGAAACCATCCTCTGGTCGAGCTGGTGGTGGTTCGGCGCGGCCATCCTGCTGCTCACGGCCGAGTGGCTCCTGCGCAAGCGATTGAAACTTGTCTGAGTTCGGAGTCCCGTGCTCGGAGTCCCGGCTTCAGCCGGAAAACCTCACGCAAATGCATCACGTCCACGATTCAGCCAACCACAGTCCTCACCGCCTGAAGGCGGAACTCCGAACATGAATGACCGCGCCCAGCTTGCTGTTCGGGTGACTCCGAGCGCGAAGAAATCCGAGTTCGCCGGTTGGACCGCCGATGAAAAAGGCCGTCCGGTGCTGCTGGTGAAACTGCACGCCCCGCCCGTCGATGGCAAAGCCAACACGGAGCTCATCCGATTTCTCGCCGAAGCATTCGGCTGCCCCAAAGGCCAGATCACCCTGCTTCGCGGCACTTCAAGCCGTCAAAAGTCGCTCGAATTGCCTGCGGAAATCATGGATCGGCTGCCGAAGTGATCAGCGCACGATCCTCGGCTCGATCTTCAAGCAGCGCAGCCTGCCGTTCAGCAACCAGCCCTCTTCATTGCGCACGATGGCACGCAGAGTTCTCGGCGGTTTGCCCCCGAGGTAGGTTTCGGCCTTCGTCAGCGTGATGATGAGACTGCCGTCGTCCTGGCGCTGGATGATCTGCGGCTTGCCGGTGTCAAACCAGCCGTCTTCGGTGAAGACAATGATCTTGTCGGCTTCGCGCTGGTGTTTGCTCAGTCGAGCCGCCGCTGTGGCGGGTTTGAGCGTGAGAGTGACCGTTTCTCCTTTCTCGCTGGCGCTGGCGGTCCAGGCATCGCTGGTCTGCTCGGCACGCGCACGTTCTTCGTTGAGCAGCTTGTGCCATTTCTCATTCAGCGCGGAGGTTTCGGCCACCGGCAGCGTGAGACTGAGGTCCATCGAAGCCGGATGGCAGGAATTGCCACAGCACATCCACGACGCCTTGCCGGTGAGCGTCACTTGCTCGCCAATCTTCAAATTCGCAGGCGGCGTGATCTCCGTGCGCAGCATGACATCACGGTCAAACCCCTGCGCCTTGATCTGAAACATGAGCGTGCGCTCCGGCTCGGGGTAGATGAGTGCGCCGGCCTTCCAGCCTTTCGGCAGATTCCACTTCAACTGCGTGGGCACGCCAACGATGCCAGGGAAACGCCAGTAGGTGTGCCAGCCGCGATCATGATCGAGCCAGAGGCCGACCGTGAAGGGTTTACCGGGGACGATGGCGGTTTGCTCGGAGACGAGTTGGAGTTTGAGACCCGTTTGGGCGAATGACGAATCACGAATCACGAATGACGAAAGCAAAACCACGAGCACCAACCAGCGGCGGCTCGGAGCATTCGTCATTCGGCATTCAGCATTCGTCATTTCTCAGTATGCAGCATGCCCCGGCGTGCGGGCAAAGGGAATGACGTCGCGGATGTTGGGAACTCCTGTGACAAACATGAGCAGGCGCTCGAAGCCGAGGCCGTAGCCGGCGTGGGGGACGCTGCCGTAGCGGCGGAGGTCGGCATACCACGAGTAGTTTTCGGGTTCGAGGCCCTGGGCGGCCATGAGGCCTTCGAGAACGTCGAGGCGCTCCTCACGCTGGCTGCCACCGACGATTTCGCCGATGCCGGGGACGAGCAGGTCCATGGCGGCGGCGGTCTTGCCGTCGTCGTTTTGGCGCATGTAGAAGGGCTTGATGTCCTTCGGGTAGTTGAAGATGGTGACGGGGCCTTTGACGTGCTCTTCGGCGAGGAAGCGCTCGTGCTCGGTTTGCAGGCCTTCCCCCCAGACGACGGGGTTTTCGAAGCTGCGGCCGGATTTAAGGAGGATCTCGACGGCGTCGGTGTAGCTGAGGCGCTCGAAGGGTTTGGCGAGGGTTTGCTGAAGGCGGGCGACGAGGCCTTTGTCGATGAACTTGTTGAAGAACTCCAATTCGTCGGGGCATTCGTCGAACATGGCCTGGACGAGGTAGCGCACCTGTTCTTCGGCGAGCGTCATGTCATCGAAGAGGTCGTAGAAGGCCATCTCGGGCTCGATCATCCAGAACTCGGCGGCGTGGCGGGTGGTGTTGCTGTTCTCGGCGCGGAAGGTGGGGCCGAAGGTGTAGATGTTGCCGAGGGCGCAGGCGAAGGCCTCGCCTTGAAGCTGGCCGCTGACGGTGAGGTAGGTGGGTCGGCCAAAGAAGTCCTGCTCGGGCTTCGTGGGCGTGTTCGGCTTCAAGGTCGTGACCTGAAACATCTCCCCTGCCCCTTCGCAGTCGCTGCTGGTGATGATGGGCGTGTGGACGTAGAAAAAGCCGCGCTCCTGGAAGAAGCGATGCACGGCGAAGGCCATCTTGCTGCGCACGCGGAAGACGCTGCCGAAGAGGTTCGTGCGCGGCCGCAGATGCGCGATGGTGCGGAGGAACTCGGGCGTGTGGCCCTTCTTTTGCAGCGGATAGGTCGCATCCGCCTCACCGACGATGCGGAGTTCCTTCGCCTGCATCTCCCACTTCTGCCCGGCGGCGGGAGACGCGATCAAATCGCCC
>JBIKYB010000057.1:0-22075 GCA_044355475.1 Prosthecobacter sp.
CGGCCTCGCTGAGGCCGTCGAGGTTGATGACTTCAATGTCGCGGAACGCTCCCGCATTGTAAAGCCCGAGCCTGGCACTGCTGCGCTTTCTGTCTGCTTGAACAAATGCGAGTTTTTCGTTCAAGCGTCCGATGTAGCGGCCTTCCACACAAGCATATTCCATAGTGAAAATCTCTTGCCGTGGGTCCACGATCGCTTTGCCGATGAAGAGGGTCTTCGTTTCATGGGGGATGCTGAGATCGATGGTACTTGCCTCAGGCATGGCCGTGAATCTGTGACCGCTGGAATCAGAAGCCACATCAAGAGCCACACGTGGCTGTGTTGGTTTGAATTTGCCTCGAATGCCGAGGTTTGTCCCCACGAGCTTGCTGAATCGCAGGTCAATCGCATTCACGGAAGGCACAAACCAGCCATCCTTGTGGCTGATCTTTGGATCCAATGTCGTGACACCTGCTTGGCGCATCTCCTCGAGGTTGTCGAACAGCTTCACCCACTGGCCGGGAGGGAACTGCGGGGAAGACGCGGAGATGGGGAGAGGGGGAGACTTGGAGACGGAGGGAGCCGGAGTGGTGGGCTTGGGCGTTGGCGGCGTCGATGTCGCAGGTTTGGGGGGCGAACTCGCCACGCTGGCGGGCTTGGAAGGTGGGGCGCTGGCGCCTACTGCGGTGGGTGGCGTTTTTTTGCCGCCGCTGAACATGACGAAGGCTCCAATGCCCAGCACCGCCGCGATGCCGAGACCGGCGAAGAGAGGGGTTTTGGATTTCGCGGGAGAGAGAGGAGTGCGGACACTTTTGTCCGCTTCAGGCTTCTTCGCGGCTGCGCCGCCGGGTGGTGAATTGCGGGCAGGAGTGCCCGCGCTCCCTTTGGACTGTTGCGGCGGCTTGCCGACGGGCTTCTGGGCGGCGCTGCGTTGCGCGGGCACCTGGGCGACTTGTGCGGCGGGAATAGCGGCAGCAGCGCCAGAGGGCGCATTGTTTTACACCAAGGGCACCGTCAAGATCACATCCAGCTCACGGCGCAACTCGGCGGCGCTCTGGTGGCGCTCCTCACGATCATGCTGCATGGCCTTTTGAATGATCGGGTCGTAGCGGCGATCCAGAGCGGGCACGAGCACGGAGGCGGGCTTGAAGGCACCCCTTGGGATGTTGCCGGTGAGCATCTGATAGAGCATGACGCCGACGGCATAGACGTCCGCGCGGCCATCAATCGCGGTGCCAAGCATGAGCGCCTCCGGCGCGACAAAGTCGGGCGTGCCCATGGCGTAGCCGGTCTTGGTGAGGCCGTGGCTGCCGGGTTCCTCAATCTTCGCTAGCCCGAAGTCGGCCACCTTGACCTGGCCCTTCATGTTGATGAGAACGTTGGCGGGTTTGATGTCGCGGTGGACGATCCCCAGCTCATGCGCGGCGGTGAGCGCATCACACACATGCTCGGTGATGGCGAGCGCATGGTCTGGCGGCAGCTTTTTCTGCGTGCTGATCATCTGCGCCACGTCGGTGCCATCGACATACTCCATGGCGATGTAAAGCTGCCCACCGCTGTTGAGGCCAAAATCAAAGACCGCCACCACAGCTGGGTGCAGCAGTTTTGCCATGAGCTTGGCCTCGTTCTTGAAGCGCTCTGCGAAGCTGGGGTCTTCCTTTTCCACACCCGGCGGCAGGATCTTGATGGCGACGGTGCGGTCGAGGTTCGTCTGCACGCCTTTGTACACCGCGCCCATGCCACCACGACCGAGGATTTTTTCAATCGTGTAGCCCGGCATCATCGCCTGCAACTCCGCTGCTGATGGCGGCTCCCAGCGGAATCCTCCGCCGGTGGTGCGTGGCGGCGGGGTTTCGGACGTAGGTGAGGAGGGAGCGGATTCGTCAGCCATGCGGCTTGGTTTTTACGAAAGGCGGTGAGGAATGGCAAGTATGGAATGCCCGGCTCGGAAAAACGACGCAAGCAACCATCACGCAATCTTCCACGCCTCACGCATCGGCCGCAGCAGCATCTGATTGGCCTGCTCGTCGCCTTCAAAGCGCTCGACTTGCGGATCAAACTTCAGGGGACGCTTCAGAACGGCTGAAATCGCCCCGATGTGGCAGGTCGTGGCGGCACGTTGGGCGATTTCCGCTGTGGCGGCGGTGCGTCCGCGTGAGAGCACGGCGTCGATGAAGTTGCGATGATGATGCTTCGACTCGTAGAGCTTCACATCGCTGTCCTTGAGCTTCACGCGCAGGATGTCGTCCGAACTGGCCTTGAGGACCTCCGCTTCGGTGTAGATCCAGCCTTCGCTGCCGATGAACTTGGTACCCCACTTCGTCTTGTCATCCGTGCTGAGCATGACCACGCGCACGCCGTTGGCGTAGCGGTATTCGATGCGGAAGCTCTCGGCGGCATCGTAGATGCCTGCGTCGCGTCGCTTCACCTCGGTGGCGCTGACCTCGGTCGGTGTCGTTTCATCCATGCCCGCGCCCCATTGCGCCACGTCGAGGAAATGTGCGCCCCAGTCGGTGATGTAGCCGGGGGCGTATTCCTCGATCCAGCGGAAGTTGAAGTGGCAGCGTGCTGCCGTGTATGGCTTCTCCGCCGCCGGGCCGAGCCACATCGCGTAATCGAAGTGTGCTGGCACCGGTTGCGTCGATTCCAGTCCGGTGCCCCCCCCACGAATCGCAAATTTGCCCGGCACACCGATTTCGATCTCCTTCAATTCGCCGATGTAGCCGTTGCGCACGCGCTCACAGGCCATGCGCACCTTCAAACCCGAGCGCCGCCAGGTGCCGCATTGCAGCACGCGCTTGTTTTCCTCCACCGCACGACAGATGGCGCGGCCCTCGACAATGCTCGCGCCCAGCGGCTTCTCGGAATACAAATCCTTGCCCGCCTTCGCGGCGGCAATGGCCACGTTCGAGTGCCAGTGATCCGGTGTGGCATTCATGATCGCATCCACATCGCTGCGAGCCAGCACCTCGCGAAAATCGCGATACACATCGCCCTTCGTCAATCCGGCAATCTTCGCCGCCGCCTCGGCATGCTGCGCATCCGCATCACACACGGCAACGATCTGCACGCGCTCATCGCCCATCAGGGCACGCAGATTGCTCGTCCCTTGGCCGCCGACACCGATGCAGGCCAAGCGGACCTTGCCATTCGGCGACACCGCTCCCGCACGGCCCAACGTGGCGGCGGAAACGATGAAAGGAACAGCGGTGCGGAGAAACTGACGACGATTCGGAGAAGCAGGCGTGTGCATGGGAAAGAAACGCAGATCAGTTCCGATATTCATCACGCTCCAACTCACGCCACTCACTCATGGATTCCACTCCCCTGCCCTGCCGCCGTGACTTTCTCCAAACCACCGGCCTGGGCCTTCTGAGCTGGCCGGTGATGCAGTCCTTCTTCGGCAGCACGAGCAATGCGCTGGCTCAAACGTCCGCCACAGCTCCAACGGCAGGCGTTCCAGCGTTGAATCGGTTCCCACGCATGATGCAGGACTGGCTGGTGGCCGAAGTCCGTGCCGCCGAATCGCGCGGCAATGCCCGGCGTGACGCTTTGAAGACCCAGGCCGATGCGGAGGCTTATGTGAAGTCCGTGCAAGAGCGCATCCGTGAGTGTTTTGGTCCGCTGCCAGAAAAAACGCCGCTGAATGCCAAGGTGACGAAGACTTTGGAGCGCGATGGTTACCGCATCGAGAACATCGTCTTTGAGAGCCGGCCGAATTTTCTCGTCACCGGCAATCTCTACCTGCCCACGAAGCGCCAAGGCCCTGTCCCCGGCGTGATCGGCGTCTGCGGTCACTCGCTCAATGGCAAGGCGGCGGAGGCTTATCAAAGTTTCGCGCAGGGCCTTGCCCGGCAAGGCCAGGCATGCTTCATCATTGATCCCGCCGGTCAGGGGGAGCGGTTTCAGTATTTGAATGAGAAGCTCGGTTCTCGTCTCGGCGGCGGAACGTCCGAGCACAATCAAATGGGCGGCCCACAGGCACTCATCGGTGAGTTTCTTGGCACCTGGTTCGTGTGGGATGCCATGCGGGCGCTCGATTACCTGCTCACCCGCAGTGAAATCGACCCCAAACACCTCGGCGTGACCGGTAACTCCGGCGGCGGCACGCAAACGACCTGGCTCTGCGGCATGGAGCCGCGTTTCACGATGGGGGCACCGTCCTGCTTCGTCACCACCTTCCGACGTGATGCGGAGAACGAGCTACCACAAGACATGGAGCAGTGTCCGCCGCGTGTTTTGGCCCACGATCTCGATCACTGCGATTTCCTCGCTGCCATGGCTCCGAAGCCGGTCATCATCATGGCACAGGAGAAAGATTACTTCGATGCGCGTGGCTCCACGGAGACTTACGAGCGCCTCAAGAAGCTCTACACGCTGCTCGGCAAGCCGGAGAACATCCAGCTCCACATCGGGCCTGATCCGCACGGCTACACGCAATCGAACCGCGAGGCGATGTATCGCTTCTTCGGCAAAGTTACCGGCATTCCTGCCGCTGCTGCCGAACCCACGATCACCGTCGAAAAAGACGCGGATCTGCTCTGCACACCACGCGGTCAGGTGGCCGAATCAGGTTCGCGCACGCTGATGTCTTTCACACGAGAAAAAGCGGACGACTTGGCAGCCAAACGCAAGCACCTCACCGGTGAAGCCTTGCAGAAAGCGGTGCGTGAAGTGTTGAAACTTGCCGCGCGGGCGGATTCACCGCCTGACTACCGAATCCTTCGCGGCGTCGGCTCACGCAAGTATCCCTCCAAAGGCTACTGCACTTACGCGGTCGAGACGGAGCCATTGATTCACGCCCTAGTCACTCGCTTGAGCGAGGAAGCGCTCACTTCGCGGCTGCCACGTGGCCAGAGCAAAGCCGTGCTCTACATCTCGCATCGCTCCGCCGATGCCGAATTGCGCGGCGATCCTTTCGTGCAGGAACTCATCGCCGCATCGCCTGACGCGGCCTTTTTTGCCTGCGATGTGCGCGGCATTGGCGACTCGCAGCCCGACACCTGCGGCGCGAATCAATTCCTCGGCCGCTACGGCAGCCACTACTTCTATGCCGCCTACAGCCAGATGCTCGACCGTCCGCTGCTCGGCCAGCGCACGTTCGATGTGCTGCGCGTCATCCAGCTTCTTGCCGCTGCCGGTCACACGGAGATCCATCTCGCCGGTCAAGGCTGGGGTGCGCTGCCCGCCGCCTTTGCCGCCTTGCTTAGCCGCGAAGTCAAACAGGTCACGTTGAAGCATGCGCTCACCTCTTTTCATGAACTGGCCGTTCACGATGACCAGCAGTGGCCCACCGCCTTCATGCTGCCGCAGGTGCTGCATCATTTCGACCTCGCTGACTGCTACAAGGCGCTGCAAAGCCAGAAGCTCCAGCTCATCGAGCCCTGGACCGCCGCCGATGGCATGAAATAAGCTCAACCACACACCACCATGCAAAACCAGCTCAAGTTCAAGCTCTCGACTTTCATGTTCCTCCAGTATTTCATCTGGAGCAGTTGGTACATGACGCTGGGGGCGTATCTCGGCACGCTGAACTTCACCGGCACCGAAATCGGCGCGTCCTATGGCGCTTTCGCCTGGGGGGCGATTCTTTCGCCCTTCATCGTCGGCTTGATCGCGGACCGCTTCTTTGCCTCAGAGAAAATCATCGCCGTGCTCGGCATCGCCGGTGGACTGGTGATGCTCTACATCCCGCAGTTGAAGACCTTCGGCAGCGTCTATCCCACGCTCATCCTCTACTGCACGCTCTACGCGCCGACGCTGGCGCTGGGGAACTCGATCTCCATGACCCATCTGGCCGATGCGAAGAAAGATTTCCCCTTCGTGAAGATTTTCTCCGCTGTGGGCTGGATCGCTGGCGGGGTGGTGCTCAGCCAGTTGAAGGGCGAGCAGTCAGCCCTGCAATACTACCTGGCAGGTGGCACCTCAATGGTCTTTGGCCTCTTTGCTCTCACACTGCCGCACACACCACCGAAGAAGAAGGGGCAGAATGTGCCACTGAGCGAAGTTCTTGGTCTCGATGCGCTGGCGCTGCTGAAGAAGCCCACGTTTGCCATCTTCATCCTGTGCATGTTCCTCATCTGCATCCCGCTGTACTTCTACTTCGTGAACATGGGCACCTACCTCACCCAGTTGAAATGGGAGGGCATGGCGCAGAAGATGACGCTGGCCCAGGTCTCCGACATCGTCTTCCTGATCCTGCTGCCGCTGATGCTCAAGAAGCTCGGCTACAAGAAAACCATCTTCCTCGGCATCCTGGCCTGGGCCGCACGCTACTTCATGCTTAGCGCCAGCGCCGTCAGCACGGGCACCGTGCTCATCTTCGGGGCCATCCTGCTGCACGGCATCTGCTACGACTTTCTGTTCATCGCCGGACAGCTTTACGTCGATGACGAGGCGAACGAACGCATCCGTGGCGCGGCGCAGGGCCTGATCGCGATCATCTTGTGGGGCTTCGGCTCGCTGGTGGGGACTTATTTGGCCGGCTACTTCATGGATCAGCACAAACTGGCCGCGCCGAAAGGCGACATCACGCACGACTGGTCCGCTATCTGGGCCACTCCGGCCTGGATCGCCGTCGTGGTGCTGGTGTTGTTCGTGATCTTCTTCCGGGAGCCGCAGAAATCAGCGCCCAAGCAAGATTGATGCAGCCGCAGGCGAGAGCGTCAGCTCACGGTCAGCCCCAGATAGGTCTTCGCGTTCGCGTAGCAGATGTTCTTCACCATGCTGCCCACGAGCGCATCGTCGTTCGGGATGAGTCCGCCCTCGATGTCGCTGCCGAGCAGATTGCAGAGCGTGCGACGGAAGTACTCATGGCGAGGGAAGCTCATGAAGCTGCGGCTGTCCGTGAGCATGCCGATGAAGCGGCTGAGCAGGCCGAGATTGCTCAGGGCATTGATCTGCCACTCCATGCCTTCTTTTTGGTCCACAAACCACCAGCCGGAGCCGAACTGCACCTTCCCTGGTGTGGTGCCGTCGGCAAAGTTTCCTGCCATGGTGCCAAAGACGTAGTTGGCAGTCGGGTTGACGTTGTAGAGCACGGTTTTCGGCAGCGCGTTCTCGGTGTCGAGACGATCGAGGAAGCGGGACAGCGGCTCCGCCTGTGGCCAGTCGCCGATGCTGTCGCAGCCCACATCCGCGCCGATCTCGCGGGCCAGGCGGCTGTTGTTGTTGCGCACCGGGCCGAGGTGGAGCTGCATCGTCCAGCCTTTGGCGGCGTTGAGACGACCCACATGCAGCATGATGTTGCTGGCAAACTCATCGTGTTCCTGCTCGCTAGCCGCCTTTCCACGCCGAGCCTTGCTGAAGATATTCTCCGCGCGGATGTCGGGGATGAAGCGGCTGTGCGCGGTGTTTAGACCGTGATCGGACAGACGGCAGCCGATGTCATGAAAGTAATCATGGCGTCTCTCCAGCGCACGCAGCAGTGCGTCGAATGTCTTCACCTCAATGCCGCTGGCGGCGCTGAGCTTGTCACACCACGCGTTCCAGGCCTCGGGTTGGTGCACGGCCAGCGCCTTGTCCGGGCGGAAGGTCGGATAAACTCCGACTTCAAAGCCGTCGGAGGCGCACTTTTTATGCCACGCGAGATCATCGATGGGATCGTCGGTCGTGCAGAGCGCTTTCACCTTCTGCGTGCGCAGGATGCCACGCGCACTCATCTCAGGCGTTGCCAGCGCCGCCTCGGTCTGCTCCCAGATCGCGGGCGCGGTCTCCTCGTTGAGCAATGTGTCGATGCCAAAGTAGCGCTTCAGTTCGAGGTGCGTCCAGTGATAGAGCGGATTGCGCAGCGTGTGCGGCACGGTCTTGGCCCAGGCCATGAATTTGTCACGCGGACTCGCTTTACCCGTGATGAACTCCTCTGGCACGCCGTTGCAGCGCAGTGCGCGCCATTTGTAGTGGTCACCCTCAAGCCAGATCTCAAACAGGTTCTTGAATTGTCGGTTCTGCGCGATGTCTTTCGGCGGCAGATGATTGTGATAGTCCAGGATCGGCTCGTCCTTGGCAAAAGTGTGGTACAGGCGGCTGGCGGCCTTGGTGCTGAGCAGGAAATCGTCGTGGATGAAGGACATTGCGGTTTGCGGTTGAGAATGAAACGCTAAACTGGAGCGATGATGATCGCACGCAACTGGTTCGCGCTCCTCCCGGCCCTGCTGGTGTGCTCGTGCGGAACCCTCAAGTTTTACACCCAGGCTGCGGGCGGACAGATGGAAATCTGGCGAAAATCGCGTCCGAACGAGCAAGTCCTGGCTGACTCACGCGTGGATGACCGAGTGAAACAGCGCCTGCGGCTCATCGAGGAGTTGCGTACCTTTGCCGCCAGTGACCTGCGGCTGCCGACCCAGAGCTTCGGCAAGTACTGCGATCTGAAACGGCCCTACGTTGTGTGGGTGGTGTTTGCCGCCCCGGAATTCTCCGTCGAGGCAAAGCGCTGGTGGTATCCTTTCGTCGGAAACCTGAAGTATCGCGGTTTCTTCGCAGAGAAAGACGCACGGGAGGAAGGCGAGCGCCTGCGTCAGCAAGGACTCGATGTCTTCGTCGGTGGCGTCGAGGCCTACTCCACTCTTGGCTATTTTAAAGACCCGGTGCTGAACACCTTCCTGCACCGCAGCGACCACGAGCTAGCCGAACTCATCTTCCACGAGCTGACGCACGCCAAGGTCTTCATTTCTGGCGACACCGACTTCAACGAAGCCTTCGCTACCGCGAACGCCGAGGATGGCGTAAGACGCTGGCTGCGTTCGAAGAACGACCTAGCTGGCCTACGCTCATATGAGGCCAGTTTGCAGCGCAGCCGGAAGACCATCCACCTTCTGCTCGACACCCGGAGCCGTCTCAAAGATGTTTATGCGCAAGATCATGCCAGCACGGAAGCCGAGCGCCTCGCTAAGCGACGCGTGTTCGAGGACATGCTGCGCCGCGCTGGAGCCCATGGCCCACAGACCAAGCTGCGCAGCCAAAACGGCCTGGAATCATGGAACAATGCCCGACTCAACACCATCGCCGCCTATTACACCCTCGTTCCCTGCTTTGAACGCTTGCTAAAACAGCACCACGGCGACCTCGAATCCTTCCATCGCGAAGTGGCTTCGATGCGAAAGCTCAGTGATGATGAACGGCTTCAGCGACTGAAAGCACCCACGGGCTGATGAGGCGAAGTCGGAAGACTGGGCAGAGTGAGGCGCTGTGGGTGGTTTGGGAGCGGCCTTGGTCGGCATTTCCTCGTATTGGACAAGCGACGCCGCCTATGCTATCCGCACGACCCATGTTTTCCGCCCGACCTCTCATTTCCGCACTCGCCCTGGCTCCCGCGTTCCTTTATGGCGCGGAGAAAGTGGATTTCGTCAAACAAGTGAAGCCGTTGCTCGAAGGAGCCTGCACACATTGTCACGGTGAGAAAGAGGACAAGGGCGACTTCCGCATGCACACGCTGGAAGACATCAAGAAGGGCAACGAGAACGGCCCTGGACTCGTCCCCGGTGATCTGAAGAAGAGCGCGATCTATGCTACGCTGCTGCTCGACGTGGAAGATGACATGGTGATGCCGCCGAAGAAGGAAGGACTGCTGGAGAAGTCTCAAATCGAGGTGATCAAGAGCTGGATCGAGCAAGGGGCCGACTGGCCGGCGGGCGTGGTGCTGGAGCAGACGCCGCGCATCAAGTTCGAGAAGCACATCCAGCCGATCCTGGAGCAGAACTGCGTGTCCTGCCACAATGCGGACAAGGCGAAGGGCGACTGGATCATCACCACGAAGAAGGAAGCCTTCGAGTCCGGCGAGAACGCGCCGAACATCGTGCCTTTCGATCTGAAACAGAGCGCGATTTATCATCTGACGGTGCTGGCGGCGGACGACGATGATTTGATGCCACCGAAGAAAAGTGGCGGCCCGCTGAACAAAGAAGACATCAACTTCCTGAAACTGTGGATCGAGCAAGGCGCACCGTGGCCTGACAATCTTAAACTGACGGCGAAAGAGAAGAAAGGCCCGGCCTCAAACAACCCGGACAACCTGGAACTGGTGAAGAAGATCCACGCGTTCATCGTGCAGACCTCAAAGGAGAAGATAGAAGGTGAAATGAAGCCGTATGACTCCAAGATTCCGAAGACGGGAGCGCCTTACAGCATGGTGACGATCAAGGGCGGTGAATTCATGATGGGCAGCCCGGACAGCGAGGCGGATCGCAGCGATGACGAAGGCCCACAGGTGAAAAAGACGATCAAACCGTTCTGGATGGGCAAATATGAGGTGACCTGGGATGAGTACGAGCCCTTCCAGCTCACCAGCGAAGGCCGCAACAAGGACGGCTCCCGCCAAGTGTGGAAACCAACCGACAAGCCGGAAGATCTGATCTCCCAGCCCACGCCTCCTTACCAGCCGATGGATTTCGGCATGGGCCGCGAGAAATTCCCAGCCATCTGCATGACGCAGCACGCCGCGAACAAGTACTGCCAGTGGCTCAGCGCCCAAACCGGCCATTTCTACCGCTTGCCGACGGAGGCCGAGTGGGAGTATGCCGCCCGCGCCGGGACCAAAACCGCGTATTTCTTCGGTGACGATGCCGCACAGCTCAAAGAGTACGCGTGGTATTTCGACAACGCGCCGAACTTCCAGTACTCCAAGATCGGAGCCAAAAAGCCGAACCCGTGGGGGCTGTACGACATCTACGGCAACGTCTGCGAGTGGTGCCTGGACCAATACACCCCGACCACTCCCGCCGCCGCGATCCTCGGCAATGCCTGGGTGCCCTCAAAGACCCCCTACCCTCACGTTGCCCGTGGAGGCACCTATGATGACGATCCTGAGCTTTGCCGCAGTGCCGCCCGCAAGTCGTCTGATCCACTTTGGAAGCAGCAGGACCCGCAGCTTCCGAAAAGCATCTGGTACCTGACCGATGCGACTTGGCTGGGCTTCCGCATCGTGCGTCCGCTGGAAATCCCGACCGTGGAAGAAATGTTTGCCGCTTGGAACAACGGCGTGGCGAAGGAATAAGCCATCACAAGTCCTCATTTTGACTGTCTGCGGGCCGCTGAATTTCAGCGGCCCGCTTTTTTGCTCGCCATGACTGTAGAAGTGCGCTCATGCTGCCGTTTGCTTCGACCTCTTTTTCACCATGTCCACTCCCTCCTCCCCTGCTCCCAAAGGCGCTGTCGCCGCCCTGATCGCCGCGTTTCTCGGCTGGCTCTTTGATGGTTTTGAAATGGGGCTGTTTCCGCTGATCGGTAAACCGGCGCTGCAGGATCTTCTGCCCAAAGAGTCGGCACTCGTTCAGGGGCAGTGGTTCACCGTGATCATCGCGGTATTCCTCGTCGGCGCGGCGACGGGTGGCGTGCTTTTCGGTTGGCTGGGAGACAAACTGGGACGTGTGAAGGCCATGACGCTGGCCATTTTCACCTACGCCATCTTCAGCGGCCTGTGTGCCTTCGTGACGGAGGCCTGGCACTTCGCCGGGCTGCGCTTCATCGCCTCGCTTGGCATGGGCGGTGAGTGGGCACTCGGTGTCGCACTTGTGAATGAGATTTGGGGGGGCAAGAATCGCGCCTGGATCGCCGGAATGATCGGTGCCGCATCGAATATCGGCTTCCTGCTGACGGGCCTCATCAGTTGGCAGCTCAACGCCAGCCTAGACATCGTCACGGGCTGGATTCATGCCTTTGGCCTATCCCCTGAGAACACAGAATACTTGCTGCACAATCGCGCCTGGAGGTTCATTGCCGTCAGCAGCGCCTTGCCAGCACTGATTAACTTTTTCATCCTGGTCTTTGTGCCGGAGTCGCATAAATGGGAGGCAGAGAAGAAATCAGGCGGAACATCTCATTGGGCCACGATGGACCTACTGGGCGTGCTGATCGCCTGCGTGGCAGCGCTGGGCATCATTTATGTGTGGTCGCCGATGTGCTCATGGGGCGGTTGGATTGCTGCCATCGTGACGGTTGTTGGTCTGGGGATCGCCCTGTGGGGGTATTTGCACCCGGTGCGTCAAT
Source organism: Prosthecobacter sp. (assembly GCA_044355475.1). Lineage (GTDB taxonomy): Bacteria > Verrucomicrobiota > Verrucomicrobiia > Verrucomicrobiales > Verrucomicrobiaceae > Prosthecobacter. The sequence goes on from JBIKYB010000057.1 coordinate 11,962, forward strand.
ACATGAGCCGTTCCATGGCGGCAGGCAGCACGGATGCCACCGAGCACGGCACGATCATGCGGAATCTTCTCGTGGGCGCGAGTTTGGCCGCCGTGGCGCTGCTTGGCACTTGGGGTTCCGCGCAACAGGCAGCGCGTTGGGCTTCCGACTTGGCCCCCAAAGGTAGCACGCTGCCGATCATCGACTATGTCGTCATTGCCACCGCCCTGGGGGCCATCCTGGTCACGCTCATCACACCGCTGGTAGCCGACAAACTGGGTCGGCGGGTGACCTACACCCTGCTCTGCGTGGCCAGTTTGGCCGCCTCACTCGGCTTTTTCAGGGTCAACGTCCCCTTTTTGGGGGACAGCATCCCATCGACCCTGCTGATCACCTCCTTCCTGCTGGGAGGCATCACCGCTTCGTTCTACGGCTTCTTCCCGCTCTATTTCCCGGAACTCTTCCCCACCAGCGTCCGCGCCACCGGGCAGGGATTCTGCTTCAATTTCGGTCGCCTGATTGCCGCTATCGGTGCTTTGCAGCTTGGCAATCTGATGAGTCTTTTTGCCAGTGACACGGTTAACACCGTGCAAGCAGCAGCGAACGCCTACTCGATCCTCTCCTGCGTGTACCTTGTCGGGATGGTGGTCATCTGGTTTGCGCCGGAAACCAAGGGGCGCTCGCTCCAATAGTTGGGGAGGTTCTTATCAGGCAGCAGTCGGCCGAATTGAAATTTCTTGCCTTCCAGACCTTTCGAGGATAATAATTCAGGTATATTAATCTCTCACAAATAAGAACAACCCCATGCAAATCAGTATAAATTTATGGATTCTATGAATTTATCTTGATCCTATCTTTGGTATTCGTTACATTACCCATAATTCGAGACATTCTCGGAACCCATAGCTCTAAGGAACCACATTCATGATCACCGGAACCAAACCATTAGCAAAAGACCACGCCAAGCTGGCAGATTTCATTCTGTTCAGTCAGCGTGAGTTCCTGCTGAATCTCTCCCGCGAGCTGAATCGGGATAATATCTCCTTCGCTCAGTTCTTCCTGCTCGGTTACCTCGCCACGTCGAAGGAGCTGACCATGACGGACATCGCACGCAAGATGGGCCACTCCACCGCTGCCGCCACGGGTCTCGTGGACCGCCTGGAAAAACTCGGCTACATGGAGCGCACCCACGCCATTGATGACCGCCGCAAGGTGCTCGTTCGCATCACCTCCCGTGGTTTGGAACTCGTCAGCCGCCTGCGCGATGAGTTGCAAAACCAAGTGGCCGCCGCGATGAGCGAAACCTCCTCCGAGGACGCCGCCAGCTTCATGACCTCCTACCGCACGCTGGACACCTCGGTGGCGAGGTAAGCTGAATCACGACTCTTTTGAAAAGGCACGCGTCTTCGGTCGCGTGCCTTTTTATTTGGGGTGAAAGAGCCTGCTGAAATACACGCCGCACCTCATGGACTCGTTCGCCAGAACGAAAAACAATGGCCTACCCCCGCACCTTCCAGCCGTACCCGTGATATTGGTCGCTGAAGGTGCCGTCGGGGCGGCATTCGATCTGGAGGAAGCCTTCAGGATTGCCATGCACCGGACCTTTCCACCACATGCCGCAAACAGCGCCGCCCTGGAGATAAACGACTTGGTCAAACTGGATGCGCTCGGAAATGTGACCGTGGCCACTAAGTACGAGTTTGAGATTGTACCGGCCAAGCATCTTGCGGAAGTCGTGGACGTTGTTCACGAGGGCCTTGCCGCCAATGCTGACCTTCGGCCCGAGGATGACCTGATGCCACACGCTGTAGAACGGGATGTGAGTGACCAGGACAATGGGAGTCTGTTTGCCGGTCTGCTCGAGATCAGCCTGAAGCCAGGAAAGCTGGTCGTCGTCGATCCAGCCCATGTAATCGTTGGTCGTCTTATCGAGGCCGATGGAGTCGAGGATGATGAAATGCCAGCCGCCGTGGTCGAAGCTTCGGTAGGTTTTGCCCTGCCCGTAGCGATCCGCAAAGATCGCCTTCCCATAAGCGCTATTTCCGGGCTTAATCATCGCCTTGGGCGACCAACCGGCCACGTCATGATTGCCGACGGTGTGGTAGGACGGCGTTTCGAGCGTCTTGAGGCACTCGTCCCAGAGCTTCCACTGCTTTTCCACTCGGTCGATGCCGACCTCGAGCGCGTCCATGATCAAATCCCCGCCAGTGATGACAAATTCGGGCTTCTGCTCCAGCGCGTTGACCTTGGCAAAGGCCATCTTCACGCCTTCGACCGCGCCTTTTTCTGGCTGAACATGCGGATCGGTGAAAAAGACGAAAGAGAAGGGCTTGGAAGCAGCAGAGGCAGCCTGCGAACCAATCCAAACACCCGCAGCCCCTGTGAGTGATGCTGTGCTGGTGAGAAAGTGGCGGCGAGAGAGCTTTGGCGGTGAACTCATGGCTTCGGGCGTTTCAGGATCGAAGGCTCCGACCATTTCCAGAATTGCGGCTCCTGGAGCCGGGTGTAGTTGGCGGGATCGGAGTCGAGATGATTGTGAGGATCGTCTTTGACCCGCTTGGTGCTGCCTTTGAGCTGACCTGCTTTGATCGCCTTCTCGACGGCAAGATCGTTGATCATCCAGGCCAGGATCACCCCTTCCCCAGGCAGACGGAGCAGATGAATCTGTGTTTTCGGCTCCTTAGCCTCCGGGTCGCGCGTGAGAGCGAAGCAGAGTCTCACCTTGTCGTCAGCGCTGGCGCGGCGCAGGTGGAAGCTCATCGGCTGGTCCGTTGTCTCATCCGCCTCAGTCATTTGAAGCACTCCCTTGGCGGCATCCGTGACGGTGAATTGAATCGAAGCATCGTCATCCAGGGGCATCCACGCCCCATTCCAGTCCTCCAACTTCAATTCCAAGGGCTTCAGGCCGAAATCCTCGTTCACCGTGGTCTCCGGGCAGGCACTCAAGACACAGGCTAGCAAAACGCAGGCGCAAAGTCGGAGAAGCACGGTATTCATGGTGGTGGCTTGGGAGGATTGGTATCCGGGGCCAGTTGCTCACGCAGACCGCCTGTGCCAGGAGGCAGTGACAGCGTGACGCCACGGCTCGTTGGAGCACCCTCAATCGGCGCGGTCACGACAGGTGGCGGTTCGATCACGGGAATGGCTTTCGGCACGCTTGGCTCTGGCAATTTGGCGGCAGGAGCGATGCTGACGGACGCCTTGACTTCGACTGGCACACTGGCGCGCTTTTTTTGCCACAAAGCAGAGCCGGAAAGATGAGCGCACATGGCACCGATAACCATCGAGCCGCCGAGAAAAACCGCAGCCTTCAGCCACATCGGCACATCCTCGCGAGGCATTAGATATTCGACCGCCGTCGGCGGGGCGCTGCCCGCCGCACGCGCCCAGTCCGGCGCGTCGGGCGGTGTGGGTTCGCCACCTGCGTTTTTGAAGAGCAACTCAGCAAAGCCGATGGTGGCCTCTTCTTCGGTGCGCGCCGCGCCGCCCGTAGTCAGCGGCACGACCTGCTTCTGGCTGGCCAGAGAGGGAGAAAATTCACGCTTTGCGGGTGACTGCGTCACAGGAAGCGTTTTGGAGCGAGGCTTCAAGCCGATGTCCGCCGCAGGTTCCGTGACGCTCTTTCGCGCAGCAGTCTCCGGCGCTGTCTTCACCAAGTCGTAGTGCTGAATGATGCGGGCATATCGCGCCAGAAAATCACCGCGAGTCGCCGGTTTCGACTCCGCCACCTTCGCGATCTCGTCTGTGAGCAGACGCTCGACCGTTTCACGCTCACGCGCCCCGCCTTCAGGCTCCACGATCAAACCAGCGGGAGACTCGAGGCCGAGCAAAAATTTGCACAAGGCGGACAGCCACCCGGCGTGCCATGGGGTAGCTGGATTGGACCGCGCCGGAGGCAGCAGCACGGCAGGATCGGTGCCGCGTCCAGACATGGCGGCCAGCGTGGGATGCGCACGAACGATGATGTTGAAGGCCGGCCATTCGTTCAGCTTTGAAACGAGGAGCTTCGTGCTGCGCGAATCCTCACGCGCAAAACCAGTGAGCAAGAAAATATCCTCCAAACGCAACTTGCAGACCGGCAGTTTGGACGTGTCGAGCTGTGTGAGCGCGGAGTCGAGACTGGCAAGCACGAGGTACGCCTCCTGCACTTCCAGGCAGCGGCGCTCGCGCAGCAAATCCGCCAAACTGATGCCCTCAACGATCTCCTCAGCCAGACAGGTAATGTCTTCGGCCTCGTTGACCAGTGCCAGGGTGACGAGGCCGGAGTTGTCACGTTGCTTGGTGATCTTAAAGGCGGAATCATCCACCTCCCGGACAAGGGGGCAGGAACTGCGTGCTGAAGGCACTTGCTCAATGAGCACCGAGCGCCCCGTCTTGGTCAGCGTGCCACGCATGCTGTAGGGGTTCGCCATATCGAGGCGCTGGCTTTGAATACGCACGAGATTGACCAGACCACGCGCGACATCTTGGTAGCTGGCCAGCAACGGTGCTAGCAACGCACGTGGCTTCTGCGCAGTCGGAATTTCGCCTGACAGATGATCCGGCGCGAGTTTTTGCAGGGCGTTGCGCAGCTCACGCATCGGCGCGATGACGCCCACGGCGGCGCTGGCGAGGCAAGAACCCAGTAGTTCGGTAAAATCCGCTGCTGGGAGCGACTGATCCGGGAGCGTTGGTCCCCCGCCCTGCTCGGAGAGGTAGGAGCGCAGAAACTTGGCCTGCTTTTCAAAACTGGTCTTCAGCGCCCTCTTTTTGCCTACCGGGTTATCCAGCACCCGGAAATCCGCCGCCAGAACCTGCACGGCTTGCGGGGCGTTTTGCACGATGCGCAGACTATCCAAGGGCGACTCGGTGAGAAATTCGCCGCGTTCACACACCGCCACGGCGGTCTCCAGTGCCCGGCAGGCCAGCATGATGGCCAGCCAGCCTGGAATGTCCTGCTGCCGCGCCAAGTAAGGCCTCAACGGCTCACCGTCGATGTTGCTGGTGATGTAAAACGGGTTCCCCTCATCCTCACCAAACTCAATCATCCGTGCTAGGGCGGGATGGCCCCGCTTTTGCAGGGATTTGCAGGCCTCCTCAAACGCGGGGCGGTTCGCCAGCGGCTCCAGCAGCACATGGCAGTGGACGTATTCGAGGCGCTGCATGTCAAAGGCCAGCACAGACACCTGCTCGGCATTGCGCACCAGCTCGACGTTGTTGCCGTCGGCGTCCTGGATGATTTGATAATGCCTGAATTGACTCGGCTCCGACATGAGGGCGTTTGGAGAAGGGTATGAGCAACTATCCTGCCATGCCTCCAAGGTTCAAGCCAGCGTTTCGTTCCTGATTGCTTGAAAAGATCAGAGCGCAGCCCAGAGCCTCTAATCCATGACACTATTTCTGCTCAAACCGCTTCCGCAGTTCGTGGAAATAACGGCGCACCTGCTCGCGGCGGGCCGGAGGCAGCGCGGACTCATCCAGGGCGGCTTCCTCGGCTTGGATGGCCTCAAGCGCGGTCTGAGTGGCGCTGCGGGTGCTTTGCTCGGTCCGCGGACCGCCTTCGATGCTGCGCACGGTGCTGCGGCCCTCGTTGTTTTGCTGGGCCTGCACCACGCTTTGATTGCCGCTCTCCTGTTTCTGAGTGGGCTGGTTGTTAAGGTCCGCTTTGCCGGCACCGGGTTGCGGGCCTGAACCCGGCATGGCGATGCTCGTGCCGCCGGGTGGCTGATCCGGATCACCTGGCATGATGAGGGTCGGCGCTTGGTTGTCAGGTTTCGCTGCGCCAGGCACAGGCGCGAAGAGCATGGGCTGCCCGCCCGGCTGCGGGTTGTTTTGACCAGGCTGGCCTTGCTGCCCCTGCCCCATCGTCATCTGCTGCGGCTGCCCCTGGCCATTGCCTTGCTGAGGTGCTTGCTGCATTTGCTGGCCTTGCTGCCCCAGACCGGGCGGTGCAAGCATCTGCTGCGGCTGTTGCGCCTGTCCGACCTGGGGCGTGTTGCCTTGCTGATTTTCCTGGCCGTTTTGACCTTGCTGGCCTGCCTGACTCATCTGCTGCATTGATCCGTTGTCGTTTTGACCAGCGATGCTACTGCCGGAGTCACGCAACTGCTGTGCGAGCTGCTGCAACTCCTCACGCGTTTGCTCGCGCAAGGCGAGATCGTTCAGTTTTTCGGCGAGCTTTTGAAACTCATCGCCTGCACCCGCCGCGTTGCCCTGCTGCATCTGATCTCCGGCAGCGAGGACATTTTGGCCCACCGTGCGTTTGCGATCCTGCTCCTCGGACTGCTGTTTCACGTCCTTGAGCGTCTCGTTCATGCGCTCCTTCGCCTCGGCGCTGAGTTGCGGCGATTTAAGCTGGTTGGCGAGCGTCTCAGCGGCTTTGGCGGCCGCCTGGGTGTTCTTGGCGGCCACGGAATCGCCGAGATCGGCGGTGTCGGCATGCTTGCGGAGCTCTTCGATGAGTTTCTCGGACGCCCAGGCTTCTTTGCCGCTGCCGAGCTCGTCGGCCAGCTTTTCTGCGTCACGAGCACGACGCTCCAGTTCAGCCAAAACGCTGCGCGCATCCTTGCCAGCAGCATTGGCGAGGTCTTCGGCGGTCTTTTGCACTTTCTGCTTCAAGTCTTCCACCTGCTTGCGCTCCTCATCCTTCAGGCCAGCAAGTTTCTTCTTCTCCCAGTCGGTCTGCGTGAGTTTTTTGGCTTCCTCGGCGGCCTTGCGGGTCATTTCCGCGTCCATGGGAATGGCCTCCGATGGTGGAGCTGTGACAATGCTCACCAAGCTGCCAAGAATCGCGATGCCCAGCGGCAACGCCAGCCAGCGGTCCGGTCGCAGCGGCAGATCTTTCGACAAGGCAGGCAACGCCTGTGGCAAAATCTCACGCTGCATGGCGATGTGCGCTCGCGCGGCATCCCCGTCTTCGCGGCGTTGCTCAAACCACCACGCGGAAGCGAAAGCCTCACGCCTGCCAGCGGCCTGATCCCACAAGGCAAGGGCGCTGAATTCTCCCGGCCGCTGCCACCACGCATAAGCCAGACTTCCCGCCAGCCAGAGCAGCAGCCCAAGCCACGGCATGAGCGCCGCTGAACCACGGAGCAGAGCCAAAGCCAAAAGCAACAGCACCAGAGAGGCCGGAATCAGCGTCATGCGCAACGCTGCGAGCCAACGCCGCAGCACCACCCACACCTGCACCTTCCGCGCCACGGGGGCGAAGATGGCATCAACGGTGATGGACGTGCTCATGGCAGTCATTACACCTCAGAACGCAGGGTGGGCCAAGTACTTTGGGAAACCGCTGAACAAATCAAATCACGCAAACTTCGTGACGCCGGGCTGTGGCAGCGGGCCCGGATCAAACTTGTCGCCGTATTGAAGGTTGTCGGGCGCGAGATCCTGCTTGGAAGACAACATCGCCAGGGCCACGCGCTCGGGAGCCTTGTCCTTCTTCGGGGTCTTGCCCTTGCCCTTGCCTTCGGCTTCGGGCGCGGGAGGCGAAGAATCGTCTTTCCAGGCGAGCTTCTGTCCGGTGTAAGCGGCTTCACGGCCCATGATCGCGATGAGTGTGCTGCTCATCATGCGGTCGCCATCATTGACGACCTCGCCACTGCGGATGGCATTGAAGAGCGCCTGATGCTCAAGGTCGTACATGTTTTTCTCCTCACCGCGCCAGCGCCAGCGTTTTTCACCTTCAATGAAGGGCGCTGAGCCTTTGCCAATGACAAGGCGGCCCTTGGTGCCCAGAATGTTGTCGATGACCTCGTTGTGGCAGCCGGTGATCTGGCGGTTCGTGAGGTGGCAGATGGTGCCGCCCTCCCATTCGTAAGCGCAGTGGAAATGATCGAAGATATTGCCGTCTTCCGCAGGACGTTGGCGACCGCCAGTGGCGATCACGCTGACCGGGGGCTGGTCCTTCATGGCCCAGCAGATCTTATCGAGGCTATGCACGGCCTGCTCGACGATGCTGTCGCCGCTGAGCCAAGAGAAATTGTACCAGTTGCGCACCTGCCACTCGACATCGCCCATTCCCGCAGGGCGGCCAGCGGCTGGCGGCATGGGTTTGACCGGACCGGCGTAGTAAGTGGCCACAATGCTGGTGATGTCACCGATCTGGCCGTCGTGCAGCCGCTTGTAGCACTCAATGCGGCTGGTGGAGTAGCGCCAGCAGAAGCCGGCCACGAGGTTGAGCTTCTTCTGCTTCGCTTTTTCGACGGCGGCCTGCGCGACGCGATAACCGGCGGCATCCACGGCCATCGGCTTCTCGCAGAAGATGTGTTTTCCGGCCTCGACGGCAGCGGTGAGGTGCTGCGGACGGTATCCTGGCGGGCTGGCGAGCAGCACGACGTCCACACCGCTTTCGATGAGCTTTTGGTAGGCGTCGAGCCCTGTGAATTTCTTGTCCGGCTTCACATCCACGCGGTCAGGGAACTGCGTGGAGAGGTTTTTAATGCTGTTCTCGATCTGCGTGTCAAAGGCGTCTGCCATTGCGACGATTTTCGCGTTGTAATCCGCGCCAAGAGCCTGCGCTGCCGCGCCTGTGCCGCGTCCACCACAGCCGATGAGGCCGATTTTCAAGGTCTCGTTTGAATCCGCTTTCTGCTGGGCACTCAAAGAAGTGGCGGCGGTGATGACGGCAGGAGCGAGCAACGTTCCTCCGCTGGCATTGAGAAAGCGACGGCGGGAAAAGAGAGTGACGGCTGGATCAGACATGAGCGTGGGTAGAGAAAAACGAGAGCCAAGATTTCGCCACGGTGGCGGCAATCCTTTCAAGCAAAGGCGGGAATCACGGCAAAGCACAGCTCGGAGGCCGCTGCCTCACAAACGACGCGGGATGACCTTGGTAGGGCCGCTGGCCTCAGGCGGATGATCTCCCACATCGAGCTCTCCCAGCGGCTGGGTGGCATCGCGGCTGTTTTCATCGTCAGGCGCCGGATGCAGCAGCGCATCCACCAGCAACTGGGTGTCATCCAGAAAAGTCAGTCCGGCACGGCGCAGGAAATCCACCTCCGAAGCATGTGTGTGCAGCATGATGAGCATGCAATCGCCCTGAAGCAGGGCCAGCACAAACACGCCCTCGTAGCCGAACCAGAAGCTCTTCACATCACGATCCCCACCACTGGCGAAGTGAGCGTGCGCGTCATGCGCGGCCTGGAGGAGGCGCTCGGCGCGGAATTCTTCAAAAGGCAGCAGATTGATGAGAATCTGCCGCCGCCAGCCAAGCAGCAGGCCGTTGACGGAGCCGCCATGTTTCAGGCGTTCGAGAGCGGAGCGGAGAGAGGGGGTGATTGTTGCGGCCATGATGATTTATGCCTCCATCGAGTTCACGCGGCTGAGCAGTTCAAACAGCGGGATGCGCTCGCCGATGAGCGCCCCAGCACCAGGGTCTTGAGCATCCGTGCCCGCATCGAAATAGGCGAAGTTCAGCGTGAAGTCCTCCTCCTGCAGCGTCCCCGTCCAGGGAGCACCTAGATCGAGGCAATCACCGATTTTTTGACCGAAGTGGCGCAGCCCCTGGAAATCAGCTGCGTAGTTGTTCACGGCCTCCTGCCCGCTGTCACTGGCCACGAGACCGTCTTTCAGGGTAAACAACTGCAATGGCAGCGGCGGAGCAAGGGTGTCGGACATGGGAAAATGGAGGTTGTGTCCTGTTCGTCTCAAAAAACCGCCTGTGAGGCAAGCACAAAGCACAGCGGCCTCAAAAAAGAGTGAGGCGACGAGGAGGCAAAGTTCAATGTTCCGTGTTCAAATCGTGGTCTTCGTGCTATCGCTCCACATGACCGCCACCGCCCCCAGTTTCAAAGTTGGCAACGAAAAACTCATCAAAGTGCTACCCAATGCCGCGAACCGTCTTCTCGGCCTGCTCAAGAAGCAGGGCCGGGCCGACAACGGTGCCCTGCGCGTGGCCGTCGTCGGCGGCGGCTGCTCCGGGCTGCAATACAAGATGGACCTCGTCGATGGCCCGGCCAACCGAGACATCATGGTCACCTCCAGTGAAGTGCGAGTCGTCATTGATCCAAAGAGCGCCCTGTTCGTCTCTGGTTCGGAACTCGACTACAGCGACGACCTCCAAAGCGGCGGCTTCAAAGTGAAAAACCCCAACGCCGTCGTCACCTGCTCCTGCGGCGAAAGTTTTTCCGCCTGACGCCCGATGACCAACGCCTTC
>JBIKYB010000263.1:0-7067 GCA_044355475.1 Prosthecobacter sp.
AACTCGACCAGGACTTCCGCAAAACCTTTCCACATCGCAACGTCAAGGCCTACGCCGACATGTATGATGATGCGATGGCCATGATGAAGTCCGAAGACCTCAAGGCCTTCGACCTCACTGCGGAACCCGGCGAACTCCGCGCTGCTTATGGCCGCGAAGCCTTCGGTCAGGGTTGCCTTCTCGCCCGTCGTCTCGTCGAGCGTGGCGTCCGCTTCGTCGAGGTTTCTCTCGGCGGCTGGGACACTCACAACGCCAACTTCGTCGCTGTCCCTGAGCGCTGCGAAACCCTCGATAAGGGCCTTGCCACCCTCGTTTCGGACCTCCACAACCGTGGTCTGCTTGAGGACACCCTCATCGTGCTGACCTCCGAGTTCGGTCGCACGCCTGACATCAATCAGAATGTCGGTCGCGACCACTATCCGAAGGCCTTCTCCGCCGTCATGTTCGGTGGTGGCGTCAAAGGTGGCTACACCTACGGCAAGACCGACAAGGAAGGCCGCGAGGTCGTCGAGGACAAGGTCAAGATCATGGACTTCAACGCCTCCATCGCCTACGCCCTCGGTCTGCCGCTTGATCAGGTCATCTACAGCCCCAGCAAGCGTCCGTTCACGATTGCCGACAAGGGCCAGCCGATCCCTGCGCTGTTCGCGTAAGCATCCAAACAGATTCAATCCCGAGCACGCGACGCCTCATCAGCGTCGCGTGTTTTTTTGCGCAGAGATCACTTCTGCAGCTTGCCCAGCGCCTCGGACAGATTGTCCACGGTCAGTATTTCCGGCAGGACGAGGGGTTCCTTCATGCCAGGGATGTATAATGCGTTCACCGGCACGGCACCGCGGCCGAGGGCGGTGAAGGCTTGCTTGATCGGCTCGTCCTCATTCGTGTAGTCGGCTTTGACGGCCACCACGCCGTGCTTCTTGAAGAGTTCTTGAATCTTCGCGTCAGGATAGACGCGCTTGTTCACCTGGCAGGTCAGGCACCACTTGGCGGTGAAGTCGATGTACACCGGTTTGCCTGCGGCGGTGAGTTCCTTGACCTTGGCGTCGGACCAGGGTTCCCACAGCAGGCCGTTTTCAAATTTCGCGCCATGTGCCCCGGCTGGTAGTTTTTCGACGTGCGGCCAGCCGAGCCACAAACCGCCACCAATCGCCGCCAGCGCCAGCAGAACCGCGATGAGGCGTGTGCGGGCGGGCTTGTGCGGTAGTGACCAGCGGCCGTAGATCCAGCAGCCGAGTCCCACCAGCACCAAGCTGAGCATGAGCCAGAGCATCGGCAGTCCCTCGACCATGCCGGTTAGCACCCAAAGCATGTAGCAGACGGTGCCGAACAGCAGGAAGGACATGCCCTGCTTGAAGCTTTCCATCCATGCGCCGGGCCGTGGCAGCACGGAGACGAGCTTGGGAAATGCCGAGAGCAGTAGGAACGGGCTGGCTAGGCCGAGGCCGATCAAACTGAACAGCAGCATGGCCTGCGGCGCGGGCAGTTTCACCGCGAAGCCGAGCGCAGTGCCGAGAAACGGCGCGGAGCATGGCGTCGCGACCACCGTGGCCAGCAGCCCGGAGAAAAACGAGCCGCCCAGTCCGTGCTTGGCTTGCAAATTCGCGCCCACGCCGACAGCGGACGCGCCGATCTCAAACAAACCGGCCATGTTCAGGCCGAAGATGAGGAAGAACGCGGCCAAGGCGTAATTGAAACCTGCGGACTGAAGCTGGAAGCCCCAGCCCTTGCCCAGTGCGACCACGAGGCCGCCCAGCGCCCAAAACATGACCAAGACACCCAGTGTGTACACGAGGCCGTGCAGCACGACTTGTTTGCGGTCCTCGCCTGCCTGCTGCACGACGCCGACGACCTTGATGCCGAGCACGGGAAACACGCAGGGCATGATGTTCAGGATCAAACCGCCCACAAAGGCCGAGAACATGATGAAGAGAAAAGTCGGAGGCACTGCTGGTGCCGTTTCGCCGCTGGTTGTTTTGGCTGGAAGTGTTTCGGCGGTCGTTTTCTCCAAGGCGGGCAGCTTGTCAAAAATCGCTGCTTGTTCCGCGTTCACCTGCGGCATGGCGGCCAGGGCAAGATTGATTTTGGCCTCCTGCTTGAATGGCATGCAGCTTTTATCATCGCAGACTAGTCCATCCACCTTCACCTGAAGTTCCGAGGTCGAGCCGATGGCTGCATTGGCAGGCGGAATGATCTTCGCAGGCAGATAAACCGTGCCTTCATAGCCCTCGCTCGGCGCGCCATCGAGTCCCTTGAACGGATGCACGGCGGGCCAGGGCAGTTCCTCCATCTTCCAGCCCTCCGGCAGCGTCCAGATCAGCTTGGTGGGCTTGCCGATGATCTCCGGTGGCAGAACCTTGCCATAAGTGTGGGAGCCTGGGATATGAACCAGTTTCACCGCCACACGAAACGCCTCACCCGGCGCGGCGGCACTGACCTCCGAGAGCAATGAGGCGCTGACCTGCGTCTTGGGTCCGTCATCCAGACCTGGCAGGCCGATGGACTGCGCATTCAATGAAACGGCGGCCAGCAAAAGGCCAAGGGCGATGGGGAAGGATCGATAACTCATATCAAACTGGCTAGAAGTGCGGATGAGAGAACGCGTCGTGCGGGATATTCCCATCACGACGCGTTCTGTGTGATTGTGTGCCAGTGAGGCTGTGTTTAGAGCGCCTTGTGCGAGCCGTCGCAGAAGGGCGGGTTTTTGCTGTGCTTACAGTTGCACAGCCAGACTTTCTTGGCCTCGGGCAGGTTGAACTTCTTCGGGCCGAATCCGCTGCCTTTGTGGCTGCCGTCGCACATGGGCTGGTGGCCGCTCAGGCCGCAGGCGCACCACCAATGGTCTCCGGCTGGCAGTTCGACGGCGACGGGCTGTTTTTCGTGAATTTTGGGGAGGGTTTCCATGGCAGCGAGTTTGGCAGGGATGAGAGAAGCGTCAAGCCTGTCAAGGCTGCGCAGTCAAGGTGTGGTCAAGAGGTGATGGCGTGTGTGTGGCTCATACCTTGACGAATCCTTGACTACTTGACCTGTCCCAAGATATCCCGCACCAAACCAGGTCCGCGATAGACGAGTCCGCTGTAAACCTGCACCAAAGCAGCCCCGGCTTTCATTTTTTCCACCGCATCAGTGCCGCTCACGATGCCACCGACGCCGATGAGTGGCACGGATTCCTTCAACAGCATGCGAAAGGCTTGGAGGACGACATTCGAGCGCTCGCGCACGGGAGCGCCGCTGAGTCCGCCAGCCTCCTGCGCCAAAGCGTGGCCGGTGACAGCTTCGCGATCAATGGTGGTGTTGGTAGCGATGACGCCGTCGATGTTCTGCTCGTTGAAGACACGGGCCAGAGCCTCGATCTGCATGTCATTGAGATCCGGGGCGATCTTGACGAGCAGCGGCACTGTTTTGCCGTGCTCTTTTTTTAAAGAAGCCTGCTCAGTCTTCAGCTCGGAGATCAACTGCCGCACGGCTCCCTCTGCCTGCAAGTCACGCAGCCCCTTCGTGTTCGGCGAGGAGATGTTCACCGCGATGTAATCGGCCACTGTGTAGGCGGCCTTGAGGCAGTGCAGATAATCATCCACCGCTTTCTCGTTCGGCGTATCGAAGTTTTTGCCGATGTTCACGCCCACCACAGCTTTCGTGCGGCGGTTCTTGAGTTTTTTGACGGCGGAGTGGATGCCGGGGTTGTTGAAACCCATGCGGTTGATCAAAGCCTCGTGCTCAGGCAGCCGGAAGAGGCGTGGCTTGGGATTTCCGGGCTGCGGGCGTGGCGTGAGTGTGCCGACCTCGACGAAGCCGAATCCGAGCGCGCCCCAGGCATCGACAGCGTTGGCGGACTTGTCCATGCCGGCGGCGAGGCCGAGCACGTTTGGAAACGTCAGTCCCATCACGTTACGCGGCTGCTGCGGTGTGCCGACCACGCTTTTGAGCATGCCCAATCGGTGCGCTATGACCATCATCTTCACCGTGAGCGTGTGGGCGCGTTCCGCATCCAGGCGGAACAGCCAAGGCTTCATCAATGGGTAGAATTTTTCGATCAAGGTCATGCGTCGGGTGGGAGCAGGGATTTCACCGCCGTGGCGACCGCCTTGCCGAGGACGGCGTGCGCCGCCGCGTCGAGGTGGATGCCGTCGCTTCCTGCGGTGACGAGGGTTTGTGTGTTCAAGTAAGCGCAGCCAAGAGCGGCGGCGAGCGCTTCGTAGTGCCGGGGCAGTTCACGGCTGTTCTTGAAGGCGTTCGGGAGTTTGGCTGCAAGATCTGGCAGATGATTTTGCTGGCCAGTGGCAGGCGGGCAAAGGATGAGGAGCTTCGGTGGCTTGGCATGGCGCCCAGAGTCACTTCCCAGGATCATTTGGGCCAGGATCTTGACTCCCATGGCGATTTCCCCAGGAGAAACGCCGAAGACGTTCTTCAAATCGTTCGTGCCGAGCATGAGCACCACGAGATCGAGCGGCTTGTGGCTTTCGAGAATTGCAGGGAGTACCAGCTTGCCATTACGGGCGGCGGCAAAGGGGTCGTCATGCACGGTGGTGCGGCCGTTCTGGCCTTCTTCGATCACGCGTAAGTTCGGGCCGAGTTCACGGGCCAGAATGCCGGTCCAGCGCACATCATGAGGGTGGCGGGCAGGGAAGGGGGCGGTGATGCTTTCCGGGATGAAGCCCCAGGTGTTTGAGTCACCAAAGCAGAGGATGGTTTTCATGAGGCGGGCATGATGCCGTTCATCTGAATGACGGCAACTGCTCTCCGCAGTTGTTCAGAAGACTCAAAAAGCTGTGTAAAACTCCAAAAATCCAGCTTGCGCGAGTTTTCGACTGTGTTAGACATCACGCCCCCCGCCGCCAAAGCGGGGTTTTGAGTTCCCCCAGACTCACCTTCTTTACCTCCTAAGTATGCGCGTCCGTACCTCCGTTAAACCCCTCTGCGAACTTTGCCGCGTGATCCGCCGCAAAGGCGTTGTCCGTGTTGTCTGCAAAAACCCACGCCACAAACAGCGCCAGGGTTGATCCACTTTCTCTTAAACACACCTCACTGAATTATGGCCCGCCTGCTTGGAGTCGAAATCCCGAACGAAAAGAAGATCGAATACTCGTTGCCCTATATCTACGGCATCGGTCTTCCCCTCAGCCGCAAAGTTCTTGCTGCTACCAACATTGACCCGAACATCCGCGCGGGCGAGTTGACCGACGAGCAGATTTCCGCCATCACGCAGGCCATTCAGGGCATGAAGATCGCGATCGAAGGTGATCTTCGTCGTGAGATCCAGATCCACATGAAGCGCATCCTGGGCATCAACTGCTACCGCGCTCATCGTCATCGCCGTGGTCTGCCAGTTCGCGGCCAGCGCACCCACACCAACGCCCGCACTCGCAAAGGTCCACGTAAGACCGTCGGTGCCCAGAAGGCCAAGTAATTCCAATTCACGCAACGATCCGTTCCCCTTACCATGGCTGAAGAAACGACCCCCATCGCACCTGTCGCAGCGGCTCCCGCTCCTGCAGTGCCTGCTACCCCCGCCGCCCCTGCCGCACCCGCAGACCAACGCGCCTCCACCAGCGGTGACAAGCAGGTTTCCCAGAGCGTCTGGCTCGAAATCGGTGGTGAAGCCGCCGAGCAGAAAGTCGTCAAGGCTAAGGGTTCCAAGAACGTCTCGGCTGGCATTGTTCATGTTTACGCCACGTTCAACAACACCATAGTCACCATCACTGATCGCAATGGCGGCGTGATCGGTTGGTCCACCTCCGGCAAGATGGGTTTCCGTGGCTCACGCAAAGGTACCGCCTATGCCGCCCAGGTTGTGGCGCAGGATGCCTGCCGTCAGGCCATGGGACATGGCCTTCGCGAGGCTGAAGTTCGTCTTCGTGGCCCAGGTTCGGGTCGTGAGTCCGCCGTGCGCGCCGTGCAGGCCCTCGGTGTCGAAGTCACCACCATCAAGGACGTGACGCCGGTGCCCCACAACGGCTGCCGTCCGCCCAAAGCCCGCCGCGTCTAATCTCTTTCAGCCTCTTTCTACTCACTCACTATGGCTCGCTATACTGGTCCCCGCGAAAAAATCAACCGCCGTTTCGGCATTGCTATTTTCGCCCCTTCCAAGGCTCTCGAAACCCGCAACTTCCCGCCCGGACAGCACGGTGCGCGCAACACCCGCCGCAAGACTTCGGAATACGGCACCGCCCTCGCTGAAAAGCAGAAGCTGCGTTTCCAATACGGCCTCATGGAGAAGCAATTCCGCCGCTTCTTCGCCGAAGCTCAGCGCCGCAAGGGCGTGACCGGTGAAAACCTCCTTCAGATGCTCGAACTGCGCCTCGACAACGTCGTGTTCCGCATGGGCTTCGCCAACACCCGCTTCGCCTCCCGCCAGCTCGTCAGCCACCGCCACATCACCGTGAACGGCAAGGTCGTGAACATTGCCAGCTATCAGGTGAAGCCCGGCGACGTCGTCGCTGCCCGCAGCACCAGTCAGCGCAGCCAGCAGCTCATCGGTCGTTTCCTCGAAATGACCCAGGGCACCCCGGCTTCCGACTGGATGACCGTTGATCGCGACAAGATGAGCGGCGTTGTCAATCGCGTCCCCGTGCGTGAGGAGATCAACCCGATCGCCAACGAGCAGCTCGTCGTCGAACTCTACTCCCGCTAATCCTTCACGGATCAGCCTCAATCTTCAAAAGGGACGCTTTCGAGCGTCCCTTTTGCTTTCTAAGCGTTTCATCATTCATCATTCATCATTCATCATTCATCATTCTGCATTTGTCATTCTCATGTCCCCCACCCGTCTCGAACTCATCGGCACTGAAGTCGCCATTCTCTGGAGTGATGGCTCGGAGCAGTACATCGCCATGGAAAAACTCCGCGCCGCCTCACCAAGCGCTGAAAACACCGGTGAACGCGATCTTTTGGGCAACAAGATCGGCGGCACCAACCAGAAGAGCTTCCCAGGCGTCACGGTGAAGGACTGGCGCATGGTCGGCGGCTACGCCATTCAGTTCGACTTCAGCGATGGTCATAACACTGGCCTGTACACGTTTGATTACTTGAAGGCACTGGGCTGATCGCGTCGGCAGGGACTTTGGTCACGG
>JBIKYB010000058.1:0-22035 GCA_044355475.1 Prosthecobacter sp.
CGACGACGCCACCGAGGAGCAAATCTTCGACCGCACCAGCTTTAAAAACTTCCTCGGCCTGCGCATCGGCGACGACATCCCGGACGCCAAAACGCTCTGGGACTTCAAACAACGCATCGAGGCTGAAGGACGCGAAGGCAGCCGCAAGCTCTTCGACGCCTTCGGCCAGATCCTCGAAGGCAAAGGCATCGTCGCCCGCGAAGGTAGCATCGTGGATGCCAGCTTTGTGGACGCACCGCGCCAGCGCAACGACCGCGATCAAAACCAGCGCATCAAGAAGGGCGAGCGCCCCGAGGAGTTCGACACCAACCCCGCCGTAGGCCGCCAGAAAGACAGCCAGGCACGTTGGACCAAGAAGAACAACGAGGTCCACTACGGCTGGAAGAACCATGTGAAGGCCGACTTGAAGACCAAGATCATCCTGCGCTCCAGCACCACGCCCGCCAGCGTCCACGACAGCCAGGTATTCGAGGAGTTGCTCGATGACAAAGACCAAGCCGTGCTCGCCGACAGCGCCTATCACAGCGCCGAGCATGAGGCGCAGCTCATCAAACTCAACGCGCAGGAGTTCCTCATGCGCAAAGCTACGCGCGGCCACCCGTTGAGTGAAGCCGAGGCGCAGACCAACCACACGATCAGCCGGATGCGAGTGAGAGTGGAACACATCTTTGCGCGGATGTCACAAATGGGAGCCGACTTCTGTCGTAGCATCGGGCTGAAACGAGCCACACAACACAACCACCTCAGCAACTTGGTCTATAACATGGACCGCTATGCCAGCTTGGTGCGTTGAAGGCGGCAAAGCCGCCTAGAAAGGGACCGAAAGCCCGAGGAGACGCGCACAAACACCGCAAAAACGATCCGATTGAAGCAACGCGCCCCTTTTTGAAACGGGCAGAGAATCGACGAAGCCGATTTTTAACCCACCCAAACCCGCTTCGAATTAGCACCCCCTATCCAGAGGTGCCCTTAATCCTCAGTAATCCAGGTCAATTCGCAGGAAAGCATCCTGTCATCATCAAATACGAAACTACCGATAAATCGCCTTCTCTCGATCAAAGTCCGCGCCAACCAGTGTTCGTCATCGGCCCACATCTGATCAAACGGCAGTGCATCTAGAGAAGTCCAAAGCGGGACTGCCTCCGGCGTTTCCACGGGCTCACCTTCATGACTCGTGGAGACGTACACATCGACATGCATGCTCAAGCCATCGACAAATTGAAACCGGAGCTCGCCATGATGCACCGGATTCAAGGCCGTCACTCCCAGCTCTTCCTGCGTCTCGCGCACCGCGCACTGCACGGAGGTTTCACCAGGGTCCATCTTGCCGCCGGGGCCATTGATTTTACCCGCTCCGAGGCCGCGTTTTTTGCGGATGAGCAGCACCTCGCGCTTCGTCTCGTCGATGATGAACATCAGCGTTGCTCGGACGCCGGGCTGCCAGGTGTGCCAGTCGATTTTCACCGTGGGTTCAGCGTTTTTTCCACGGGAGTCCGCGCAGCCAGCGTTTGCTGCTCTTGATGTTCAGCGACTCCGCCAGGATCTCGGTGTCTCCCGCGTCGAAATCTTCAGCGCGTGGCAGTCCGGCGGGCAGCTCAAACTCCGGTTCGGGCATGGGTAGAGATTCCGGCAGTGGCGGAGTAAGTGGCTTTTGATTCAGCGGCGGCACGGGCCCTGCAGGCACGACAAGACCGCCGGAGATGATCATTTTCATGGCATCTTCAATGCTGATCGGTGCGTCGCAGACTTTTTCAGAATCCACCACCAGCAGGAAGCCGGTCATCGGGCTGGGCGCGGTGGGCAGCAGCACACAGGTCATCGCCTTGCCGCTCTTCTGATCACAATACTGCCCGGTGGCAAAGCCGATCATCCGCATGCCCGTCACCGGATAATCAACGTAAACGACCCGTTTGAAGTTCTGTTTCGTGCCCCCCAGGCTACGAAAGGCGTCGATCACCTGCTTAAGCGGTCGGTAGATCACTGCTACCAGCGGAATGCGCAGCAGCAGCTTGTCGATGGCAGTCACGACATGCACGCCGATCACATTCGTGGCCATGAAACCGAGCCCAAGGATGATCAGCAGCGAAAACAGGAAGCCGATGAAGTTGGTGAGGCTCTCCAGTTTCGGGTCGTTGATGTCCAGCAGTGGCTGCTCGGACAACTCGTTCACCAGGTTCACAATCTGCGCCAGCACCGGCTTGCTCCAGCCGTGCAGGATGTCGTAGATCGAGTAAAGAATCCAAAAGGTGATGATCAGCGGCAGCGCCAGTGCCAACCCGGCTAGGAACTTGTTCCGCATCCACACGCCCCAGCCTTTCGGCGCGGGCGCGTCGGGCGGAAGAGTCGAGCCGGGGAGTTCCTGTGTCATGACGATGTGTTTGGGTGCGTGAATGGGAACGCCCCGCAACCGCTTTGTTCAGCCAAAATTTGATTCAAATCATCACATCATGCTCCCACAAGCATTCTGGCCGGATTTTCGATGCAATCCTTCACACGAATGAGGAACGTCACCGCTTCCTTGCCATCGACCACACGGTGGTCGTAGCTGAGGGCGAGATTCATCATGGGACGGATGACCACTTGCTTGTCCACGGCAACGGGCCGCTGCTGGATGCTGTGCATGCCCAAAATCGCGCTCTGAGGCGGATTGATGATCGGTGTGCTGAGCAGAGAGCCATACACCCCGCCGTTGGAGATCGTAAAAACACCGCCGGTGAGGTCACTGACTTGAATTTTGCCTTCCTTGGCCTTCGCAGCGTAGCCGAGGATGTCTTTTTCGAGTTCGGCGAAGGACTTCTGGTCCGCGTCACGCAGAACTGGCACGATCAAACCGCGTTCCGTCCCCACGGCGACACCGATGTCATAGTAATGCTGCTGCACGATCTCCTCGCCTTCGACGCGTACATTGATCTGCGGCACGGCCTTGAGCGCCTCGACGACGGCTTTGATGAAGAAGCTCATGAAACCGAGTTTCACGCCGTTTTTTGCCACAAACGCATCCTGGAGCTTGGAACGCAGAGCCATAACGTTGCTCATGTCACACTCGTTGAAGGTGGTCAGGATGGCGGCGGTGCGCTGGGCGCTGACAAGCTGGTCAGCGATCTTTTTGCGCAGCGGGCTCATCTTTTTGCGCGTCACGCGGCCTTCAGGTGCTGCAGGTGCCTTCGCGGCAGGTTCTGGGGCTGGCTCAGGTTTCGGGACGACCTTGAATTCGGTGATGTTGCTCGGTTTCGTCTCTGGTGCCGGGGCTGGGACCGCTGCAGGAGCGGGTTTCGGCTGTTCGGGTGCCTTGGCGGCCGGGGCGACGGCGGCTTCGTCGATCTGACCCACGACGGCCCCGACTTCCACGTCATCACCCGGCTGTTTGCCGATGTGCAGCGCACCGCTGGCCTCGGCGGTCACTTCAGCGGCGACTTTGTCGGTTTCGAGGGTGAGCAAGATGTCGCCGACCTTCACGAAGTCGCCTTCTTTGAAGTGCCATTTGGCGATCTGACCTCCGGCGACGGATTCGCCGAGTGCGGGGATTTTGATGTCTGCGGGCATGACGGGGTGTTTTTGGGAAAAGCTTGCGTTAAGTGAGATCAGGAATTGAAGGCGGCCTCGACCAGATGCTCCTGTTCGAGCGTGTGGATGGCCTTGGATCCTGCGGCGGGGCTGGAACTGCGTTCACGTCCGGCATAGCGGAGCTTGTGGTTGGACAGCTCCTCAAGACGCGGGCGGATGTAGTAAAAAGCTCCCATGTTACGCGGCTCCTCCTGGCACCAGATCCACTTCTTCTGCGCACGCGGGTACTTCGCCACGATCTCCTTCAGCATCTCGTAGTTGAGCGGGTACAACTGCTCGATGCGAATGATGGCGGCGTTTTTGATCTTGTTCTCGGCACGGAACTCCAGCAGGTCGTAGTACACCTTGCCACTGCACAGAATGAGACGCGTGATGCGCTCCGGCGGGGCGAGGAGTTGGTCGTCATCGAGCACTTCTTTAAAGGTGGTGCCCTCAGCCATCTCGCTGAGCTTGGAGACACACTTCGGATGACGCAGCAGGCTCTTCGGCGTCATGACGATGAGCGGCTTGCGAGTACTGCGTTTGAGCTGGCGACGCAGTGCGTGGAAATACTGTGCGGGCGTGGAGAAGTTGCAGACCTGCATGTTACCACCCGCACAGAGCTGAAGGAAGCGTTCCAAACGGGCGCTGGAGTGCTCGGGGCCCTGCCCTTCGTAGCCGTGCGGCAGCAGCAGCGTCACATGGCTCGGGCGCTGCCACTTGCTCTCCGCGCTAGCGATGAACTGGTCGATGATCACCTGCGCTCCATTCACGAAGTCGCCAAATTGCGCCTCCCAGCAGACCAGCAGGTTACTAGCGAGCAGGGAGTAGCCGTAGTCGAAGCCGAGCACGGCGGCCTCGGACAACAAGCTATTATAGACGCAGTAGCGCCCTTGCTCGGCCTGGAGGTTGTTCAGCGGGATGTGCCGCTCGCGTGTTTGGGAATCATAAAACACGCTGTGGCGCTGGCTGAAGGTGCCGCGCCGCACGTCCTGGCCGCTGAGGCGCACACCGTGGCCTTCGGTGAGGAGTGTGCCGAAGGCCAAAGACTCGGCGTAGGCCCAGTCGATGCCTTCGCCGCTCTCGATGGCTTTTTTGCGGGCCGCGAGGAAGCGTTTCGAGATCGTGGGGTGCAGATTGAAGCCCTCTGGCACTTCGAGCAGACGCTCGCCGACTTTCTTGAGGTTTTTCAACTCCACCCCGGTCTTCACCGGGTTGTAATCATAGGCAGGCTGCGGCATCGCCATGCTGCCTTCAAAAGGATTGCCGCCCTCGGCGGTCTTGTCTTTTTCAGCGAGGGTGGTGATGCCCTGCTCCAGTTCATCTTCCAGCTCGCGTTGCAGTGCGGCAGCGCCTGCCTCGTCAAGCACGCCTTGGCTGGCGAGATCGAGTCGGAATAGCGTCGCGGTGGAGGGATGCGCAGCGATGGAGCGTGCCATGTTTGGCTGCGTGAAGCCGGGCTCGTCCGTTTCATTGTGGCCGTGGCGGCGGTAGCACACGATGTCGAGGATGACATCACGGGCGAAAGTCTGGCGGAATTCAAGCGCCAGCCTCGTGGCGGCCATGACTTCCATCGGGCAGTCGCCGTTCACATGGAAAACCGGAGCCTCGATCATTTTGGCCACGTCCGTGCAGTAATCGGAGCTGCGGGCATCCTCCGGCATCGTGGTGAAGCCGATCTGGTTGTTCACGATGACGTGGATCGTTCCACCGGTGCGGTAGCCGGGAAGCTGCGAAAGATTCAGCACCTCGGCCACGAGACCCTGGCCGGCAAAGGCCGCGTCGCCATGAATGAGCACCGGAATGACTTTTTTGCGGTCCTTCGTGTCCCCCAGGGCACGCTGGCGAGCGCGCGCCATGCCTTCAACGACGGGATCGACAGCCTCCAGATGACTCGGGTTCGGGGCGAGCATCACCCCGATGGAATCTCCGCCGCTGGTCTGCCGCACGGTTTCAAAGCCAAGGTGGTACTTCACGTCGCCATCACCCGAGACCATGTTGGGCACATAGTTCTCGCTGAATTCGTAGAACAGGAACTCCAAGGGCTTGCGCAGGAAATTCGCCAGCACGCTGAGGCGGCCACGGTGCGCCATCCCCAACACGATTTCCTTGCCGCCAGTGGCAGGCATGCCTTCCAGGATCGTTTCCAGCGCCACGAGCATCGACTCGCCGCCTTCCACGGAGAAACGCTTCTGGCCGACGAAACGGCGGTGCAGGAAGCGCTCAAAGGTCTCCGCCTCCAGCAGCCAGCGCAGCGCGTCGATCTGATCCTTCGCCGCAGGCTGCGAATCGAGATCACGGCCCTCCACTCGGTCCAGCAACCAAGCACGCACTTCCGGGTGGTGGATGTGCATGAACTCAAAACCCGTCTTTCCGCAGTAAATACGACGCAGCTCGGCCAGCATCGTCTTGAGCTTCATGGGCTGACCACTGCGGAACATGTGCGTCTGCACCTCCTCCTCCAGTTCGTCCGCCGTGAAGCCGAGGCCTGCCGGAGTAAGCGCTGGGATTTCCGGGCCTTCTGGGTCGAGAGGATCGAGATGCGCGGCGGTGTGGCCGAGAGCACGGAAATTGTGCAGCGTGTTCGTGACGCGCATGCGGAAGTTCAGCGTTTTTTCGGAAAGCGGCGCACCAGCGGCCTCCGCTTTGGTGGCGAGACGGGCCATGCCCAGCTCAAAACCTTCAAAAAACGACGACCACAGCGGTTCAACGGAACCAGGGTCTTTTTTCCAGTCCACGTACTTGGACTCGAGGAAATCCGCGTTGGCGCGGTACGGCAATGTGGCACTCATGATGGGGGGCTGGGAGAATGCGCCCTTTCGCCCTGAGTGCAAATGCGGAAAGGCGGCTTTTGCTGCCATTTTCAGGGCAAAATTCCCTTCGCCAGCGAGGATGCCCCGTCTCAGGACCGGCTGGATGACAGAAAGAACGTTTTCAGCATGTTTTCCTGCAAAGCCATGAACACCACCAACATCACTCGCCGTCACTTCTTCAATGATTGCGCCGTCGGCACCGGCAAGATCGCGCTGGCTTCGTTGCTGGCGGAATCGGCTTATGGAGCGGCGAAGAGTCCGAATGTGGCTGCGACCTCGCATTTTCAGCCGAAGGCGAAGGCGGTCATTCACATGTTCATGGCGGGGGCGCCGTCGCAGCTCGAATTGTTCGATCACAAGCCGATGCTGACGAAGTATGAAGGCAAGCCGTTGCCGCCGTCGGTGATCGGCGGGCAGCGCTATGCTTTCATCCGGCCGGACGCGGCGGTTTTGGGGCCGCGCTTCAAGTTCTCAAAGCATGGGCAGTGCGGCGCGGAGCTTTCGGAGGTGCTGCCACATCTCGCGACGGTGGTGGACGACATTGCCATCGTGAAGTCCTGCCGCACGACGCAGTTCAACCACGCTCCGGCGCAGATTTTCATGAACACCGGCTTCTCGCAGCCAGGGCGGCCCAGCATGGGCTCGTGGGTGACGTATGGTCTCGGCGCGGAGTCGCGGGATTTGCCGAGCTTTGTCGTGATGAGCACCGGCAGTGGCATCAGCGGTGGCGCGGCGTGCTGGAGTAGCGGTTTCCTGCCGAGCGTGTATTCCGGCACGCGCTTCCGCAACACGGGTGACCCCATTTTGAATGTGAGCACGCCGGAAGGCATCACGCCCGACACGCAGAAGGACACCATCGACCTCATCAATTCGCTCAACCATCGCCGCCTCAAACTCGATGGCGATGGCGAGACGGCCACGCGCATCGCGAACTACGAGATGGCCTACCGCCTGCAAACCTCCGCGCCGGAGCTGATGGACCTGACCAGCGAGGACAAGGCCACGCTCGAACTCTACGGCTGCGATCCGAAGGTGCCGTCCTTTGCCCGCGCTTGCTTGCTCGCCCGGCGCATGGTCGAGCGCGGCGTGCGCTTCATCAACATCTACAACGAAGGCTGGGACGCGCACAGCAACGTCGAGGGCAACGTGCGCAACAACTGCAAGAATACCGACCAGGCCAGTGCCGCGCTGATCAAAGACCTCAAACAACGCGGCCTGCTCGACAGCACGCTCGTCGTCTGGGGCGGTGAATTCGGCCGCACGCCGATGGTCGAGGCCAGTGTATCGCTCGGCCGTAGCATGGGCCGCGATCATCATCCGCAGGCCTTCACCATGTGGATGGCCGGCGGCGGCATCAAAGGCGGCGTCACCCTGGGAGCGACCGACGAGATGGGCTTCAACATCATCGAAGACGAAGTCCACGTCGCCGACATCCACGCGACGATCCTGCATCAGCTCGGCATGGATCACGAGCGTCTGTCCTTCCGCGCTGCGGGCCTCGATTTCAAACTGACGGGCGTGGAGCCGTGCAAGGTGATCAAGCAGATCCTGAAGTGAATCATCTTTGAGCCACACCTTCCAAGGAGTCTCATGTTAATTTGGATGCTTCTCTTCGTTGCCGGAATCGGCGTCACCGTTTTGGGCTTCGCGTGGCTGATCCTGGGGCTCGCGAAGGAAAACTGGAAGAAGGTCGTGCTCGGCCTTCTGCTACCCGTGCTGTTTTGGGGTGGCTTTTACCTCTTATGGGAAGCGGACCGCAGATTCATCAAAGAGGAGACGCGTAAGAACGGCGGTGAACCGCCGGAGTGGGTATGGTGACTCATCGTTTTCATCGTCCCAGCCTTTAAAAGTTCTTTGCCCAATGATCCCCGCCACCATCGTCCAAGGACATCGAGTCGCTTCGGGCCTCAACGGCAATCCGCGTTTCCCCGGCGGCACGCTACGGATGCAGTTGCCATTCTTCCGCGAACTTGGACTCGATTTGAGCTGCTACCACCTTGGGACGCTGAATGTGAGCATCGCGCCGCTGAGCTATCGCGTCGTGCAGCCGAAATGGACCTTCCCGAACGTGAAATGGCATCCCAGCGAGCCAGCGGAGGATTTTTCGTTCTTTGATGTCGTCGTGCATCGCGATGATGCGGCTCCCGTCAGCGGCCTGATCTACTTTCCGCATCCCGAAACAAAGCCTGAGCACTTTCAGAAACCAGAGGTGCTCGAACTATTGCTACCCTGGACTGAAGGACTCGGCTACGGCACGAAAATCAGGCTCGACGTGCCTGCTGAGCAGATGGCCTTTACACCGACACCACTTGGCGCCGATGCGTGAAGAGAAGACGGCAGGCGATTTGTGAATGCGGCAGACCGGTCATGCGAGCCAGCACCTCGCGGTAGGTTTCAAGCTGCGGCCGGTAGCCATCCACACGGGCGGCGAAGGCCTCGTCGGTGTCAGGTTTGTCGGTTTTGAAGTCGAGAATCGTGGCGCGGTGCGGCTCGATCATCACGCGGTCAAAGGTGCCGCTGAGCCATTCGCCTTTGAGCAGAATCTCGAAGCGCTTTTCACGCCAGCACTCAGCCTGCGGCGACGGGCGGCTCAAAACGGCCCGCACCTCCGGCGCGACGAGGCATCGACGCACCTCCTCCTCGGCTCGATTTCGCAAACCGTCATCCACACAAGGCACGGCGGACCACAGCGCAGACAATGCGGCATCGTCAGCCTCGTCCAGCCACTCAATCTGCTCAAAGAATGCATGCACCAGCGTGCCGTAAGAGCGGGCGAAACGTCCGCCGCGTGAGAAGAGCTGTTTGGCCGTGACGATGCTCGTCTCCGAGCCGCTCGGTGTGCGACGCACCGGTCGCTGGCGGCCTGAAACGGTGACGGGTTCGGGTTGAGCGGCCTCGACAGGCTTCTCAACCTTCCTTGGCACCTCAAACCAGCGCGGATTCGTAGCCTGCGTGCTCGATTCAAAGACCACCTCGGCCTGCACACCGCCGAATTCACGCTGAGGCGGCTTTTTCTCCGCGCCGAGGGTGAGATCGAGCAGTTTGACGAAGTTGTTCGACCGCGACTTCTCACTCGGCGGCTTGGCGATGATGTAGTTCGCATGCTTGGCGCGTGTGAGAGCCACATAGAACTTGCACAGCTCCTCATAGGCCGCGTCGGCCTCCTGATCGGCTCGGAAGGCGGCCAGCATATCATCCGCCTTCACGAGCTCCGATGGCGGCAGGTCGAAAACCCACTCCACATGCCGCTCGCGGTCACGTTTCACGCCGATGCCTCGACGCAGTTCGGTGAGCTTGT
Organism: Prosthecobacter sp.; assembly: GCA_044355475.1. Taxonomy (GTDB): domain Bacteria; phylum Verrucomicrobiota; class Verrucomicrobiia; order Verrucomicrobiales; family Verrucomicrobiaceae; genus Prosthecobacter. The sequence continues at coordinate 9,655 of JBIKYB010000058.1, forward strand.
TGCCTTCGACATCGGGCAGGATGACGCAATCGAAGGTGAGTCCCTTCGACTTATGAACCGTCATCACCTGCACGGCGTTGTGCGTATCTGGCTCGCGGACGGTGTAACTCGACGCATAAGCGAGGAACTCATCCGCATCTCGACTGCCACCTTGATCAAACAAGCGTGCCGCCAGCGCAAAATCCTCGACGCGTCGCTTGCTGAAGGCATCCAGCTTCACATCGGTCTTCTCCAGCTCACTCGTCCAGTGCCACAGCACGGCCTCGAAGCCTTCGTCGAAGATCATCTGTAAAACCTCGCGGGCAAGATGACCCGGCGTTTTGCCTTCCAGCAGCGGGCGGAAAGGCGTCATGAGCAGATGCTCCCACGCCATCGAGTCGCCAGGATGCGTGGCGGCTTTGATGATGCTGAGCAGCGCCAGCGTGAGCGGATTGTCCGTGGCGATGGCGATCTCCGACTCGCACATCACCGGAATGCGCGACTTTGAATGCGCACGGATGTAGTCCACAAGCTCGCGGCCGGTCTTGTTGCTCTGCACGAGGATCGCGCAGCTCAGGTGACACTTCACCGGCTGAATTTCCTCCAGCAGACCGAGTGTGAGCGCGAAACGATCTTCCTCGGTCACTTTCTCACCTTCTGCGGGAATCGGATGCAGCAGCAAAGCATGCCCTGGCATCGTGTCATGAATGCCCGCGACCTGATGCGGCTGCCAGGGCCAGCGTTTGATGGTGTCCTGCGGCAGTTGCAGCTCAGCGAGCGCCGTTTCATTGCCGAAGACGCGGTTCACCATATCGATGACATCGTGTCCGCTGCGCCACGAGACATTCAGCGGCCGTTTGTGGATGCGCTGGACGGTCTCGGAGCTGTAGCGCTGGTAGATGTCTTCAAACAGTCGCGTGTCACCACCGCGCCAGGCGTAAATGGCCTGTTTCACATCGCCCACCTGGAACAGCGTGCGCTCGTCACTCGTATCCTGCACGGCTTCATCGATGAGGTTCTGTATGACCGACCACTGAATGTGATTCGTGTCCTGAAACTCATCCAGCAGCCAGTGGTCGTAGCGCGCATCCAGCCGGTAGTCGATGCGCAGGCGCTCGTCCTCACCCGGCACCTGCGACAGCATCGGCTTCGGCAATCCGGCGGCAAATTCATGCCCGGCGAGGATCAGCTCCATGTCCTGAAACGTCAGTCGCCCGCGACGCCGCACCTGCCGCGACCACGTCTGCTCATACTGATTCAGCACGGCCCACACGCCCTGCGTGCGCTCCAGCCGTGCGCGCAGCTCGCTGCCGACGATGTGGCGGATGATGGCCGCGAAGGCATCGCAGGTGCGGCCTTCGAGCGTCTGCTTTTGGCGGTTCACGGTGAGCGTGCAGCTCTTCGCCTCGATGTCCTGCCACTGTTCCAAGGCCTTCTTCACGAAGAACTCGACGCGGTTCATCAGCTTGCCGCCGGGTTGGTAGTCGGCCAGTTGATCGCGAAACTCCTCCCAGAACTCCCACGCCTTGTCAGGCGTGTCCGCCGCCTCCAAAAGCTGCATCAGGTGCCGAGTCGCTTCCTTCAAATCGATCTTCGCTTCGAGCCAGTGGCAGCCCTGAGGCCAGATAGCCTGCGCATTGCCCCACAACGCGCCGTTCGCGGCATGCAGCAGGATTTCATGCTGGTTCTCGATGAACTGATCCAGCACGGCACGGATGCTGGACTCCTCCCTGCCGAAGGTAGCGCGACGAAAGGCCTCCAGGAATTCTTGCTGGGCCGCGAGGCCTTCCGTGCGTGCTTTGAAGCCGGGAAGTGTGCGCTGAAACACCGCACGGCACACGCGCTCGCGCTCCATGCCGCCGAGATGCTCGCTGAGGATCTCGAAATCCCCCGTCAGGCCAAACTCGGCCGGAAAACTGCGCAGAATGGCGGAGAAGAAGCTGTCCAGCGTGCCAAGGAACAAGCGCGGCATGCGCGAGATGAAGACGCGCAGCAGCTTCTGATAGTCCTCGGGCTTCAACGTGCGCAAAATCGGCCGTAGAGGATCGTCCTTGGCCTCGGGGTCGTTTTTTTCATCACCGGCGAGGTTCGCGGCGAACTCGGCATTCGAGGCCGCCTTCGCCAGCTTCACCAGGATCGAATCAAAGAACTCGCCCGCCGCCTTGCGCGTGAAAGTCACGGCCACGATGCGCTCCGGCGTCACGTCCTGGCCTGCGAGCAACTGCTGGCCCATCAACGCGATGAAGCGGTTCGTGAGCTGCCACGTCTTGCCCGAGCCCGCAGAGGCGAGGATCATTTCGTTCGGGATGGCGGCGGACATGGCAGGAGTTCGTCTGGGCCGGCCACTTGCGCAAGATTCCAGTGCCAAGGGCCAAAACAAATGAGAGACTCACGCGTAATTTCCAAGCCATGACTCCCCGCCCCAGCCGCCGCCAGTTTCTCTCCACACTTACCCTCGCCCCCTTTGCCGCGCGCGGGCAGGAAGCACCCAAGTTCCCGCCGACGCGGATGATCACGAAAGGCCCCGGATTTCACTGGTTCGCTTATTACGACAAGCTCCAGTTTGATCCGACGAATCGCTTCGTGCTCAGCAACAAGGCCAGCTTTGAACATCGCTCACCAACGGCGGATGACGTGATCGAAGTCGGCATGGTGGACATCCAGGATGGCGACAAATGGATTCCGCTCGGCAAGTCGAACGCGTGGAACTGGCAGCAGGGCTGCATGCTGCAATGGATTCCAGGCACGGAGTCGAAGGTGATCTGGAACGACCGTGAAAAGGACAAATATGTCTGCCACATCCTCGACGTGAAGACGATGGAGAAACACACGCTGCCAGCTCCGATCTATGCTTTGAGTCCAAATGGCAAAGAGGCTGTGAGCTGCGATTTCTCCCGCGTGGCCGATTGCCGACCTGGATATGGCTACGCAGGCATCAAAGACCGCTTTTTCGATGAGATGGCCCCGGCTGGCAGCGGTGTGACGCATGTGAATCTCGAAACCGGCGCTGAGAAACTGATCGTGACTCACGAACTGCTCTCGAAGACTGGCGAGGTGATGCAAAATCATCCGACCTCGAAGCATCACGCCTATCATCTGCTCGTGGGGCCGGATGGGAAGCGCTTCATCATGCTGCACCGCTGGACGCAGCCGAAGGGCGGGCATCTCACGCGCCTCATCACCGCCAACATGGACGGCAGCGACCTGCGTATCGTCATTCCGAACGGCTACGCGTCCCACTTCATCTGGCGCGACGCCACGCACATCCTCTCCCAGGGCAAAGACTGGCTCGGCAATCCCGAGTGGGGCGATTTCCTCTTTGAGGACAAGGACAGCGGCATCGTCGCCGAGATCGGCCACGGTGTGCTCGATGGCGGCGGTCACCTGACGTATTTGAAGAACAACGAGTGGATTCTCAACGACACCTATCCCAAGGGCGTGCGCCGCATCCAGACGCCGCACCTGTATCACATCGCCACGAACAAACGCATCGACCTCGGTTACTTCCCGCAGCCACCGGAATACAAAGGCGAGTGGCGCGTGGACTGCCATCCGCGCAGCAGCCGCGATGAGCGCTGGGTCTGCATCGACGCTCCCGATGGCAAAAATGGACGCCAACTTCACCTGATCGACATCCAGGGCCTGATGTAAATCGAGCTTTACAGCTTGGTTTCCCGCACAAGATCGAGTGGGAAAACTCGTTCTACATTCGATGACATTCCGCCTCCTCATCTCCTCCACCTTCGCCCTGACCTCGCTGCACGCCGCCGCGCCAGCCAAGATCGAGTTCAACCGCGATGTGCGGCCCATTTTGTCGGAGAACTGCTTCGCGTGCCATGGCTTCGATCCAAAGCACCGCGAAGCCGACCTGCGGCTCGACACTTTCGACGGCGCCACGCAGGATCGCGATGGCTCACGCGGCATCGTTCCGGGAGATTTGAGCAAGTCCGACGCTTGGCAGCGCATCATCAGCGAGGACAAGGACGAACTCATGCCGCCGCCGAAATCCCACAAGCCGCCGCTCACGGCGAGACAGCGTGAGATTTTGAAAACGTGGATCGAGCAAGGCGCGAAGTATGAGCGGCACTGGTCCTTCGAGCCGCCGAAACGGGTGTCTTTGCATCCACCCACGGCACATCCCATCGATTACTTCATCGAGAAAAAACTGGAGGAGAACTCCTTGAAATCTTCACCACAGGCGGACGCCACGACGCTGATTCGTCGTGTGTCACTCGATCTGACCGGCCTGCCACCGACTCCGTCGGAGATGGATGCTTTCATTCAAGCAGCCGCGAAGGACGCGGATGCCGCGTATCGCGATCTGGTGGGCCGTTTGCTCAAGAGTCCGCACTACGGCGAGCGCTGGGGCCGCTGGTGGCTAGATCAGGCGCGCTATGCCGACTCGAACGGCTACTCCATCGACGCACCGCGCCAGATTTGGAAATTCCGCGACTGGGTGATCGACGCATTGAACGCTGACATGCCGTTTGATCAATTCACCATCGAGCAACTTGCGGGCGACCTGCTCCCGAACGCCACCGAGGCGCAAAAGATCGCCACCGGCTTCCACCGCAACACGCAGATCAATCAAGAGGGCGGCATCGACAAGGAACAGTTCCGCATCGACTCCGTCTTCGACCGAGTGGCGACGACTGGCACCGTCTGGCTTGGCCTGAGCATCGGCTGTGCGCAGTGCCACGACCACAAGTTCGACCCCATCGAGCAGAAGGAGTACTACCGCCTCTTTGCCTTTCTGAACAACCAGGACGAGCCCACGATGAAGGTCTCCGACCCCAGCGTTGATGTTGCGGGCATGACTGCGGAGTTCAAAGAAGTGGACGCAAAGCTCCAAGCGCTCGTGAAGGAGCGTTACAGCGAGATCACGGAGTGGGAGAAGGAGATGTCGCCGGATTTTCGCAAAAAACTCATGCCGGGCATCAGGAAGGCCGCTGACAAGCCCGTGAATAAACGCACGCTGACTGACAACGTCACGCTTTTCACCAACATCGTGAACCCAAGTGACCCGCTCCGCATCCTGAGCGACCGCCACAAGGAACTCGACACACTGCTCAACCAAGGCACGACCACGATGGTGATGAAGGAGCTGCCCAAACCGCGCAAGACGACGGTTTTCATCAAAGGCGACTTCACACGGCCTGCGGATGAAGTCACACCCGGCACCCCCAAAGTGCTGCATGCCTTTGAAACGACCAGCCAGCAGCCAAACCGCCTCGACCTCGCGAAATGGATCGTCAGCCCGCAAAACCCGCTCACCGCGCGTGTCATCGTCAACCGCGTGTGGCAGCAGTATTTTGGTCGTGGCATCGTAGAGACGGAAAATGACTTCGGCATGCAGGGCACGGCGCCTTCCCATCCCGAATTGCTCGACTGGCTGGCCATGGAGTTCATGGCGCAGAAGTGGAGCCTCAAGGAGCTACATCGGACCATCGTCACCTCGCACACCTACCGCCAGAGTTCATCCAACCGGCCTGAATTGCGCGATAACGACCCCGCCAACTACCTGCTGGCACGTCAGACGCGACTGCGTCTCGACGCTGAGGTCGTGCGCGATGTCGCCCTCACCGCCAGCGGCCTGCTTTCGCCCAAACTAGGCGGTCCGCCCGTGTATCCGCCGATTCCAGATGGCGTCATGGGTGTGGGTCAGGTGAAACGCGTGTGGAGCGTCAGCAAAGGCACGGACAAATACCGCCGCGGCCTCTACACCTTCATCTACCGCGCCTCGCCGCCGCCTTCGCTCACCGTTTTCGACGCACCTGAAGGCTTTAACTCCTGCACCCGCCGCATCCGCAGCAACACACCGCTCCAGGCACTCACTTTGATGAACGACAGCGGCTTCTTCGAGTTCGCCACCGCCTTGGAACAGATCATCGCCAAAGACGGCCTCGAAACCGCCTTCAAGCGCTGCACCGCCCGAACCCCCAAACCGGATGAACTCGTTGTGCTGCAGAAACTCGACACGCTCAACGCCGCACGCACCCTCCTCAATCTCGACGAAACCGTCACCCGTGAATAAATCCATGAAACTGCTGCTCTCGATCTTTCTCACCACACTGCCATTGCTAGCCGCTGATCCGGTTCGCGCCTTCATCGACGACACCCAACCCGGTTTCCGCGATTTGAAGGCGCAGGATTTTACGAAGGTGAACAGCGCCGATGACACCTGGAGCTGGAAGGACGGCGTGTTGCACTGCACCGGCAAGCCTGTGAGCGTGATGCGCACCGTGAATGAGTTCAAAAACTTCGAAATGGTCGTCGAGTGGAGCCATCAAAAGCCCGCCGGGAACTCCGGTGTCTTTGTGTGGGCCACGCCGGCCTCGATTGAAAAGCTCACCGCCGCCGGAAAGCCCGGGTTGCCGCAGGGGATCGAGGTGCAGGTGCTCGATCACGGCTACACGGACAAAGTGAAAGCCGCTGGAGGCAAGACCGACTGGTTCGGCACGAATGGCGATGTGTTTCCCGTGGGCGTGAAGATGACGCCTTTTCCGCCGCTCTCGCCCGATGGCAGCCGCAGTTTCCCCCGCAAGCACCTCGCCAAAGGCCACGGCGAGTGGAACCACTACTACATCCGCGCCATCAACGGCGAAGTCCGTCTCTGGGTGAATGGCGAGGAAGTCAGCGGCGGCACTGGCTGCACCCCCGCCCAAGGCTACCTCTGTCTCGAAAGCGAGGGCTCGCCCATCCTCTTCCGCAAACTCCGCATCCGCGAGCTTCCCTGAACCGCGCCTCCGTGAAAACCGCCGACGCCGCCACCGAGCTTGCCAAGCGCGCCTGGCAGACCATACTTTTTCCCCATGATCACCGACCCGGACCAAATGCGAGCCTTGCGACTGGCGCAGCCATGCGTCTCCTTGGAAGAAGCCAAATCACAGGTGCAAGCAGGTCTGGAGGCGACGCGGATCGCGAAGCAGAAATGGCTGAACTCCGCGAAGCCCAAGTCGATCTCCAGCTCTCACGCACGTTCGAAGCGGCGGGTGGCGGTGGCGAGCATCTGACCTTTCTCACGCGGAAGCGTGATGGCTTCATCTACAAGGCCACTTGGCGTGAGCAGTTTGGATTTGTGCCCGGCATTGATGCCCGTGGACGCTGGCGACTGCTCAAGGCCACGCCTTCGCAGTATCTGCTGCGCTGCGGCCTTGCCAACGCGGTGTTTGGCGATGACATTCAGCTATACGCCATCGCCCAAGATCAAGCAGGCGATTCGGGCGTGCCGAGCATCATCACCTCCCAGCCTTTTATTGTTGGCACTCCTGCTGCGGAAAAAGAAATCGCTGCCAACCTCAAAAAGCTCGGCTTTGAGGCTCTGCCAGCCGCAGCACACCGCCCGTCCGGCCTTCACGATGTCTGGTGCTGTCGTCGCGATTCGCTTGTCATCTGCGATGCCGTCGCGGGTAACTTTGTCCGCACGCCAACAGGGGAAATCCTGCCGATTGACCTCCCTGCAGCCGTCATCCCTGGACTTTGAGCTTTAGAAATTCATCTCTCACCTCGTTATCCATTTCATGAATCAATTGCTTCACCAAACTCGTCGTCATTTCTTCAGCCGCTGCGGTGTTGGAGTCGGCTCCATGGCGCTCGGATCGCTCATGGCGCGGGATGCGGCGCTCGCGCCGAAGAAGACACACTTCCCGGCCAAGGCGAAGAACGTCATCTTTCTCTTCATGGCGGGCGGACCGTCGCAATTGGAGCTGTTCGATCACAAGCCGCTGCTTACCAAGCTCAACGGCAAACCGATTCCTGAGAGCTACACGAAGGGCAAGCGCTTCGCCTTCATGGACAGCAGCCACCGCAGCGACCTGCTCGGCCCCAAGATCGGCTTCAAGCAGCACGGCCAGTGTGGTGCTTGGGTCAGCGATTACCTGCCGCACACGGCAAAAATCGTCGATGACCTCAGCATCGTCACCACCTGCAAAACCGATCTCTTCAATCACGCACCCGCCAAGTTCTACATGAACACTGGCAGCGGCCTGTTTGGGCGGCCCAGCATGGGCGCGTGGGTCACTTACGGCCTCGGCAGCGAGTGCGACGACCTGCCCGGCTTCGTGGTGCTGCAAAGCGGGCCGCGTGGGCCGCGTGGTGGCGCTGTGTTGTGGGGCAGCGGTGTTTTGCCCACGACTTATCAAGGCGTGCCGCTGCGCAACACGGGAGATCCCATCGTGAATCTCTCCACCCCGAAAGAAATCAGCGCCAAGCAGCAGAGGCAGGTGGTGGATGCCGTGCGTGAGCTGAACATGAAGCGCCTCATCGAGACGGGCGACGACGAAATCAACACGCGCATCAATGCCTACGAGATGGCTTACCGCATGCAAACCAGCGCTCCGGAGTTGATGGACACCAGTGGTGAATCGCAGGCCACACTGGACCTTTACGGCATCAAAGACCCGAAGGAGACGAGCTTTGCCCGCAACTGCCTGCTCGCCCGCCGCCTCGTCGAACGCGGCGTGCGCTTCGTGCAGCTCTACGACACGAACTGGGACCACCACGGCGGCCCGACAGAGAACTTGGAAAAACACATGCCGCTCAAGAGCAAGGACATCGACCAGGCCAGCGCCGCGCTGGTGAAGGATCTCAAACAACGTGGCTTGCTCGACGACACCATCGTCATCTGGGGCGGCGAATTCGGCCGCACACCGATGGGCGAGGTGCGCGAATCGACAGGTCGCAACCATCACATCGACGCCTTCACCATGTGGTTTGCCGGTGGTGGCTTCAAAGGTGGCGTCACTTACGGTCAGACCGATGAGTTTGGCTTTGGTGCGGTCGAGAATCCCGTCCACGTCCACGACATCCACGCCACCATCCTGAACCAGCTCGGCCTGGATCATGAACGCCTCAGCTTCCGCTCCCAAGGTCTCGATTTCCGCCTGACCGGCGTCGATCCGGCGCATGTGATCAAAGGCATTCTGGCGTGAGCAGGAGGTGATTCTGCTGATGAACACGATTTGGATTCGCGATCAGGCCGCCTTGGCTCTAAACCTGGAACAGTGATTTCTGTGTCACTCTTCTCACCCAATGGCCCCTGTCTTCATCCCGCCCGATCACTTTCGTGAAATTCGTCATGACGAAATCTTTCCCGATTCTTCGCGTCCGCTTGAGATCGATCTAGGCTGCGGTGACGGCACCTTCATCACCGGCATGGCGGTGCAGCATCCAGAACGTGGTTTTCTCGGCGTGGAACGCATGCTGGGACGTGTGGACAAAACGGCGCGGAAAATCCAGCGCATGCAGCTTCCAAACGCCCGCGTCATGCGTCTGGAAAGCGCCTACAGCGTCGCGTGGCTGCTGCCAAAGGCGAGCGTGAGCCGCCTGCACCTGCTCTGCCCCGATCCGTGGCCGAAGAAGAAGCACGCCGCGCGTCGTCTCGTGAATCAAGCCGAGTTCCTCGACGGCCTGACACGCGTCCTAGCCCCTGGCGGCGAGTTCCTGCTCAAAACCGACGATCAGCCCTACTTCGAGGACGCACTCGTCAGCTTCGACTCACGCACACATCAGTTCGAGCGCCTCGACTGGCCAAACGATGCCTTTTTTTATCCTACGACCGACTTTGAACAAAGCTGGCTCGACATCGGCCGCGTGATTCATCGCGCACGATGGCGGCTCATTGCCGGGTGATCACTGCTGAAGCTCTTCCTGCGTCCAGAGTGTGGATCGGGTCGCGTTGGCCGCGCGCACGGCCTTCACCTCCGCCGGAGTGACTGCGGAGGCATGGTTGCCAAACCCGGCGCGGACATAGGTCAAAACGTCCGCCATCTGCTGATCATCGAGGCCCATCGGCGGCATGGGCAGCGGGGCGAGCTGCTGAAAATCACTGCCATTGACCTTGATCGGCCCGCTCAGGCCGTGAAGCACGATTTTGATGAGTTTTGCCGTGTCTCCTTTGACCCAGTCACTCTGCGCGATGCTCGGATACACGCCTGGGAGGCCTTTGCCTTCGGGCTGGTGGCAGTTCAGACAGAGGGCCTCATAAACCATCTTGCCGGGATGCGCGACAACAGGCGCGGCACTGGCCATTTTCTTCACAAAATCAGCGTGAGCAGGCTTGGCGAAGGAGATCTTTGCCACATCCGGTTTCAGTGCCTTCACGGCCTGTTTTAACGCGTAGTCGATGAACTTGTCCGTCGGATGATCGAGGACCTGTGCGGCGATGGTGATGGCTTCAGGCTGCTTCATGCGCGCACTGGCGACAACGGCCTCCAGGCGCACGCGGGGATGCTCGTCATTCGCGGCTTTGGCGAGCCGTGCGGCATCCTGCCACAGGCCGAGAACCCGTGCGCCATAAGCACGGACGCGGGCGTCTTTGGCAGTGAGCAGACGTGCAAGCAACTCGGGCTTCGTGGTCTGCCAGGCTTCGTACAGGCCGCAGACATCCATGAGCACTCGTTCGTCAGTTTCTTTCGCGATGAAGGCATCCGCAGCGGCGATGCCGCGTGGATTTGCCCATTGGAACAGCAGCTTCTTCGCCTGATAGCGCGTCCAACGCTCCGGCGAGCGAAGTTGCTCCAGCAGGGCGGGAGGCTCCATCATTCGCAGATCAGGCTGCTTCACCGTGGGGCGGCCTTTCGCCGTGATGCGCCAGATGCGGCCGTGGCTGCGGTCACGACGCGGATCGGCATAACTGGCCTGGTAATGGCCGATGACGGGGTTGAACCAGTCACAGAGATACATCGCGCCATCCGGACCGACGCTGACATCGACAGGGCGGAAGGAAGTGTCGCTGCTCTTCACGAGCTTCGGGAGCTGCGTGGATTTAAAACCGCTGCCGTCGTCCTCGAAGCGATGCAGCTCAACCACACTGCCAAAGTAGCCGCCGATGAGCGCACAGCCCTGGATGTCATCCGGCAGTGCCTTCGTGCCGATGATTTCGAGAGAGGTCGTCTTCGGACTGGTGTCGAAAAGAGCACCGATGGGATGATATTCGTCGGGGTCTTTGATGGAGAAGAGCCCGGGCGTGCTGAAGTAGCCTACGGGGCGGTCGCCGCTCTTGTGGAAGACCTGGTTGTAGTCATCAAAGGCCACGCCCCAGCAGTTGTGCCCGGCTTTGCCACCGTTGAAGAAGCCTTCCATTTTCTGCGTGTGCTTGTTGTAGCGCCAGAGGCCGGCTTTTTCGAGGATGGCGAGCCCGTGCGGTGTCTCGACGCGGGAGAACGCATGCAAACCCTGGCTGAACCAAAGGGTGCCATCGGGACCATGGCAGATGGAGTTGATGAGCTGATGCGTATCACCAATACCGAAGCCGGAGAAGAGGACTTGTTTAAAATCTGCCCGACCATCGCCATCGTTGTCTTTGAGGAGCAGGAGCTGGTCAAAGTCGCAGACATACGCACCGCCATCGACGGGCTCGACACCCTGGACCATGGTGAGGCCTTCAGCGAAGCGCGTGTGCTTGTCAGCCTTGCCATCGTGATCCGTGTCTTCGAGCACGAGGATGTAGTCGCTCGGCTTCAGGCCGGGCAAAGTTTGCGGATAAGTGGGCGAGCAGGCCACCCACAGACGCCCGCGTTCATCCCACGAGAACTGCGTGGGTTTGGCGACGTCTTGCAGTTCGGAGGCGAAGAGATTCATCTCATAGCCTTCGGCGACGGTGAAGGCAGCCATCTGCTGCTCAGGCGTGAGCACCGGCTCGGTTTTGGGCTTCGGCAATGGCTCGATGGCGGGCACCGCTTTGCCAAGTGAGAGGTCATGAATGCGCGCGTCCATCTTGGCGATCAGCGGCTTGTGGGATTCAAAGCCCTCACGCAGGGAAGGTGCATCGGAGCTGGGCTTGCCAAACATCTGCGTCACGCGGTCGCCGTAAACGAAAGACCAGTTCGCGGGACGCCAGCAGTCGAACCACAGGCGGTTCTTTTCCACGATGGCCACCTTCAGTGCCGCGAGATCGTCCGAGTCACTCGATGACACGCCAAGCTGCTGGGCGATGAGCCTCCCGACATAGCGCAGGCCACCTTCATTGAGGTGCATGCCGTTATCGGTGAAGGCCGCCATGCAGGCGGGATCACGCGCAATCGGCGTGATGAGATCGACGTAGATCGCGCCGCGTTGCCGAGCGATTTCCTTCACGGCATCGGCATAGGCTTTCACGTCCTCATTCAGCTTCGTGAGGTCCGGGGCATGAGGCAAGCCGGTGGCTTGAAAAGGCATGGGCGAGATCAGCACAAGGCGCGGTGTGCGTGCCCTGAACTGATCCAGCAGGCGATGATAAGCGGAGGTGAACTCGGCGATGCGGGCCTTGCCATCAAAGGCCTCCACCTGCCCGAATTGGCAGATCACGATGCCCGCGCCCACGGCATCAAGCTGGGATTTCCAGTCGCCAAAGTTCAGGTCGCGCCACTGCTCGTAAACCGTGTCCCCTTCCCAGGCCATGCTGCGGAAACGCGGTGCTTGCTT
>JBIKYB010000059.1:0-21967 GCA_044355475.1 Prosthecobacter sp.
TGGGGATGTTGGCCTTCACCAACTCGACGACGCTGAGCGTGGAGGCATCGCTGCGCTTCGTGACGGGCATGTACACGGTGCGTTTGCCGTTCACGATGGCGATGCTGGTGGTGAGGTCGCTGCCGTCGCTGACCTCGCCGATGTCGCGCACATAGACCGCGCCTTTATCGGTGACCTTCAGCGGCACGGCGGCGAGGTCCTGGATGTTTTTCACGACGGCATTCGTCGGCACGATGGGATAGCTGTTGGGCAGCGCGAGATTGCCGCTGGGGCTCATCGTGTTCGCTTCCGTCATTGCTTTGACGACGTCGTCGGGTGACAAGCCGTAAGCGCGGAGGCGGTCGGGCTTCACATTGATCAAAATGGTGCGAGCACTGCCACCGAAGGGCGGCGGGGCCGAAACGCCGGGCAGCGTGGCAAACAAAGGGCGCACCATGTTCAGCGCGGCATCTTGCATCTGGCCGACGGTGCGCGTGGGATTCTCCGTGGAGAAGACGAGATTGCCCACCGGCACGCTGCCGGCATCAAAGCGCGTCACGAAGGCTCCCGGCGTGCCCGGCGGCATGAAGCTGCGGCTGCGGTTCACATACGCGATGGTTTCCGAAAGCGCGGCGGACATGTCGGTGCCGGGATGGAACTGGAGCTTCATGATGGAGGCTCCCTGGATGTTCTTCGACTCCACATGCTCGATCCCGGCGATGTAGAGGAAGTGATACTCGTAGTAGTAGGTCAGGTAGCCTTCCATCTGCGCCGCATCCATGCCGCCATACGGCTGCGCGACGTAGATGGTTGGAATGCCCAGCGGCGGGAAGACATCGCGTGCCATTTTTTCCTTCGCCTGCCATGCGCCGAGCAGGATCGCCACGACAGCAACAAGAATGGTCCAGGGGTGGCGAAGAGCGAAGCGGGGGAGAGACATGCGGGAGTGGCGAAAGCAGAACGGGCAGCGATTACGGGCACCGTAAAACGTGGGTTTGCAAATATCTTTCCTCGAAAATACCGTGGACTCATCAATGCTGCGGCCTACCGCGTGGCATTTGTCGGTGCCGATACTTCCACCGGGTGCGTCAGTTCGTGAGGACGGGGGGGGCGCTAAGTCGAGCGAAAGGTCATCTTTGACAGGAGTGGAGATCGCCCTGACAGAAATGGGGACATGTCTCATCCTGTTTCATCATGGCCTGAGCGGCTGCGGGTGCTGGGCATTGCCGGGTTTGGTTTTTTCGGCATGGCCCAGGCTGATGCTGCGCCCTTCAAGCCCGTCATCACCCGCAGCGTGGCGGCTAACCGCATCGCCGAGAAGCCTGACTATGCCCACACACTGAACGACGAGCTGAGCTGGCTGGACTTCGGCCTTGAGTCCCGCACGCGCTATGAATACCGCTGGAACGACTACAGCACGCCGGGTCTGATCACCGATGATGCGCTGGTCACCCGCAACCTGCTCTACCTCGCGGTCAAAGGACCTCTCGATCCCCTGCGTCTGGCCGTGGAGTTGGAGGACTCCCGCCGTTTTTTGAGCGACCGGGTGGGCAATCCGAACCTCGAAACCGGCTTCGAGTTCCTGCAAGCCTATGCGCAACTGCGTTTCGAGGACGTCATCGCTGGTCAGCCGCTGAGTCTCAGCTTTGGCCGCATGGTCTTTGACTGGGCGGACCGCCGTGTCATCGCCCGCAATCGCAACCGCAATACCCTCAGCGCCTTTGACGGCTTCCGTCTGCGGCTTGGCGATGAAAATGCACCGTGGGAGATCGACGCCATCGCTGTGCGTCCGGTGGATCGGAATGTGGACGACCTCGACGAATCGACTGACAATGCCACGCTCGTTGGCATCGCCGGTTACTGGCGCGGCTGGTCGCCACACTTGGTGCTGGAGCCGTACTGGCTGTGGTTTGAGCAGGACGACAACCGGCTCGTGCCCATCCAGCGTGATCTGCACACCTTAGGCCTGCACGCTTTCGGGCAATGGGGTGAAAAATCCGCGTGGGACTACGATCTCAGCCTCGCCGGGCAGTGGGGGGAGACGCAGGGGCAGGATCACCGAGCCTGGGCCGCGCATGTCGAGGCGGGGCGCACCTTCAGCAGCGCGTGGAAGCCGCGACTCGCTCTGTGGTTCAATTACGCCAGCGGCGATCAAAACGCCGCCGATGGCAGCCATGAGCGATTTGATCCGCTCTTTGGTGCCACCTATGCCTTTTACGGCTACAGCAGTTACTTCGCTTGGCAGAATATGATCAATCCCGCGCTACGTCTGAGCTTCGCGCCTGCGCAGAACTTCAGGTGCGAGATCATGCACCGCGCCTTCTGGCTCGCCAGTGACACGGATGCCTGGGTGCGCGGCCTGCGCCGTGACCGCACGGGTGGCAGTGGAGATTTCATCGGCCAGGAGACTGACATCCGCCTCGTCTGGCAGCTCTGCAAAAACTTCGATCTCGACCTTGCCTATTCGCATTTCTGGCCGGGCGGGTTCGTGGCATGCACCGGAGCCGCACCGCCAGGGGATTTCATGCAGATCGCGGCCACGCTTCGATTTTGAACCTGCCAGGATCGCATGGAGGAAGAGGTGGCCTGGGGTTGAAGCGTTCCTTGATTCAATCCGCCTCTGCCTAATGTTTGCCGACCTCGACACCGAGTTCTTTGAGCTGCTTGCGCACAATTTTGAGCACCTCGCGGCCGTCTTGGGTGATCTTGTAGCTGCGCGGGGCTTTGGGGCCGCGAGTGGCATCGGCGGTGGAGGTGAGCCAGCCGTTTCGTTCCATGCGCTTGAGCAGCGGGTAAAGCGTGCCGGGGCTGACCTCGTAGCCATGGTGTGCCAGCTCCTTGAGCATCCACTGGCCGATCACCTCGCCCTCGGCAGCATGGTGCAGGACATGCACTTTCCAGAAGGAAAGCAGGATTTCATGATTGACGAGCTTGAGGTCCACGGCGGATTGGAAAAAATACACGTCCATCAAAGGGGCGTGAGGTCAAGCAACGACTGGATGGAATCTCACCGCAGGTAGATGAACTCGTTGCTCATCATCAGCGCTTGGCAGAGTTGCGTCCAGGCTTGCTGCTCGCGCTTGTCGGCGTTCTGCTGGCTGGAATTGAGCGCGGCGTTGGTCGTGATGAGAAAATTCTGCGCACGATGGAGATCGTCGTCGGTGGCCTCTCGGGCAAAGGCGAGACGGTAGGCGGCGCGGAGGCGCTGCACGTTTTCAGAGGAGAGTTTGGCGAGGCGTTGAGCGAAGCAGCGGGCGGCGTCGCTGGCGAGGTCGCTGTTCATGAGCAGCAACGCCTGCGGGGAGACGACGGTGCTGTTGCGCAGGCCAGTGGAGGTGGAGGGATCGGGATAATCGAACTGCTGGAAGAGGTCGTAGAGGTTGTTGCGGATGATCGGCAGATAGAGCGCCCGGCGCGTGCTGCCGTAGGTGGTGAAGTCTTTGGAGGTGTGGTTGAAAACGAACTCGCGATTGCGACGCGGGATGGTTTTACCGCCAAAAGTGGTGTCGAGGCTGCCAGCGACGTGCAGCAGCGCATCGCGCACTTCCTCGGCTTCGAGACGACGCACCGGGAAGTGGTTCAGTAGATGATTTTCGGGATCGCTGAGAGCCGCCTGTGGCGGAACAGCAGAGCTTTGCTGATAGGTGCGTGAACTCATGATGAGCCGGTGCATGTCTTTGAGGCTCCAGCCGTTTTGGGTGAACCAGCGGGCCAGCCAGTCGAGTAGCTCGGGATGCGTGGGCTGCTGGCCGAGCAGACCAAAGTTGTCGGTGGTGGGGACGATGCCTTGATTGAAGTGCCAGGACCAGATGCGGTTGGCCATGACGCGCGAGGTGAGCGGATGCTCGGGGCTAGCCACCCAGCGGGCGAGTTCGAGGCGACCGCTTTGATTCGCGGGGAATTGCGGCTGAGTTTTGAGCGCGACCTGGGCGACTTGGATGAACCCACGCTGTACGGGCTTGCCGAGGGCCAGATGGTTGCCGCGAATGTGGATGGGCAGTTCCTTGAAGACCTTCGGTGCCTCGGACACGGCCAGCGTGGTGGGCAGGTCGGGGAGATGGCTCTCCGTGGACATCATTGTGTCCATCAGGGCGCGTACTTTTTCAGCGACCTCCTTCGGATACAGAACAATGGGTTCCGGCGGCAGGGCGAGGAAGCCGGCGGCTTTGTCCAGCTCGGCACGGGCTTGATGGAGCAGCGAGCCTTCGTCGCCCTTGGCCTTGGCTTTCACGGCCAGCTTTTCTGAGGCGCTGAAGATCGCGGCGAAGTAGGCTCGCAGTGTCGTGGCCGTGCCTGCTGACTTCATGGCGTCATGCCAGGGCTTAAAAACGGGCAGGTTTTCGTTCGCGGCGAGATAGACGCGGCAGTTCAGCAGGAGGTGGGGGCGCAGACCGTGCTTTTCCGCCACCGGTTTGACGCTGCTCAATGTTGGCGTGGCAGGCAGCTCGCAGGCGGCCATGAGGTAATCGACCGCATGATCACGCGCTTCTTTGCGCAGCGCGGCGTTGGCTTCGGTTTGCGCCTTGGAGACGGCGCTCCTTTGCTCCTTGAGGATGCGCTCGCTGGATTTCACCGCTGCGAAGTCATCCAGCGATCCCATGGGGGCCTCATACGCCGTGCTCAGTGCGCCGATGCGGTCCACGCTGAAACTTTGCGTGCTTTTGAAGATGGCAGCCAGCGCGTAGTAGTCAGTCTGCGGGATGGGGTCGAACTTGTGGTCATGGCAGCGCACGCAGCCGAGCGTGAGGCCCATGAAGGCGCGGCCCATAACGTCGATCTGCTCGTCGATGACATCCATGGCGAGCTTTTCCTTGTCCGGCTCGGCCAGCACCTTCGCGCCGAGATTGAGGAAGGCGGTGGCTGTGACGCGCTCGTGGCGCGTGGGAATGTCGCGTGAATCGAGCAGATCGCCCGCGAGTTGCTCGGTGAGGAACTGGTCGAAAGGCTTGTCCGCATTGATCGACTTCACGACATAATCGCGGTAGCGCCACGCCGTCCCGAGAGCGATGTTTTCATCAAGGCCGTTGGAATCCGAGTAACGCGCGACATCCAGCCAGTGGCGGCCCCATTTTTCACCGTAATGCGGCGAGCGCAGCAGGCGGTCCACGACCTTGGCGAAGGCATCCGGCGACTTGTCGGCCAGGAAGGCATCGACTTCGTCGGGGCTAGGCGGCAGGCCGGTCAAATCGAAGGTGGCGCGGCGGATGAGCGTGCGTTTGTCAGCCGGCGCGGCGAGTGAGAGGCCTTTTTCGCTGAGTTTTTCAAGGATGAAGGCATCAATCGGGTTCTCCGCTTTCACCGCAGGCAGTTTCGGCTTCGCGATGGGGCGGAAGGCCCAGTGCTTGCTGCCTTCGGCGATGTCGATCACGCGTGGGGTGGCATGTTTGGCGTCTGCGACAGCTTCGCGAGGATCAGGCGCTCCCATTTTGACCCATGCTTCGAGCGCCTTCACTTCGGCTGAGGGCAGGGCACCTTTCGGCGGCATCTGCATGTCCTGGTTGTGGTAGCGCACGGACTCGATGATTCGGCTTTTGTCAGGATCGCCCGCGACGAGTGCGGGTCCGTTGTCTCCACCTTTGAGCAGGCCGTCGCGTGAGTCGATCAGCAGGCCGCCTTTGCTCTTGCCCGACTCGGCGGAATGGCACTCGTAGCAGCGCTTGATGAGGATCGGGCGGATGGTCTTCTCAAAGAACGCGATCTGTGAGTCATCCGCAGTCACGGCGGCAGACGCGATGCCTGCATGCAACGCGAATACGAGAGCGATGGGGGCTGAAACCTTCATGCGTAATGAAACTACGCCCTGAACGCGGCCATCTTGCTGTGGGCAGGCGCGGGAATGACGAATGCAGAAATCTGCACGCTCCTGCGCTGGAATCATGCCACCAAGACTTTCTGCGGCATCGCCTTTCGCTTCTCAGTGGCTTTTTCGCTGCCACCAGCCGAGCGCAAAGCCGATTCCCGCGCCAAAACCCAGCCCATGGAACAATCCCCAGCCGAGTTTCGCCGCGATGGCGACCTGCGGTTTGGTCCAGCCCTCGATTCCCGAGCCGAGAATGCCGTACATCCACTTTCCACCGATGAAATAACCCACCGTGTGCAGCGCAAACAGCACCAAGGCCGCGATCCAGAAGCCGGAGGGCTTTTTCAGCGAGCGCCAGCACATGAACGAGAAAAACAACGTGCCCGCCGCCGCACCGACCCATTCCCGCAGCCGCAGACCGGGAGGATCTTTGATTAGAAACCACGCCAGGCTCCACAGCAGCGCGTAACCGAAGAACGCGGGCAAAAACATGCGGTAAAAGCGCCCGAGCCGTTTTTCTCCCTGCAACAGCCCGCAAAGCGCCAGACCGGCCCCGCCGAGATAAACCAGCGCGATCAGCGCATACATGCCGATCTCGCTGCCCGCGAGGCGCGGTGCAAAGGCCCAGATCGAATATGCAGCGACGCTCACAGCGCCAAAGCCAAGGCAGCCGTGCAGGGTGGAGCGGAGAAGGGGATTCATCGTGGTCTCTACAACGTCACATCCCCGCCTGATCTGCCAGTCACTGCAAGACTTTAGACGCCTTCGCGTTCAAGGCGGGCCATGACTCGACTTTTCGCTCTTTTAATCCTGCTAGGCGGTTTCGCCGCCGCTCAATCGAAGCCCGACGTTCTTTTCATCGCTGTCGATGATCTGAACGACTGGACGAGCTACCTCGGTGGTCATCCGCAGACGAAAACACCGAACATCGACCGCCTCGTGGCACGCGGCACCGCGTTCACGAACTCGCACTGTGCCGCACCCGCCTGCAACCCTTCGCGTGCTGCGTTGATGAGCGGTTTGCGGCCTTGGCAGACGGGCATTTACACGAACGGCGATCCGGCGCAGGGCGTGCTGAAGGACGTGAACACCATCAATCGCCACTTTCTGGCGAACGGCTACAACACGCTCGGCGGCGGCAAAATTTACCACGGCTACGGCAGCGAGGGTCGCACCGATTCGTGGACGGAATGGGCCGGGCTGTTCTCCAGCATCAAAGAGCACGAGGAAAACCTGAACGGCCTCAATCGTGGTCACTTCGACTGGGGTCCGGTCGATGCCAAGACCTCTGACATGGGCGACCACAAGCTGACCGACTGGGCCATCAACCATCTCAAGACCGCGCCTGCTGACAAGCCGCTGTTTCTCGCCGTCGGTTATGTGAAGCCGCACCTGCCCTGGTATGTGCCGCAGGAGTATTACGACCGCTTCCCGCTGGCCGACATCAAGCTGCCGGTGACTAAGGAAAACGATCTCGATGATGTGCCGACGCAGGGCGTGAAAATGGCCGGGCCTGAAGGCGATCACGCCGCCGTGCTCAAGGGTGACCAATGGAAGAAAGCGGTGCAGGCCTACCTCGCCACCATCTCCTTCCTCGATGATCAAGTCGGTCGTTTGCTTGACGGACTTGACCAAAGTCCGCGCAAGGACAAGACCATCATCGTGTGGTGGACGGACCACGGCTGGCATCTCGGTGAGAAGGAGCATTGGCGTAAATTTGCCCTGTGGGAAGAAGCCACGCGCACCAGCATGGCGATTGTGGCTCCAGGCGTGTCAAAACCCGGTAGCAAGACCGAGGCTCCTATCGATTACACCAACATCTATCCGACCCTCTGCGAACTCACCGGCCTTCCAGTGCCGGAGCATGTCAAAGGCGCGAGTTTGATGTCGCTGCTCAAAGATCCCACCGCGAAATGGGACGGCGTGGCCGTCTGCACGCATGGCAAAGGCAACCACGCCGTGCGCGATGCCCAATGGCGCTACATCCGCTATGCGGACGGGTCTGAAGAACTGTACGACCACGCCAAAGACCCGTATGAGTGGACCAACCTCGCCGCTGAAGTCGGCATGAGCGACCTCAAGACGAAACTCGCCGCCGCTTTGCCCAAGGAAGAAGTCAAACCCACCTCCGGTGCCGAGAAGAAGAAAGAGAAAGGCGAGGGCAAAGGGAAGAAGAAAAAGAAGGCGGAGTAACACCTGCCAGGCACCCGCTTACCTGAACCAGCCCTTGATGCGGTCAAACAAGCCGCGGCCTTGTCCCGGCTGCTGCATGCGCTGCGGCTGCGGGGCGGCGTAGCCCTGGTGCTCCATGCAGAAGTTCTGCGGCACGAGGTCGTAGGGCAGGGCGTCCTCATACGCGGTGCCAGCGCGACCACAGCCGTCGGTGGCGAGCTGGCTGCTCACGCGGCAGAGCGTCACCTTGGTGAGGGGCAGCAGCACTTTCGGCACCTCGGTCTTGTAGCCGAGCGCGACGGCCTTCTTCATCACATCCGCCCAGATCGGCAGGGAGAGCGTGCCGCCGTATCCGCCTTCAATGATCGTCTGCGGCTTGTCCAGGCCCACCCATACGCCGCAGGTCAGGCGGTCGGTGTAACCGGCGAACCACGCGTCCTTGTAATCATTCGTGGTGCCGGTTTTGCCGCCGCCGGGTTCCTTGAAGCCGTATTCGCTGCGCAGCGAGGCCGCCGTGCCGCGATCAATGACCTGCGCGAGCATGAGGCGCATCATGTGGGCCACGCTGGGCGTGATCACTTCGGATTCGAGCACCGGCGTCTGATAGATGACGTTGCCGGCCTTGTCGACGATGCGGTCGATGAGGAACGGGCGGCGGCGCAGGCCTTGGTTCGGGAAAATGCTCATCGCACTGGTGAGTTGGCGCGGATTCCCGGCCAGATTGCCGATGAAGATCTGCGGCGTGCGCTGCGGCTTGCCAAACCCCGCGTTGGTGAGCAGGTCGATCACGCGATTGAGGCTGGCGTAGTTGCCGAGGCGCACGGTCATCGTGTTGCGGCTTTTCACCAGACCGTCGGTGACGGTGGCCAGGCCGAGGAACTTGCCGTCCGAGTTCTGTGGACTCCAACCGGGATCGGACTCGTCGATCTCGCCGGGCTGGATCGGCGCGTCATTGATCAGCGTGCCTGGCAGGAAGCCTGCGGCGACCCCGGCGGCATACACAAACGGCTTCACCGTCGAGCCGATCTGCCGCTCGCCCTGCGTGGCGCGGTTGTACTTGCTGTGGCGGTAATCACGCCCGCCCACGACCGCGAGGATGCCGCCGGTCTCGTTGTCCAGCATCATGAGCGATGCCTGCAAATACGGCGTGCTGGTGATCTCCTGCGTGCCGTCCCAGGTCTTGTCAAAATCGGCCTTCTTCGGGTGCTGGTAGCTTTTCAGCTTCTCCACGGCGGCGAGGCGCTTTTCCACCGATTGCTCCGCAGCGTCCTGCAGGTCTTTGTTCAGCGTGGTGAAGACCTGCAAGCCGCCGTCCTCGATCTCCTGCTGCTCCAAAATGAGATCCAGATCGCGGCGCACCGCGTCGAGCGCGTAACCACCCTGGCTCTGAAAAGCGGGCTGCGCGTGCAGGGCGATGTCCGCATAACGCGCGGCCAGTTCCTCCTCCGGCGTGATGACTTTCGTCTCCAGCATGCGCTGGAGCACCGTGTCGCGCTCTTTGAGAGCGCCCTCGTAGTTGCGGAAGGGCGAGAAACGCACCGGGCTGCGAATGATGCCTGCGATCATCGCCGCCTCGCTCAGATTGAGCTGGCTGGCATGCTTGCCGAAGTACACCTGGCTGGCCCGCTGCACGCCGTAGATGCCCGGGCCGTAGAAAATGCGGTTCACATAGTGCTCGATGATCTGCTCCTTCGACGCCGCCTTCTCGATGCGCCGCGCCAGCATCATCTCCACCAGCTTGCGATGGATGCTGCGGTCGTCGAGATCCGGGAAGCTGTTGCGGGCGAGCTGCATTGTCAGCGTGCTCGCGCCTTGCACGATGCGCATGTCCTTGATGTTCCGCACCGCCGCGCGTGCCACGCCTTTCAAGTCCACACCGCTATGGCTGTAAAAGCGTGAGTCCTCGCGCGCCAGCAGCGCTTTCACAAACCACGGCGACACCTCGCTCAGCGGCACGATGATGCGGTTCTCCCCGTGCATGCGGCCGAGGATCTCGCCCTTGTAATCCATCACGATGGTGCGCTCCGGCATCTGGCCGAGCTGGGTGAGGTCGTAATCCTTCGCCAGATGGCTGTACACCCCGATGACCACCGCCACCGTCAGTGTGAAGAGCAGGGAGCCGCCCATCAGCAGCATCATCGTCAGCCGCTTGAAGGATTGCCAGCGCGTGAGCGTGCGCTTCACGGGTTTGCGGTCTTCAGCGGGCTTTTTTTTCATGCGGCAGGCATCGGGTCGCTGTTTTAAGCGAAAGATCAAGCCTCAGACGATGAACTCGGTGTGAACTTCAATTTCATCTTTGTCCGTGACATTCCACCGCCCAATCCCGTACCCTCCGCACGAACTCCATCCCACCCCGACCATGAAACTCACCTGCCTGCTCATGCTTCTCACGATCGCCCCCGGCCTCTCGGCCGCGCCGGTCGCTGCCTCCGCGTTCATCGAATCGCCGCAGACCGGCGGTTTGCAGCTTAAGTCCCTCAGCTCGATCAGCTTCGGCCCGGAAGGGCTGCTGCTTGTCGCGGAACCGGGCACGGCCAGCGTCCTTGCGATTCAAACCGGCGATGTCGGCCCGGCGAATGCGCGGCTGGAAAAACCGGTGGTGGACATCGGTGCGGTGATCGCCGACGGCCTCGGTGCGAAGAAGGAGGACATCACCGTCAAGGATCTCGCCGTGAATCAGGCCAGCGGCCGGGTGTATCTGGCCGTGCAGCGCCGCCCGGACAACGCGGTCATGGTCATGACCGTCGATGCCGCTGGCAAGGTGGCTCCGCTGAACCTCGAGCCGCTGCCCTGGGTGCGCGTCACCCTGCCGGGGGGCACCGCGAGCAAGGTCACGAACATCACGGACGTGGCTTTCGACAAGGACCGCGTGTTTGCCACCGGCACCTGCAATGAGGAGTTCGCCTCCCGCATCTTCAGCATCCCCGTGCCGATCAAGCATGGCGCGACCGCCAGCGTGTTCAGCGCGGAGACTTACCACGTGGCGCATCGCAAGTGGGAGACGAAGGCCCCGATCCAGAGCTTCGTGCCGTATTCGTCCAAAGAGGGCACCTATGTCGTGGGTGCATTCGCCTGCACGCCGGTGGCGAAATTCAAGGTGGATGACCTCGAAAGCGGTGCGCAGGTCAAGGGCGTGAGCATGGTGGAGCTCGGCAGCGGCAACCGCCCGCTTGACCTCTTCAGCTACGAGGACAAGAGCGGCAAGGAGTGGCTCGTTGTCCACACCCAGCGCTTCAAGCAGAACCTCTTCGGCCCCAGCGCCATGTGGGGAGCGCGCATCAGCATGGACTATCTTAACGCCGCGGAGACGAATGAAAACGCCGCCCGCCGCGATGAAAAGGAAGCCAAAGGGCCGGATGGCATCGAAGTCGTCAATGCGCTCTTCGGCGCTGTGCAGGTGGACAAGCTGAGCAACACCGAGGTCGTCGTCCTGCGTGACAACGCCGGCACCCTGAGCCTCGAAGTGGCCGCGCTGCCGTGAAACGGTGGTTGGTTTTCTGCCTCCTCAGCAGCGTGATGCTTCACGCCGCTGAGGTGCGCCTCAACGACCAAGGCCAGATCGAAGCACCAGGCAGGGAGGTGCGCGTGTTTCGCGGCGAGGCCGCCACGCCGCTGTTTGGCAGTGTCTCGAAGGAGAATGACAGCGTACGTTTCACCCCCTCGCTGCCCTTGGTCGCGGGGGAGAGCTACCGCGTCGAGTTTCAAGCCACCGACGGCGCATGGAGCACGCAGCGCCTGTGGTTTGAGCGGACGAAGACGGAGAAACCCACGGTTAGCCTAGCTTCGCCCGCCGTGCTGCCCGCGAACGCGCTGAAAATTTACCTTCAATTCAGCCAGCCGATGGAGCAGGGCGTGTTCCTCGACCGCATCATCCTGCACCGGCAAGACGAGAGCGAGGTGAAGGGAGCGTTCCGTGAGACGGAGCTGTGGTCGCCCGATGGCAAGCGTCTCACTCTTTGGCTGCATCCTGGTCGGCAAAAAACCGGCGTGAATCTGAACATCGACGAAGGCTCCGTGCTCAGGGCAGGGGAGACGCACAGGTTGAAAATCGCCGCGTCCTGGCGTTCCGCCGCTGGAGTTCCGCTGGGAAAAGAGACCGCCATCACCCTCACCGCCACCGCCCCAGACCATGACTGCCCTGATCCCCGACGCTGGAAGCTCATCGCACCACAGGCTGGCACACGCACCCCGTTGAAGCTCAGCTTCGACGAAACGCTTGATCCAGCCATGCTGCGCACGGCTTTGACCATACAAACGGGCACTCAAACCGTTTTCGGTGCCGTCCAGGTCGCCGCAGATGCCAAAGCCTGGTCATTCACCCCTGTCGGAGCATGGCAGCCTAGCCCACACACGATTCATATCGACCCGCTCCTCGAAGACCTCGCTGGCAACAACCTGCAGCACCCCTTTGAGGTGGATCGTGACCAGCCACTGAAACCAGCTCCAGTCCCCACGTTGCGCTTTGATGTGCGATAGCATTTTGAAATGGCGACGACTCTTCGGCGTTCGCAGGCGCACTGAGCCCATGGCTTCACGATGAGGCCGATGAACTCAAGTTTCGCACACATCTCCGAAAAGTAGCGATTTCCGAGCTTTGGCGGGGCGGAGGCTTTGATTTTCCAAGAGGTGCCCGCGCAGCTCCCTTGTGGGGCGACCTCGGGAAACAGTGATTTAATACCGCAGAGGCAGGAACGCCGCAGAGACCACCTTCTGGATCAATCCTCTGTGGCATTCCAAACTCTGCGGTGTGGCTTTCATCAGGCTTTGACACGCTCCAAGCCTCGGTGCGCGCTTTTGCGAAGCCCTCCGATGCTGTTGGCTCAGACGAAGATTGGCTCAATGCGCCGTCGCACGCTCAGGCTGGCGTTGTGGCCGTTTTTCTTCGTGGTGTGCACGTTGATACCTGCCATGTGCCGCACTTCGATCTGGGCGCAGTACGGGGATAGTCCACGCTCGCGCCCCGACTTTACGAACTTTTGGTTGTGATATCCTTGATCGCAGAGTTCACAGCCCCTTCGTCTTGCTGCCCTCGACGACGATCTGCTTCGTGTCGGGGCCTTGTTTGACCACCTCCCGCTTCTTGCCGCCGCGTGTTTCGGTGAAGGTGTTATCGCGGATGGTGATGGATTCGGTGCCGCCCTGGATGTCGATGATGGCGCCGCCTTCGGGGGCGTTGTCGATGAAGGTGTTGTGCTCGATGCAGTTGCAGTGGCCGGCGAAGTCGGGGCCGCGCTCGGGGCGGAAGAGCACGCCATTGAGCTTGCTGCCGCGGATGGTGTTGCCGGTGATGAGGTTGTCGGTGTCGCGGTGGCCGATGGAGATGCCGACGCGGTTCCCCTCGATCGTGTTCTGCTCGGCGAGCCCGTATTTGACGCCCCAGCAGAAGAAGATGCCGATGTCATTGCCGCGCAGGGTGTTGTGGCGAATGACCGGCCGCTGCGAGCCGCTGCCGGGATGCAGGCCGAGGTTCTTGTTGTTCTCGCTGACGCAGTTTTCGACCACGACGTCGTGGCAAATCTGCCAGGAGATGCCGTCGCCGTGGTTGTTGCGGGCGGTGACGCCACGGATGTGGATGCGGTTGCAGTCCTGGAGGAAAATGCAGCCGGCGTAGTTGCCATCGAGCTCGGTGTTGTGCTCGCGGTTGCCGTCGAGCACGAGGTTTTCGATGCGCAGGTCGTCCACGAACTCGCCGCTGAGCAGCGGGAAGAGCGTGGAGCAGGTGGCGTCGTTCATCTGCCACAAGTTTTCGCGCAGGGGCTTGTCGAGCTTGAAGCGGTTGCCGCTGCGGGCGGTGAGCGTGCGCTTGATCACGGTCTGGCGACCGGTTTTGGCGTCCTTGGCCCGCAGGCAGATGCCATCGCCGACGCAGAACCCTGTGGAATCATGCAGCGTGATCTCCTGGTCATACCAGTCGCTGTCGAGCTTTAGTGGCGTGGTGGTGGAGGGCTCTTTGATGAGCAGCGTCTTGTCTCCCTCGCCGATGAGATGCACGCCGCTTTGCAGATAGAGGGCGTTTCGCAGCCGGTAAGTGCCCGCCTGGATGCGCACCGTGCCGCCGCCGAGCCTCGCCACATGATCCACCGCCGCCTGGATGGCCCGCTGGTCATTCCCGACGATGTCCGCGTCCTTCGTGCCGACGGTGATGGTCAACGTCTCCTCCCACTTCGGCTGCACCGCCGTGTCCCCGCTCGTCTGCCGCGGCACTGTGACCTCTGGACGCTCCGCTGCTAGAAGTGAGGATGTGAGCGCGAGAAGGAGCAGCGTGGGTTTCATGCGGAACCAACGGGTGGGCACGCGGAAGGCTTTCGGAGGCATCTGGTTGGTTGCATTGCTCGTCGAGTGAGCGCAAAATTACCCCATGAGCTCTGCGGCCCTTCAAATCTCCAATCTCATCCCCAAGCTGCGCCCGGCGGATCGCATCGCTGTGCGCAAGTTGCTGGATGAGGCGGATTACAAGACCTGGCGCGAGGACACCACAAAGTTCCGCCAGCTCATGCGTGGCAAAGCGCGTGACAAGCGCCCCGCCAGCGACGTCGTCAGCAGCCTGCGCCGATGAATCTGGTCGTCGATGCTTGTGTGTTTGTGGCGGAGCAGATCGAGGATCAGCGGGAGTTTGCGGCGGCGGATGCGTTCTTCGATCACTGCGTTAGGAATGGCATCCGGTTGTATGCTCCGGCCCTTGTGCTTGCCGAGGTCGCGGGAGCCGTGGCCCGCATCACGGGTGATTCGGCCATGGGCGGCGTTTCAACGACGCGGTTGAGTCATTTTCCGAAGCTCTACCTCCGGCAGGTGGATTTATCCTTGGCCGAGGCCGCTGCGAGGGCGGCTGCTCGGCTCTCCCTTCGCGGCGCGGACTCCCACTACGTCGCGTTGGCCCGTGAACTGAAATGCCCGCTGATCACCAATGACGACGAGGTTATCCAACGCTGTCCGCCGACCATGAAGGTGCTGAGGCCGGACAAGTGGCTCGATTTGCAGCCGGATCATTGAGGAAGTCTACCTCAGCAGCGGCTCGACGTAGATTCGAAGGCAGAGGCACGGGAAACGATTGTTGCGCCGCTGTCGGACGCCGCCGAATATCACTGCATGATACTCGGCGGCCGCCAAAATCGCCGATATATTCGACTCAAATGGCATCTGAATACGACCCATATTATGAACCGGAGGCTACTCGTCAGAGTATCCCAGCCTTGGCATCTAGAATTGCTCTCGAAGTTGAAGAGATCGATGCCTGCGTTCGCATGGGGGCAATAGATGCGTGTGGAGATTTTTCACTCTACTCAACACATCTGAGAAAGCATCGAATCGACAAAGCCTTAAGTGAGGCTGTGAGTAAGCCGCAAATGATGGAATGCCCCAAGAGAGAGGAGTGGATAGACTCATGCCTCACCCGTTTCCGGCATTAATTGGGGCCATCGTCCGTGTGTTTCGAGGTTGAAGGAGACACTCATCAATTCGCAGTCGATTTTTCGGGCCAAAAGATTCGGATAACACCCGAGCTGATCGGAACTCAAAAATTTTGGGGAGTGCAGTTCTATTCGAAGAAGCGTAATCACGACAAGGCGATCGCAAACTTATACCTGAATGTCGCGCTTAGTCGGCTGTTCTCGGACATCTCGAGCGTCAATCGATTCTGTGCCGAGTGGGAGAAAGATTCCGCATATTTAAGCTCAGTATCGTTTTCTTATTCTCGGCGGGGAAATCTGTTCGAGCAGTTGATGTTAGGAGTCCTCAACCAAACGGAACCGACAGTCATCCAATCGTCGATGTATGACGATGTCCGCCAATGGTCCGATCTTCGAATTATCCGAAAAGGTGCCCTCAAAAACACGCATATTCAGGTGAAGTTTGTTCACAGAGTCGCTGATCACAAAATATCGGCCCGGCATTTTATGGCTGGGAATACCAT
This sequence comes from Prosthecobacter sp., assembly GCA_044355475.1. Taxonomy (GTDB): domain Bacteria; phylum Verrucomicrobiota; class Verrucomicrobiia; order Verrucomicrobiales; family Verrucomicrobiaceae; genus Prosthecobacter. The sequence goes on from JBIKYB010000059.1 coordinate 15,861, forward strand.
TCTGCTTTCACCACTCTCCATTGCAGAGAGTCTTGAAGCGTCTTTTAACCCCGACCTTTTCGGATGCGCATGGTCGGATATCCTTTCATTGTTTCGTGATAAGCCCAAGACAACGGACGACCTGGCATTTCAGATTTATCAACTGTTTGAGGCTCTTTTTGAAGCCGCGCCAACTCATCCATTAAGCCCAATCATCGGTGTCCCACAGGCAATCCGGATTGCAATTCATATATTGGTGGCTGATCAGGCCGCTGAAGTGGCATTCAGAAAAAAATGGAAGGAAGCCGCCATCAAAGCGGCTGATCTCAATTCAGAATTTCTGAACTGAGGCCAACACATGGAAAGTTCGACCAGGATCTGCATCAGCTTTCGAGTCCAGTAATCTCCTGATTGCTGACGAGTTGATCTGCACGTGCGACTGGCCTTATGCGTGGTTATATTTGTTCATGTAGCGTTCTGCTTCGCTTTTTGCGGCCAGCAAATGCACCTCCAAATCCTTATTGCTCGAAACTTTGTAGCGCCGAGGCGGCATGACAATCATTGCCAATTCTTCATCGGGAATTTCAAGAACCATCCGACAGACTTCCAAGGCGATAGCCTGCCTGTCAGATGACTGAAACCATCCATAATCCAAGAGGCATGGCCCGCCTCCAAACATCAGTTCATTATCGATCACCACATACTTATGCCCTCGGGTAAGAATAAATTCAGATGGCTCCAATTGTCCGCACAAAAAACCAAGCACCGAGGCTTTAACCAGATCTTGATGGTTGAAGCCGGCTCGCAATTCTGCACTTCGAATCACTTCATCAGTCAATCCCTTACCAAAGACAGATGAGAGCGGACAGTCAGATGAACAATGCGTTGGCGCATGTTCATTTATTAGGCATAGGGCCAGTTGGCACCCCTCAGCGTGCGGCTTATGAAGTCTAGGGGGAGCCTGCGGCGAAGGGATCAAAAGATATGATGATGATTGGCAAGAGATACCGAGCCGCTGTGCCAACTTAGAAAATGTGTGTTCGCGTGAGGCTTTGTCACTGCCTCTCATTTTCACCAGCCATTCGACTCCTTCTTCATCGACACCAATCCACCACTCAGACTTTATCCCAATTCGTCTGTTATGAGATGAGGGTCTTTTCCAAGACCAGTTTGTAGCATCAAGCAATGCTGGTAATTTAGAAATGGCAGGGAAAGGAAATTGCATGCACAAGAGTGAGGTGCGGTTCACCCATTCGGGTCATTCACTACTTCCCCAGCCTCTCCAACACATTCTTCGTAATGCGCACCACATGCGCGTCATTCCCTTGCAGCCCATGCGACCAATCGGTGGTGGCGGCGGTGAAGACGGTGCCGGTGTTCGTGTAGAGGCCGAGGCAGGCGGCGCCGGTGCGGCCGATCTCCCATTTCTCATACCACTCGACGTCGTCGGGGTGCCAGCGCACGGGGCAGGTGCCGAGCACTTCAAAGCTCTTCGGCGTGCCGTCCTTGTGCGTGGCGAAGGGCAGGCCGTCGCGCCACTCGAGCTCGCAGCCGTCGCACTCGTAGCCGACGATGGTGTCCTTTGCGCCAAAGCGGTCGCCGCGCTTCAGGCCGGTGCCTTCGTAGATCCAGTGGTCGGGGCGGTGGACGATGTAGGAGGCGTCGCCGTCCATGAACTGGCCGTGGCTGCGCATGTAGCCGCCCCAGAGGAAGCCGACGCCGGTGAGACTGTTCTCCGAGCGGCCTAGCAGGTGGTGGCTCCACGCGGTGCTGAGCGTTTTGAAGTCGCGGGTCTGGAAGACGGGATCGAGGTGGTAGTTCTGCTTGAAGCAGGTGAAGGCGCGGCCCTCCGCCTCGCTGCGCACCTGCCAGCAGCAGGTGTTGCCGCTGAAGAAGGCCACGTTGCCGCCTTTGGCGATCCAGGCCTCCAAGTTGTCGCGCATCGGCGTGCTCCAATACTCGTCGTGGCCGACGCTGAGGACGAGTTTGTAGCTGGCGAGCATCTCGGGGCGGAATTCGAGGTCGTCATTCGCGGCGAACTCGAGCGGGTAGCCGTTTTGCTCCGCCCACACGACGAAGGGCAGCTCCCAGCGGGCGAATTGCGACGGGCCGGGCCGCTCAAAGCTCACGCGGCTGCCCTGGTTCTTCGAGAGGCTGTTGTAGGCATACACGGAGAAGCCGCCCCAGTTGTTGTAGGCGTTGTAGGTGTTCGAGCAGAGCTGCAAAAGGATCTTCGAGGTGCTGCCGGGCTTGGCTTGGCGCACGATGAACCACGCGCTGCTGCTGGCCGTTCGTGCGCCGCGATGCGTCCACTTTCCGCCGCCATCCGCCGCGCGAAACGTGACCTCGTAGTAGCCGCTCTTCCAATCCGCACCGACGGGCACGCGCACGCTCTCCGGCCAGCGACAACCATTCGCGCTGGCATCCTCCGGCACGAGATGCGCCGCGCCGGGCACATCGGCCTTTTTCCACATGACTTCGCGCTTTGCGCCGAGTCGCGTGACCTCAATCTCAAACTTCGCCGCCGTGGTGCTGACGTGGATGGGGATTTCCTCGCCCTGCGCCACGCTGCGCTGCCCGGCATAGCCTTCGATGAAAAGCGGAACGGGATCGGCGGCGTGGAGTGACGAGATGGCGAGGAGGAGAGCGAGTGTGCGGCGCATGGGAGGCCTACGCGATGGAGATGCAGACGCTTTCAGCGGTCGCGAGGTCAAGGATTCGTCAACGCGGTCTGGAAAGCACCTGCTCGGTTACTGCTCCGTCTCCGACAGCTTCGCCGCCTCACGCTTCAAAATGCGGCCCACACGATGTTTAGCGAGGTAAACCTGTGCGGCGTTGACGCCGAGTTCCTTCTTCACGCGCTCGGGGCTCCAGCCTTTGATGACGTAGCAGGAGAAAATCTGGAACTGGCGCGGCGAGACGAGCGCCCGCACTCGACGCAGCGCGATGTCCATCACCTTGTCCTGCCATTCCTTTTCCCAGAGTTTTTCGAGAGCGACACCATTCGGATCAGCGCAGCGGTCGATGGGCGCGGTGCGGCGTTCGTCGGTTTCGTCGGCGTAGAGGTTGGCCTCGCGGCTTTGCTGCTTCTTACGACGGCGGAACTGGTCGAGAATGCGCCAGCGAGCCTGGTTGAGGAGGAAAGATTTGAAGGAGCCAAGACTGGTGTCGAACTTCTTCTTTTGCAGGTTCTTAGCGACACCGATGAAGGTCTCTTGCACGACGTCGCTGGCCTCATCGTCGCTCAGGCCGGTTTTGCGGGCGACGTGGAAGACGAAGCCTGAGTAGGTGCGGTAGAATTCATCCCAACTTGCCCAGTCGTCCCAATTGTCGAGTTTCTCGATGAGAGTCTTCCGGGTCGGGGGCGATCCGGAGGTCTGCTTGAGCAGTTCTTCAGTTTCAGCGACTTTGGGCAGGTCGGACATGGGGAGGTGAACGTAACGGTGAGTGTGCGGCAGGCAACGAGGTTTTGTGGATTCCATAGATAGACAATCATGTCGCGTCTCGTAATGCAAAGCCCCCCCGAAAAACCAGTCTTCCGGCCAACCACATCAGATGCCGGCATCTTTACGCATGCTTCAATTTTGCCGTTCCCTCAAGTCAGCCCCCGCCGTCCTGGCGTTGATGGCCGTGGGGATGAGCGCATGCTCGAGTGCTACCTACAAAAAATGGGCGGATAAGGAGGTCTTCGGCCTCCTGCGGAAGAAGGCCAGCAAGGTGCCTAATTCGGGTCAGGGGCTACTGGACATCACACCGCCACCGCCGGTGAGGATGGAGGAACTGCGGAAAAGCAGCGGCAATGCTGACTTTCTAGGGGATCGTAGCTTTGTTGAAGAGAATGCTCGGGTGGTGAGCTTAGCGGAGGCGCTGAACTTCGCGGTGCATCGAAACCGCAACTACCTTCAGCAAAAAGAGCTGGTCTATCTGGCCGCGCTCGATCTCACGCTCACCCGCCAGCAGTTTACGCCGATTTTCGCCGGTCGTGGCTCCTCCTCCTTGAACAGCAACAAGGTTCAAACTGGGGTGAACCATTTGGTGCGCACGTCCACGCTTGCCACGAGCGCGGACGTGGGCTTTTCGAGCCTCACGCGCACAGGAGCGTTGCTGGCTACGAACCTGACGACAGATTTTGTGCGCTTCATCACTGGGGGGCGTGACATCGGGTCGAGTCAGCTTGGGTTCACGCTGACACAGCCCCTTTTAAATGGTGCCGGTTACTTGGCGGCTTCCGAGGCGCTCACCCAAGGCGAGCGCACTGTGCTCTACGCCATCCGACACTTCACCCAGTTCCGCAAGACCTTTGCCGTCGAGGTGGCCTCGCAGTATTTCCGTGCGATCCAGGCGCGCGAAACTGCTCGCAACGCCCATCTGGCCTACATGGCCTTCAATAAGACGGTGGAACGTGAGACGGCAATGGCGGAGGCAAACCTGCGCAGCAAGTCCTCACTCGGTCGTCTTCTCCAATCGCAGATCACTTTCCAGCGCAGTTGGCTCAGTGCGCTGCGTACTTATGAGCAGGCGCTCGATGATTTGAAAATTCAACTCGGTCTGCCAGTGAAGGAGCGCATCGTGCTCGACTACAAGGACATGGACGAGTTGGAAATCTTAGAGCCTAAAGGAACGCTGGAGGAGGCCGTCAACACGGGGTTGGCGGGTCGCATAGATCTTTGGAATTCACGGGATCGAGTTGAAGACGCCAGCCGTCGTGTGGTGGTGGCCAAGCAGGACACGCTACCCTCGGTCAACTCTCTGCTGAACTACAACATCCTGGACAACCCGGACCGTACGGATTTCTCCCTCATCTCACGCAACCGCAGTACGAGCCTCGGCCTGGATCTCGATCTTAATCTTAACCAGAAGCCGGAGCGCAATACCATGCGTGCGGCGCAGATCGCCGAGCAACGTGCACGGCGTGAGCTTGATCTGGCTGAGGAAGATGTGCGGCGTGATGTGCGTGCCGGATGGCGTGACCTTGAAGTGGCGCGCAAGCTGTATGAACTAGCGCTGCGTGGCCTGGAGATCAGCACTGCTCGTCTTGAGGTCGAGGAGGCTTTCAATGCGGAGGGGCAGGGGACCGCCATCGATCTCGTGGATGCCCAGCGCGATATGAACACCACTCGTGACCTTGTCATCTCAACCCGCATCAATCACACACTCGCGCGCTTGCAACTCTGGCGTGACATGGGGGTGTTGTTTATCGAGAAAGACGGTGGCTGGGTGGACGTATTAAAGAATGAAAAGCCAAAGGTAGAATGAAAAAGGGTAAGACTATCAAAGGGCTTGTCGCCGCAGGAACCATCGCCGCACTTGGTGTCGCAGGATGGTGGCTCATGTCAGGCAAAGGCGACGATAGCCAGCAGGTGCCGACCTTCTTCGTGCAGCGCGGCCCTCTGGAGATCAATGTACTTCAGGGGGGGGAAATACGCGCCCTGCAAAACAATGAAGTGAAAAGTGAGATCGAGATTCCTACCAAAATCCTCAGTCTGATCCCGGAAGGCTACCTCATCACTGAGGAAGACGTGAAGGAAGGCAAGGTGCTCATCGAACTCGACAACACCGACCTCAAAACCAAGATTCAAAACCACGAGATCGAGTTTCAGACCACGGTTTCCGCCTACATCGACGCGGATGAGAACCGCGAGATTCAGAAGAGCGAGAACCAGAGCCTCGTCCGTGACACCAAGCAGGTGGGAGTGTTTGCCCTGATGGATTTTGAAAAATACCTCGGGCGTGATGTCACGGCCGCGATCCTGAGCGCCGCTAGTTTGCCGCATGATGTGGATGCCTTCGAGAAATATGCTGATGTGCTCGAAACGCAGGCCAACACGCCCGTCGCCACGGATGTGGCCCAAACCAAGTCGTCCAGCTCAGCCAAGCCCAAGGCTAGCTCCAAGACGGCCTTGACCACACCATCCGAGCGCATCGACTTCACCCCCTATCTGGAGCAGAAAGTTGACAGCGATGGCGAAGCTCAGCAAAAACTCCGACAGCTTGAGGATGAGTTGCTCCTGCGCCGTTCCGAGCTCGCCGTGGCCAAACAGAAGGCGGAGGCGTCCAAGCGCCTTGCTGACAAAAAATTCATCGCCCAGGCACAATTGGAGAACGATCAGGTGACCCTGGAGAAGGTG
>JBIKYB010000264.1:0-7033 GCA_044355475.1 Prosthecobacter sp.
CCCGCCTCCGCCGCGAGTGGGCCCGCATCCCCGGTGCGCCGAATCCGCGCACGTTTGGCTTTGATAAGAAAGGCGAGAACGATGCCGACCTCGCGAACGACTCACTCGGCGCAGGCTGGCTGAAGTATCACGAGTATTACACGCAGATGCCTGCGGTGGGTCAGGGCGCTTATCTCGGCACGCAGACGCGGCATCCGGCAGAGCTGAACGTGAACTACATCGAGCTGCTCGTGCCTTTTGACTGGCCGGTGGGCGATTACATTGTCCGCGTGCGAGCAGCGGCGGTGAAGGATGCGCCAGCGGAGCGTCGCTTCCTCGATTTCGGCATTCATGCCCGCACGGGCAAGGTGCTGAACACTTACGAGATCACCGGCACGATGGAAAATCCGCAGATCATCGAGATCCCGCTCACGCTGACGCGAGCGAACCTGACGCGTGAGAATCGCTCGCTGTTCTTCCGCGAGAAAGGCAGTTGGGACACGAACGAAGAAGGCAATCGCAAGCGTGCCGAGGCCGTGAAGCGCAACGGCATCGGCCCCGAGCTGGCGCTGTGGGTGGACTGGATCGAGGTCGAACGCGTGCCGAATGCAGCCAAGCCCGTGCCGCCCGGTTTTGCCGCGCTGAAGTTGCCGCTCGATGACAAATCGCCCGTGCCTGTTGCTGCCGAGCTGCGTGCGGCCTTCGAGTGCTTCGCCACCGAGGCCTTTCGCGGCACCACGCCGCCTGCGGACTATGTCGATCGCTTGATGCGCCTCTACGATGTGCGCCGCAAAGCCGGTGACAAGCCCGTGGCCGCGCTGAAGGAGACGCTGGCCGTCGTTTTGGCCTCGCCGATGTTTCTCTACCTAGCAGAGCCATCGCCGGATGAAAAACGCCGCTCTTTGACGAGTGCGGAACTCGCCACACGACTCTCCTATTTCCTCTGGAGCGCCCCGCCGGATGCTGAACTGCGCCAAAGCAACCTCTCGAAGCCTGAGGTGCTCGCTGCACAAACGAATCGCCTGCTCGATGATCCTCGCTCGGAGGGCTTTTTGACAGCCTTTGTGCATCAATGGCTCGGGCTGGATCGCATCGACTTCTTTGAGGTGAATCGGGCGCTGTATCCGCGCTTTGACGCCGGCACGAAGGTCGCGGCCAAAGGCGAGATCCACGAGACCATCGCGCACATCTTGAAGCACAACGCCAGCCTGCGTGATCTGTTGAAAAGCGACTACGTCGTGATCAATCGCGTGCTCGCCCACTACTACGGCATCCCCGGCGTAAAGGGCGAAGGCTATGAAAAAGTGTCGCTGCCGAAGGACTCTCCACGCGGTGGCTTGCTCGGCATGGCGGCCATTCATTTCATGGGCGGTAACGGCGAACGCACCAGCCCCGTCGAACGCGGAGCCTGGGTGCTGCGCAAGCTCCTGCACGATCCGCCGCCGCCCGCACCTGCCAATGTGCCTGCCATCACGCGACTCGCCGGCAAGGTGCTCACCACGCACGAGCGCTTGCTCGCGCATCAGGAGGACCCGCAGTGCGCCAGTTGCCATCGCAAGATCGATCCCATCGGCTTCGGGTTGGAAAACTTCGACGCCGCCGGCCAATGGCGCACCGAAGACAGCTACACCGCCCTCGACGCGAACGGCAAACCCGACCCGAAATCGAAGAAGACCTGGACCATCGACTCCGCCGCCGCCTTCCACAAAGGCCCCACCTTCAAAGACTATTTCTCCCTCCGCGACATCATCGCCAGCAAGTCCGACGCCTTCGCCCGCAGTTTCAGCGAAGCCTTGATCGAGTTCGCGTTAGGAAGGCCGCTGGGCTTCCGCGATGAGCCGCTGGTGGATGAGATGATCGCGCAGGCGGGGAAGAAGAACTTCGCGATGCGGGAGTTCATTCAGGCGCTCGTCCGCAGCACAGAGTTCAAGACGAAGTGATTATGAAGGATTTGCCGCAGATTCAGGGAAACCGCAGATTCTCTTTTGAGATGAATTCAGATCCCAAACCCAATCTGTGGCTTTCCTGAAACTGCGGCAAAATTAACTTTCCCGTTATGCAGAAAGATCCTTTCAGTCATCAGATCATTGGCTTGGCGATGGAGTCACATCGTGTGCTTGGACCTGGATTGGCGGAGGAGTTTTATCATCAGGACTTGGTCTCTCGGCTCACCAAGGCTGGACTGGAGCATCTGTCGAAGCCTCGGCGAGATTTGATCTATCGCGGGCATGTGGCGGACGCCTTTGAAGCCGACATTGTGTTCCCGAACAAGCTCATTCCAGAACTGAAGGTGTTACGCGGCGGGTTTGATGCCGAACACTTCACGCAAATCCTGTCCTACAGCAAGTTTTGGCGGATTCGCACCGGGATGCTGATGGATTTTGGAAAGGCCAGCTTCATCCCAAAGCGTGTCATTTACACTTCGAAGACGGCGAAGTTTCCTGCAATCGAGCCTCCATCATTCGTATCCAACCCGGCTTTGGCGAAGGCCTTGATCGAACTCGCGAATCATTGTTTGGCGGACATTGGCCTCGGGTATCGACCCACAACTTGGAGCGGTCTGATCAGCGCTGCGTTGCGAGCCGAATCTGTTTCATTCACCGTCAATCCTGCCGCCACTGTCACAAGCTTGGGCATGGCATTGCTGGACTGTATCGTCATCCAAGATCAGGCCGCCATCTCTGTGAGTGCCCTTGGCGAAGAGGTGACGGCCATGAACCGCGCTCGTCTGCAAACCTGCCTGCGCTGGCTCGATCTTCCTTGGGGCATCTGCTTTCATTTCGGCAAATCTGCCGCCGATCTCACGTTTGTTTCCCATCCCAAGAACCACGCGTCACACTCATCCATTCTATGAATTTGTGCCGCAGATTCAGGAAAGCCGCAGATTACCTGAGGTTTAGCTCAAAACCCAAAATCTGTGGCTTCCCTGAATCTGTGGCAAAACATGCCTCCAATCACCTCATGAAAACCCGCCGTCACTTCCTCCAGTCCAGCACCTCGCTTATCGCCCTGCCCGCTTTGGAGTCACTGGGTTTTCGGCGCTTCGCTTCAGCAGCGACTCCTTCCGCACCGCCGAAGCGGCTGGTGTTCCTCGGCTTTGGCTGGGGGATCACAACGGAGACTTGGTTTCCGGACATCAAGCAGACGGGGAAGGATTACACGCTGCCGGAGGGCTTGAAGCCGCTGGCGAGGCACAAGGCGGACTTCACGGTGGTGCAGGGGCTTTGGAACAAATACTCGAACGAAGGGCACTGGGGCAGCACAATGTGGCTCACGGGTGCGAACCGCTTCGCGGAGCCGGGGCAGACGTTTCACAACAGCATCTCGGCGGATCAGGTGGCGGCGGCGAAGCTCGGCATGGAGACGCGTTTTGCCTCGCTCCAGCTCAATGGCAGCGAGAACGCGGAGGCTTCGGGACATGGGCCGGGGCTTTCGATGGCTTGGGATGTGAGCGGCAAACCCATCGGCGGTCACAAAGGCCCGGTGGAGGCGTTTCATCGGCTGTTTTCCAAGGACACGACGCCCATCGAGCAGCAGAAAGCCATGCTCGCACAGAAGCGCAGCGTGCTCGACACGGTGATGGAGAACGCGAAGGCGATGCAGCGTGGCCTTGGCAAAAACGACAAGGCCAAGCTCGACGAATACTTCCAGGGCATCCGCGACATCGAGACGCGCCTCGCGAAGGACGAGCAATGGATCGGCGTGCCGCAGCCGAAGGCACCGATCCCTCAGCCTCAGGAAGGCCTCGCGGGCAAAGAAGAGATCAAAATCATGTATGACATCATCGTCGCCGCGATGCAGACGGACAGCACCCGTGTGCTGACCTACCGCCAGCCGGTGAGCACGCTGCTGACGAGCATCGGCATCAAAGTGGCCCCGCATGACATGAGTCACTACCATTCGACCATGGGCGAAAAGCTCGCCGCCTCACAGCAGCGCGATCTCGTGCAAAGCGAACTGCTCGCCGGACTCCTCGACAAGCTCAAAGCCACGAAGGAAGCCGATGGCAGCCGCCTCTTTGATCACGTCGCCCTCGCCTACGGCAGCAACATCCGCACCGAGCACAACCTCGACAACTGCCCCACGCTCCTCACCGGCGGCGGCGCGGGCATCAAGCTCGGCCACAATATCGTCGCACCCAAGGACACACCGCTGTGCAACACCTGGCTCACCTTGCTCCATGGCATCGGCGTGAATGCCGAGCGGCATGGCGATAGCTCCGGCGTGCTGAAGGAGATCGTGGCTTGAGGCCGCCGAGATGGAATGCGGCTTTGACAAATTGGCATGTAATACATAGTTTAACCCATGCTCAAGACCATCTCCAAAATCGGCAATTCCCAAGGCATCATCTTCGACTCTGCGCTACTCCAGCTCGCTCGGCTCAAGGTCGGTGACGAAGTGAATGTGGAAGTGCATGCAGGCGGGACGATCACCATCGCACCAATGGCTCCCACGGTCATTGAAGCCTCGAAAGCAGCTGAAACAGCCAAGCGGCTCATCAAGAAGAACAACGAACTCTTCCGCCGACTGTCATGAGTGTTCCTTTGCTGCATCCGACCATTGATGCAGTACTCGCGATCCATGCTGAGGTGCTCGCCGCACATGGAGGCAGTCCTGGGCTGCGTTCGCGGGAACTGCTCGAATCCGCCGTCGCGGCTCCGCAGGCGACCATGATGGGCGTGCCTATGATCTCCGATCCGGTTGAAATCGCGGCCGCATATCTTTTCTACCTTTGCAGCAACCACGCTTTCGTGGATGGCAACAAGCGAGTCGCTCTCGCCACATGTCTGGTGTTTTTGAGCGAGAATGGTCTCCTCATAAATGAAGAACTCGATGCTGATGAGTGGGAAAACCTCACGCTCGCTGTCGCGGCTGGTGTTTTGAGCCGGGATGAAGTCACGGAGCGGCTGCGAAAGCTGGTGGCGTAGGCAGAAAAAGTGTCGAATGGGCAATTTTCTTGTCCGGTTCGGGCTTTTGGTGCGGTATATCCGCCCCGCAGTTTTCCCAACCATGAAGCATCTTCTATTCTCCCTCGCCCTCCTTGGCTCGGTCGCGTCCGCGCAGGAATACCTCGAAATCGCCGCGAATCCGGGCGGAGCCGGGGGGGGCAAGAAAATCGTGCTCGTCGCCGGTGATGAGGAATATCGCACGGAGGAGTCGATGCCGATGCTGGCGAAGATTTTGGCGAAGAAGCATGGCTTCAACTGCATCGTGCTGTTCTCCACGGACGAAAAGGCGGGCTACATCGACCCGAACAACCAAAAGAACATCCGCGGCACCGAACTCCTCGGCGATGCGGACCTCATGATCATCGGCACGCGCTTCCGTCAGCTCCCGGACGATCATCTGGCGCATTTCGCGAAGTTCCTGAACGCTGGCAAGCCAGTCATCGGCTTCCGCACGGCCACGCATGCCTTCAGCGGCGGTGCGAAGACGGGCGACTTCAAGTGGAGCGAGTTCGGCCTCAAAATCCTCGGCGAGAAGTGGGTGGCGCATCACGGAGCGCACAAGAAGGAAGGCACTCGCAGTGTGTTTGAGACCGCCAACCTGAAGCACCCCGTGCTGCGTGGGGTGGATGAAATCTTTGGCACCACAGATGTCTATGCCGTCAAAAACCTGGACCTCAACAAGGCGACCCTTCTGCTGCGTGGCGCAGTGACGGAGACGCTGCACGACCGCTCGGTGCCGATTCGCGGGCCGAAGAACGACCCGATGCAGGCGCTGGCCTGGCTTTTCGAGTACACCGCGCCAGATGGCAAAACGACGGGCAAATCCTTCTGCACCACGATGGGTGCCTCGGTCGATTTCGCCGATGAAGATCTGCGCCGCCTGATCGTGAATGCCACGCATCACCTGCTCGGCCTCGAAGTACCTGCGAAGGCGGATGTGGCCTTTGTGGATCCGTTCAGCCCCACGATGTATTCCGCGCTGAAGAGCGACTATTATAAAGAGCGCAATCTGAAGCCCGGCGACTTCGCCACCGGCAAAAGTCCTTCGCTGGGCCTGCCGGGCGACAAAAAGACCGCCAAATCCACGCAGCCGGACAATGCGCCGCATGCACCGAGTGCCGAGCCGCCTGCCGCGACCTCTGCTCGTGCGCAAAACGTCGCACCACCGTCGAAAGGCGAGCGCATCGTGCTCGTCGGCAATGGTTTGGCCGAGCGTGACACCTGGTACAGCCGCATCGAGACGGAGCTGCAGCTTCGTTATCCGAATCAGGCGCTCTTCTTCCGCAACATGGGCCATGTGGGCGATACGCCCGGCTTCCGTCCGCATCCCGCCCGCGTTTCGCAGTGGGCCTTCCCCGGCGCGGAGAAATTCCACCCCGACAAGACGACTCACAACGGCAAGGGCTTCTACCCCACGCCGGACCAGTGGCTCACGCATCTGAAAGCGGACACGGTCGTCGGCTTCTTCGGCTACAACGAATCCTTCGATGGTGCGAGCAAGGTGGGCAACTTCGAGGCCGAACTCGACGCCTGGGTCACGCACACCTTGAGCAAGGCCTACAACGGCAAAACTGCGCCGCGTTTGGTGCTCGTCAGCCCCGTCGCGTATGAAGATCAGAGCGCGAAACGCGATCTGCCAAAGGGCGATGTGGAAAACTCCAACCTGCTGCTCTATGCCGCCGCTATCGAGAAGGTCGCGAAGAAGCACTCGCTGACCTACATCGACCTCTTCTCGCCCACGAAGGCCATTTATGCCAAGGGCGGCGAGGCCTTCACCACCGGTGGTTTTGTGCCCACGGATGCGGGCTATGCCGAAGTCGCCAAAATGCTCGCCACCGGCCTGTATGGTCACGCCAGCTACGAGTCGAAGGCCGATCCAAAGCTCGTGCACGAAGCCGTGAAGCAGAAGGATTGGTTCTGGAACTGCGACTACAACATCCTCAATGGCGTCCACACCCACGGCCAGCGCTACAATCCCTATGGTCCGCAGAATTACCCCGATGAAGTGAAGAAGACCCGTGAGATGGCCGCGCTGCGTGATGATTTGATCCGCAACGTCGCCGCTGGCAAAACGACCGATTTGAAAGTCGATGACAGCAAGACGC
>JBIKYB010000060.1:0-21881 GCA_044355475.1 Prosthecobacter sp.
CTCGTGCTCTTCGCGAATCAGGCGGCGAGCCACACGGACCGCTTCATCCCGATGGACACGACGAACCGCTTTCACACCTACCGCCTCATCATACGCGGCACGGACATGGAGATGTGGGTCGATGGCGTGAAGAAGGTGGAAGGCCAGGGCGCTTTCTGGAAGTCTGCGGACTCGCCGGAGGCCTTCATCCAGTTCGGATCGAGCGCCAAAACCGCCACGGGCGAGGCGATCTGGCAATCGGTGAAGCTCGGCACGCGCAAAACGACCGCTCCTTTGCCAGCTTCACCGCTGAGGATTACCATGAGCGAGCCGTGGGACATCCCACGCGACGACATCCGCCAGACGCGGCCTTATCTTTATGACATGGGCAGCGGACTGCTCCTCATGAGCGTGGCGCAGGGGCCGGATGCTTTTTACGAGCCGTATGGCCTGCTCAAATCGACAGACGCCGGCAAAACGTGGACGCCCATCCCCGGACTCGACAAACTCGACACCACGCCGCTGCCATGTGTGCGACGGCCCGATGGAAAAATCCTCGCCGTGTCACGCTGGACTCGCACGCAGTCCGATGGCCGTGTGACCGGCAAAACGGCGCACCTAAATGCCGATGCGACGAGCTTTGAAATGATCGACAACGAGATCCAACTGCCGAAGGAATTCACGAACGAGGCCAAAAGCGATCAAATCATCTGCGAGCGCCACATCTGGAACGATGCCGACGGCGGCGCGACGATGGTTGTGTGGAGTCGCAAGGCCGTGAAGCTGCCCGATGGCCGCAACAACACCGTGCGCATGTCCCACCTCATGCGCAGCACCGATGAAGGCAAAACCTGGACCTACTTCAGCACCATCGGCCCCGGTGGTGAGCCCGCCGTGTGCCGCCTGAGCGACACCGAGCAAACCGCCGTCATTCGCGGTGATCGCAACAGCCGCATGAAGCAGATGTTTTCCCACGACGCTGGCAAAACCTGGACGAAGCCCATCGAACTCGAAGTCGGCCGCGTTTTGCCCGATCTCGTGCTCATGAGCAACGGCGTGCTCGCCTGCAGCTACGGCCGCCCCGCGAGCTGCCTCATGTTCAGCCTCGACGGCGGCCAGACCTGGCCCGTGCATCGCGTCATCAGCGAAAAAGTCGGCTTCAACTACACCAGCATTCGCGAGATCAGCCCCGGCAAGCTGCTTTACATCCATGATGCGCCGAAGGTGAACGCCATGGTGATTGATGTGGAGAAGCAATGATGGGCCGCCCTCAATTCTCCTTCACATCCCCGTGCTCGTAGGCCTTGGGCAGTGTGTCGGTCCAGGCTTTGAGGCGGGTGGTGAGGTCTTGGACGAGGTCGGGTTTCTGCGGGGCGAGGTTGTTTCGCTCGCCGGGGTCTGTAGCGAGGTCGTAGAGCTCGACCTCGCCGCGTGCGCGGTGTGGGACGTGAAGCTTCCAGTTTTGCCAGCGCATGCCGGGATCGGCTTTCTCGGAGTTCACTTTCCAGAATAGCGGCTGCGTGCGGACGTGGACGCCGCCGAGGAAGGCGGCGGAGACGTCTTCGCCATCGAAGTCAGTCGCGTCGATGGTCACGCCGGTGATAGCACACAGAGTCGGCAACCAATCGGTGCCGCTGAGCACAGATTGGGTGTCCACGCGACCTGCGGGCACTTTTCCCGGCCAACGAACGATGAACGGCACGCGCACGCCGCCTTCGTAGTCGCCGTGTTTTCCTCCGCGAACGTCGCGACCTGCGTAGCCGAGCAGATGATGCGCGAGGCGGGCTTTTTCAGGAGAAAGCGGCTTCTTAGCAGCATTGGCGGCATTGCGCTCGCGCAAGACATCCTGCGGCGATGAGGGGCCTTGGTCGCTGTTGAAGACCACGAAGGTGTTTTCGGTGAGTTTGAGTTCATCGAGCTTTGCCAGCAGGCGACCGATGTCCTGATCCATGGAGAAGGCCTCGCCGAGGAATCGCCGCATGGAGTCATCGACATCGCCGCCGTGTTTTCGCACCGTGGCGAATTTTTCGCGTTGGTAGTCGGAGAAGTCGGCGTCCTTCACCTTCAAGCTGGCAAATTCATCCACAAAGCGCTGCTGCGGCTGGATGGGATGATGCGTGATGTGGCCCCACACATTCATGTAAAAGGGCACGTCCTTGTGCTTCTCCAGAAAGGCGATGGCGTTGTCGTAGAGCCGTGTGTCCTTGCCGCCATCGACCGGCTTTGGAGCCGCGTTTTCTTCGTCGGAGCCAATCACGTCGATGCCATACGTTCCAGGCGTCACGGTTGGCCCGATGTGCCATTTGCCAAAGTGGCCCGTGGCGTAACCGGCCTTTTTCATCAGCTCAGTCACCGTCACGCGATCTCCAAAGCCAAAGCTGGCCGGATACTTCGCAAAGGTCGCAGGCCGTTTGCCCGTCATGAGGCCCGTGCGAGCCGGGCAGCAGGTCACGCCCGTGGCATAGAACTGCGTGAACCGCGTGCCCTCACGCGCGAGTCGGTCGATGTTCGGCGTCTTCGCATATGGATGCCCATAGCAAGCCGGATCACCCCAGCCGTAGTCGTCGGCGAGGATGAAAATGATGTTCGGCCTCGATGCAGCACCCAGCGAACTGACGAACCAAAGCGAGAGAAGGCAAAGCAGGCGAATCATGGACATGTTGAACGCGAAGGATGCGCCCGGCTTTCGGGCTTCTGCTTCCCGGCTTGCAGAGCAGATACTGGACAGAACGGGTGTCACCCGCTTGGATGCCCGGCATGATTCAATCTGTGCGCCTCTCCGGCTACCGATCGCTGCGCGATCTGCGACTGCGCCTCGGGCGTGTGACACTGCTGCGTGGGGCGAATGGCGTGGGCAAGACGAACATCTACCGCGCCCTCCGTTTGGTGTCCTCAATGGCGCGAGGAGGATTCGCCGAAGCCGTGGCGGGCGAGGGCGGAATGCGCAGTCTCCTGTGGACGGGCAATGGGGAACACGCGCGACTGACGACCTTCTCGGCTGAAGTGGAGTCGGCTGATTTCAGCTATGCATTCGAGTGTGGTCTCATGCCAGCCACGCCAGGAGATCCCACGGCCTTCAAGCTCGATCCCGACATCAAAACGGAGGAACTGCGCTACGGCAAAAGGCTTGTGGCCAAGCGCACTCGAAATCAAGTCCGCGTCGCCGACACCAAAGGTGTCATGCATTCGCTCAGCGAGCCGCCTGGAGCATCCGAATCCATGCTGACGCTGGTGCGTGATTTGCAGAGCTGCCCGCAGCTTCTGAATGCAAGACTGAGTTTGGAGCGCTGGCGTTTCTACCACACGATGCGCACCGATGCTGACGCACCTGCGAGAAAACCCGTGCGTGGGTATTGGTCGCCCGTGCTCAACGAAGACGCCGCCAATCTGCCCGCCGTGATCCAAAGCATCAACGAGTCCGATCTGGCGGAAGCCTTTCACTCGGCCATGACGAAGGCATTTCCTGATTCGCGTCTTGAAGTCGATTGCGGCGACTGGTTCAGCCTCGCGTTTCATGCACACTCGCTGCCTCGTCCGTTGCACGGCCATGAGTTGTCCGACGGCACCCTGCAGTTCATCTGCCTCGCCGCCGTGCTGTGCAGTCCACGGCCACCTCCACTGCTTGTGCTCAATGAACCGGAAACGAGCCTGAATGAGTCGGTGCTGCCAGCCTTGGCCGATCTCATCGCCACGGCATCGGAGCACTCGCAGATCATCATCGTCTCACATTCCCAGTCGCTGTGTGAAGCCGTTGCCGCACGTTGTCAGGTGAAGGCGAGGCCGCTGACGATGCGGTTTGGAGAAACGCGACTGGTGGGGCAGGAGCACGCCAAGACGGTCTATGTGTTTGATGACGATGAAGATGATGCTGAGCAAAAGTGATCGCGATGCAGCGGGGTTTGCTCGCCATAACTTTCGTGGAGTGAACCTTTAGCAGCTTCCGTTTGGTCCATCTGCATATGCTTCGACTACTTTTAGCCATCTTCCTCGCCTCCTCGGCACTTGCCCAGCCCTTCCTCGTCGAAAACGGCCAGCCTCGCGCCGAGATCGTCATCGCGGACAAGCCCACACGCATGGCTCGTGTTGCGGCGCATGAGTTCCGGCAGCAGGTCGAGAAGATCAGCGGTGCGAAGCTGCCCATCGTCACGCAGCCTTCGGGTAATGCGATCAAAGTCTTCGTCGGAGCCAGCGCTTCATGCCCGGTGAAGGCCGAGGGGCTCAATGACGGCGCGTATCGCATCGCCAGCGGCGCGGACTGGCTGGCGCTGATCGGCGATGATGCCGACTTCGAGCCGGTTGGGCCCTTTGCGAAACACAATGGCGACATCCCGCGAGCACAGGCCGAGTGGGAAAAGATCGTCGGAGCACCGTATGGACTGCCGAATCCCGGTTTGTATAAGCACCGCACCAAAATCCCCCTCGATGGCGAAACACTCGAAGTCTGGGGCCTCGACGAACGTGGCAGCTTCAATGCGGTGAGCGGCTTTTTGCAAAAGCTCGGCGCTCGCTGGTATCTGCCGGGCGAACTCGGCGAGGTGTTGCCCACTTCAAAAACCATCGAGCTGCCGAAGCTCGACGAAACCGTGAAGCCCGACTTTGCGCTGCGGCAGTTCAACTTCCGCTTCGCCACTTGCGAGCCCGACTCCGCGCTATGGGTCATGCGACTCGGCATTCGCAACGACGAGCGCCTGCAAATCGCCCACGGAATGGCGAACATGACGAATCGCCAGGCCGTCTTCGATGCACATCCCGACTGGTTTGCGATCTACGGCGGCAAGCCCGACTTCAAGGCCGGCGATTCGAAATGCCAGCTCTGCTACTCGAACGACGAACTTTTCCGCGAGACCGTGCGCTATGCGCGGGCGCTGCTCGATACCTTCCAGCTTGAAAGCATCTCCATCATGCCGCCCGATGGCTACACCTCCATTTGCCAATGCGAGAAGTGCAAAGGCAAGGACTCGCCCGAGCGCATCGAGCGCGGCCTGCTCAGTGACTATGTGTGGGACTTCGTCAATCGCGTGGCCAAAGAGGTCGGCAAAACGCATCCGAACGCCAAAGTGCTGAACTGCGCTTACGGCGTCTATACCCTGCCACCGCTGAAGATCGCCAAACTGGAGCCCAACGTGCTCGTCGGCATCGTCGGCGGTCGTCGCCCGATGAACATCGCCGCCTCCAAAGCCGAGGGCGAGGCCGCGCCGGAAGCCCTGCGTGCCGCCTGGGCGAAAAAGACAGACAACCCCATCATCAACTTCGAGAACTATCCCTTCACCGATCGCGGCTGGTATCTGCCCGCCTTTGCCGCGCAGTCGATGGGCGACAGCGTCCTCGCCACCAAAGGCATGTCACAAGGCGAGGATATCTGGCTCACCGTGCGCAACGACTTCGATAAAGTCGGCATCGGCTTCAATCACTTCCTCGTCTATTTCACCGCCCGCGCCTACTGGCCCGGCTACGAACCAACCGCAACCCTGCGTGAGTATTGCCGCCTCTTCTACGGCCCCGCCGAAAGCGAGATGCACACCTTCTTCACCTACTGTGAAGCAAACTGGAAGTTCATGGACGAGGACAAGGCAACAGCCGATGAAGCGCTCGCCCTTTTCGAGAAAGCGAAGGCCAAAACCGATGCCGCGAGCCTGTTTGGCAAACGACTCGCCCTCATCGACGACTTCCTCAAAGGCCTGCGCATGAAGTCGCAGCAACTCGGCCAAAAACGCGGCCCCGTGCCCACTGTGCGCCTCGTCGGCGATGCGAAGGACATCGTCATCGACGGCAAACTCGACGACGAGTATTGGCAAAACTGCCCCGTCGCCGCCACGGGCAAGTTCCGCGAGTTGCAAACCGGTCGCGTGCCCACCTTTGGCACCTCCTTCAAAGCCGGATGGCAAGGCAACAACGTCGTCTTTGCCATTCGTTGCGAGGAACGACGCGGCGAGAAACCCAACATCACCACCACCCGCGATGACGACCAGGCGCTCTGGCATGGAGACGCCATCGAGATCGAGCTCGCCACCGAGACGCACTCCTACTACTCCATCGCCGTCAGCCCCGCAGGGCATGTCGTCGATCTGGATCGCGGCACGCCGCGCAGCCAGTGGTTCACCTGGGATGCCAAAGCGGAGGTCGCCACGCACATCGCCGACGATCACTGGACCGTCGAGATCAGCCTGCCCGTCACGCAGGATGAAAACGATCCGCTGCATCAAATCATCGGCCGCCACCCCACGCAGAGCCTGCCTTGGCACATCAATCTCTGCCGCCAGCGCATCCGCGAGGACGGCGAGGAGCACAGCGCCCTCTCACCTACCGGAGTATCCAATTTCCACGCCCCGATGAAGTTCGCCCACTTCTATGGTGGTCGCTCCCATCAGTTCGACGCCGATCCGAGCGTCACCGACTTCGCGCTCGGTTTTCAGGCCGCGATGCAAAAGCGCAAGCCCGAGCCCTTCCTCGCTCTCGCCGTTACCACGCCGATCTCCGACTTCCAAAAAGCCGCCACACTTGAACAAGCCGCCCGGCTCGACCGCACCGCGACCTTCATTGACCAGATCCCCATCGAGGCCGTCAAAAAATCCGCACAGATGCAAAACCTGCTCGCCAACTTCAAAGCGGCCGAAGTCACGAAGCAGTTTGCCAACGAAGACATCATGAAGTGGCCTTTCTGGAAACGCGGCGATGGCTTCCAAGCTCGCGGATGGGCCCACTCCATCACCAAAGCCGGAGACAAAGCCGAAGCCGATCTCAGCGCCGCTTTGGACTTCACCGGCGACCTACGCGTCCGCGAGACCATCCTGCTTTTGCTCGCCCAAAACCGCGAGTTGAACCTCAAAGACGATGCCAAAGCCCTCGAAGCCTACCAAGCCATTCTCGAAGGCAAAACCCGCCTCGGCGGTGCCGACGAGTATTCCGCCCTGCAAGGCATCGCCCGCATTCAAACCCGTCGCGGCCAGTTCGACGATGCTTTGAAGACCCTCAACCGCGCCGAACCTGACAAGCTCCAAGGCGTGTGGAAGACGAACATCGCCAAATCCATCGAAGAAGTCCAAAAAACGCGGAAGTAGCCGCGTTCCAACCTGTCACATGAAACGCCTTCTCTTCGCTCTGCTCCTCGCCACGTCGTTGCACGCCGATCCGGTGCCGGACAAGCTGGTGGTGCTCACGTTTGACGACTCGGTGGCGAGTCAGTCGAACTATGTGGCACCGCTGCTGAAAAAGCATGGCTTTGGAGCCACGTTCTTCATCACGGAGGGGTTTGAGTTCCTGGTGGATAAGAAGCACTACATGACCTGGGAGCAGATCAAGGCGCTGCATGCGGATGGCTTTGAGATCGGCAATCACACGCGGAAGCACGCCGGCGTGACAAAGCAGAAGCCAGAGCAAATGGCGGCGGATGTGGAGTTCATCGAGATGCGTTGCGCTGAGCATGGCATTCCGAAGCCGGTGAGCTTTTGCTACCCCGGCTATGCGACGAGCGAGGCGGCGGTGAAGTTGCTGGGCGAGCGTGGATATCAGTTCGCGAGAGCAGGTGGCGCGAAGGCCTTCGATCCGGATGCGGATGAGCCTTTGCTCATGCCACAGGCTTTCGATGGCAAGCCGGACAGCACACTGGAGCAGTTCAAAGCCGCCGTGGCGCAGGCGAAGGATGGTAGGATCGCGGTGATGACCTTTCACGGCGTGCCGGACATCAAGCATCCGTGGGTGAGCACTGATCCGGCGAAGTTCGAGAGCTACATGCAGCACCTCAAAGATGAAGGCTGCACGGTGATCGCGATGCGGGATCTAGTGAAATATCTTCCAGCGAAATGAAGCACTTTCTCCTCACTGTCCTTGTTTGCGGACACGTTTGGGCCGCTGAGTTGCTCGTGCAGCCACGTATCACCGTCGTCGAGCGTGAGGGCATCACGGGTGCGGGTCAGGTGATGACTGCGGGAAGTCGGCTACTGATGTTTTACCCAAATCATCCTGATGACTTTGGTGGGTCTGGCGGGACCGGGGCAAGTGTTTCAGAAGATGGTGGAGCCACATGGAAAGCCCAGCCGGATGACTGGCCTATGGCGAAGATGGTGGATCTGTGGGCAGACAAGCTGCGGGATGGCTCGTTGCTCGCGTTTGGTCTGCGCTGGGTGCCTGATCCGAAGAAGCGCGGCGAGATGACGGCAAAGGATGTGCCGGAGGATGCTTATCAAATCGCGATCTCGAAGGATGAGGGCCGCACATGGCATTCGGAAACAGCCTTGATCGAGTGCCCGGCAGAGTTTGGCGTGATCGCAAGGCCGCTGCCGCACACGTTCGAGGATGAAAATGGCGCGTTGTTCATGCCTGCCTATGCGTGGGGCAAGCATGGCAACCACGCCATGCTTTTGACCTCGGTGGATCGCGGCAGACGCTGGACGGTGCTTTCGAGCATCACGACGGCAGCGGCGATGGTGAAGGCGGGAGCGCCAGTGACGACGCCGTGGCTCGAAACGACCGTTTCGCCGACGAAAGGCGGTGACTGGCTCGCCATCGTGCGCACGGGTAGCAGCGCCAAGGCATCGCTGGTGAGTGTGCGATCCACAGATCGCGGCAAGACGTGGTCCGCGCCGGAAAAAATGGCCGCAGCGGGCAAGTTGCCGACCTTGCAGCTTCTGCCGAATGGCGTGCTGGCGCTGCTCACAGCGCATTCGAAGAATCACTGCCGCCTCTACCTCTCCGCCGATGGCAATGGCCGCGACTGGAGCAGCGCTCACGTTTTGACGAGTCTCAGTGGCGGCAATGCAGGCATGACGGTGACGGGCATAGATTCGCTCATGGTGATCTCGCCCGCTAATGGCCGCATCGATGCCTGGCGTGTGTCGATCCGCGCTGCGAGCACGGTGGTGCAGGATGTGGCGGCACCCACGAAGGCAGTGATGAGCAAAGGCACGCTGAGCTGGACGGCGAGCAGTGGTGCGGAGAGTTATCGCGTGACGCCGGTGCTGGTGACGCCGGGCAAAGCATTCACGGAGGCTGAAACGCTGCCCTATGCTACCATCGAAACGATGGAGGCGCGGTTGGACCTCAGTCGGCAGCTTCTTCCGGCCAGCAGCTATGTGTTTGATATCTCCGCCGTGGATGGCAAGGGGCATGTGTCGCCGCCGCTGCGCACGGCGGCGATGACGTGGTGAGCGGAAAGACGCCGGGGGCATCCGCGTAGATTGCCGCACATGTTTCGCAGTTTTGTCTGGCTTCTGTTTTCTCTCGGTTCCGCTTTCGGAGCGGGGATGAGCCTGGAGGAAGGAAAAAAACACTGGGCGATGCTGCCACCGCAGGCCACGCCCGGTGCGAGCATCGACAGTCTCGTGGACGCGAAGCTGGCGGAGAAAAAACTCAAGCCAAACGCGCCTGCGAGTCGTGCGGCACTCGTCCGCAGGTTGCATCTCGATCTCACGGGGCTGCCGCCGTCGGCGGTGTCAGACAAGACGGATCTTTCTGACCTTGTTGATGCGCTTTTAAGCAGCGCCCAATTCGGCGAGCGCTGGGGGCGTCACTGGCTGGATGTCGCGCGTTATGCGGACAGCAACGGGCGCGACCGGAATGTCATGAACTACCACGCGTGGCGCTATCGCGACTACGTGATCGCGTCGTTGAATGCGGACAAGCCTTACGATGTGTTCATCCAGGAGCAGATCGCGGGGGATTTGATGCCGGCGAAGGACACTGCGCAGCGTGACGAGCGACTCACGGCCACCGCCTATCTCGCGCTTGGCGCGAAGGCCTTCGAGGAGCTGAAGCAGGATCTGTTTCACATGGATGTGGTCGATGAGCAGATTGAGGTCATCAGTCGTGGCGTGCTGGGGCTGTCGGTGGCTTGTGCGCGTTGTCACGATCACAAATTCGACCCCATTCCCACGGCCGATTACTACGCCATCGCGGGCATTTTGCGCAGCACGCAGCCGCTTTACGGCCACGGACCTCGCGGCATCAAGGCGACGATGTTTCATCACACGGAGTTTCACGCGCTCGGTGGTGAGGCGGGGCAAAAGCTGGCTCCTGCGGCACTCGCTTACTTCACGAAGCTGGATGCGGACATGCTCGCCATGCACACGGCGCGCAGCGATCGCTACCGCATCCAGAAGCGACTGCCAGAGGCGAAGCGCGCGGTCGAATCGGCCACTGGAGCTGCCAAAGCGAAGGCGGAGGCCGATTTGAAGGCGATGGAGGCCGAGATCGCCGAGTGGAACATCAAAATCAAAAAACTCGAAGACGATGTGGAGGCGCTCAAAGACGCCGCGCCGCCGCAACCGGCCTGGACGATGGGCGCACGTGATCGCGAGGCCATTGCCGACTGCCGCATCCACATCCGCGGCGAAACGACGAGCCTCGGCGACTCGGTGCCGCGCGGTTTTTTGCGGGTGATTTCGATTCCCGGTGCCAAACCGCCATCGAGTTCGCAAAGCGGCCGCTATGAGCTGGCCCAGTGGCTCACGCATCGCGACAATCCGCTCACCGCTCGTGTGATGGTGAACCGCGTGTGGCAGAAGCTGTTTGGCCGCGCTTTGGTGACCACGCCGGATGATTTTGGCGTGAATGGCGCAAAGCCTAGCCATCCCGAGCTGCTCGATTACCTCGCCGTGCGCTTCATGCAGCAGGGCTGGAGCGTGAAGAAGCTCATTCGCGAGATCGTGCTCAGCCAGGCCTATCAGCGCAGCACCGATCAATCACCCGGCGGCCTCGAAAGTGATCCTGACAACGTGTGGCTCTGGCGCATGGCACCACGCCCGGTCGAGGTGGAGGTGCTGCGCGACTCGATTTTCGCGCTCAGCGGCCAGCTTGATCCGTATCCGCCGCAGAAGCCGTTTCTTGATCGGTTTCATCCGCAAAAGGACGCGGAGCTTTTCACCTTCAAGCCCTTCCTGACGGTCGAGGCCATCGTGGATCATCATCGCAGCGTGTATCTACCCGTCGTTCGCGGCACGCTGCCGGAGATGTTTCCGCTTTTCAATTTCGCCCCGCCCGAGCGGCCCGTGGCGCAGCGCGAGGAAAGCCTCGTGCCCGCGCAGTCGCTCTTTTTGATGAACAACGCCTGGGTCCTCAAACAAGCCCGCCACACCGCCACGCGCCTGCTTAGTGACACGACTCTTACCGACGATATTCAACGCCTGCGCAGGCTCTACGAACGCGCTTTCTTCCGCGCTCCCACTCCTGCGGAGCAAGCCCATGCTCTCGCCTATTTGAAAACCGGCGGCCCCGAGACCGCCTGGACCTCTCTTTGCCAAACCATCATCGCCAGCGCGGAGTTCCGCGTGGTGAGATAACCACCTTCTTGCCATGCACACCCGCCGCCAGCTCCTTCAGCAAGCCTCCGCAGGTTTTGGTTATCTCGCGTTTGCAGGGATGGCTTCGGCGGAGAGTCGGCTGGCCTCGCATTTTCCGGCGAGGGCGAAGCGCGTCATCTTTCTCTGCATGCGCGGCGGACCGTCGCACATGGAGACGTTTGATCCGAAGCCGGAGCTCACGCGGCGGCATGGCGAGCCGGGACGCAACAAAGGCACGAAGATGCTCGGCTCGCGCTGGAAGTTCGCGAAGCATGGACAGAGTGGCATCGACATCGTGGAGCTGTTTCCGGAGCTCGCGAAGCAGGCGGACAAGCTCTGCGTGCTGCGTGGCATGCACACGGACAATGAGAACCATCCGCAGGCGCTGCAGCAGCTCCACACGGGCAGTTTTCAGTTTGTGCGGCCATCGATGGGCTCGTGGACGGTTTACGGCCTCGGATCGGAAAACGAAAGCCTTCCCGGCTTCATCAGCATCAATCCGCTCACCGCGCTCGGCGGCCTGAGTTACTACTCCAGCGCGTTTTTGCCTGCGTCCACCTCCGCGACGTTGCTCGGCAATGCCAACCAGCCCGGCGCGAAGCTGCAACTCGGCAACATCACCAATTCGAGGCTCGACAACGCCGCGCAGCGTCAGCAACTCGACTTGTTGCAGGCGATGAATCGCGATCTGCTCGCCCAAACGGGCGATCCGCGCGTGGAAGGCATCATTTCATCCTACGAACTCGCCTTCCGCATGCAGGGCGAGCTGCCGCGCGTGATGGATCTCAGCGGCGAGAGCAAAGCCACGCTGCAACTCTACGGCGCGGACAAATCGCCCACCGAAACCTTTGGCCGGCAGTGCCTGCTCGCGCGTCGATTCGCCGAGGCGGGCGTGCGTTTCATCGAAATCAGCCACATGGAGTGGGACCTGCACGGCTCACTGCAAAGCGGCATGACACGCAACTGCTCGCAGATCGACAAACCCATCGCGGGCTTGCTGCACGACCTCGACCAACGTGGATTGCTGGAGGACACGCTCGTGCTTTGGGGCGGCGAGTTTGGCCGCACGCCCGATGATGCCACGCAGGATGGCCGCGGGCACAACAACAAAGGCTACAGCATGTGGATGGCCGGCGGCGGTGTGAAGGCCGGCCACATCCACGGCGCGACGGACGATCTCGGCATCGAGGCGATTGATGGCAAAGTGCACATTCACGACTTGCACGCGACGATGCTGCACCTGCTCGGCCTCGATCACGAGCGGCTGACGTTCCGTTACGGTGGGCGTGATTTCCGGCTCACAGACGTGAAGGGAAAGGTCGTGAAGGAGATTTTCGCATGAAGGCATCCCTCTTCGTCCTGCTCACGGCTGCTTTCGCCACTGCCGCCGAGCCCATCCGCATCGGCAAACAGCATCAACTTTTCCTCGATGATCACCTCATCGAGCACACGGAGCATCTCACGCGGCGGGTGCAGCAGGCGCGGAAGCATGAGGCAAACCCCATGATCGTGCCGAGGGCGAAATGGGAGCCTGAGGGCTACTTTTTGCCTTCGGTGCTCTTTGATGAGGAGGAGCGCCTTTTCAAAGCGTGGATCGATGGCGGCGGGCCGGGTGTGTTTTACTTCACGAGCAAGGACGGCATCAACTGGGAGCGGCCGAAGCTGCATCTGTTTCCCGAGTTCGACGCGGAGCCGACGAATCGCGTGATCCTCAGCGGCTTCGAGTTTGACCAAAAAGAAGCGCAGCCGGAGAAGCTGGCCTATTTGCGCTCCCGCGAGCGCGGATGGACCTACTTTTGCTACGCGAGCGGCGTCATCAAAGACAAGCGCGAGACCGATCCGCAAAAGCGCTACAAGATGGCCTACCTCTGGATCGACCGGAAGTTCCAGCGCACGCCCACCTCGAAGCCGGGCAAGCTCACCGCGCTGGGCGTGGCCTTCAGCCCCGATGGTATCCACTGGACGCCGCACAACGAGCCCGCGAGCTACGCGACGCTCGATGCGCCGATCCATGTGAACTGGGACGAGAAGCGTCAGCGTTGGATCATGCTCGGACGAGCCTTCGGAGTCGTCACGGATGAAAAGAAGGCCGCGCAAGCCGCAGAGCCCAACTTGCAATACAACGCTGGCCGCGCCGTGATCCGCTGCGAAAGCACCGACTTCATCCACTGGACGCCTGAGAAGGGCGATCTCGTCATGGCGAGTGATGCGCAGGACTCGCCCACCACCGAAATTTACGACATGCGCAGCATTCCGTATGCCGGGCTGCACATCGGTCTCGTGCACATGTTTTTAAACAACCCCGACAGCGTCACGCTGCCCATCCAGCTCGCCGTGAGCCGCGACAACAAAACATGGCAGCGTCTTAGCGATCGCTCGCCCTTCCTCGCGCAGGGCGGCTTTGGCGAATGGGATCGCAGCGTCATCTCGCCACCGACAGCCGATCCGCTCGTCGTCGGCGATGAGCTGTGGTTCTACTACACCGGGCGCAATGGTCTGCACAGCACCCGCTGGATTCCTGAGGACAATCCGAAGCTCCTCGCCGGTGTGTCGCCGTTTCGCGGATCACTCGGCCTCGCCACCATCAAGACGGACCGCTTTGTCGCCATGGAGGGCAATTACCGCCCCGGTATCCTGCGGACAAAGCCCTTCATCCACGATGGCGGCACGCTGCATGTGAATGCGGCGGCGAAGTTCGGCATCCTCACCGTGAGCCTGCTCGATGAATCCGGCTCCTCGCTGCAAAAGATCACGATCAAGGAACGCGATGCCATCGACATCGCCCTTCCCGAACTCACCAAGCTATCCGCGCGGAAAGGCCAGCCGGTGAGATTGGAGTTCAGCGTGCAGAACGGACGGCTGTTCTCGTTTTGGGTGGAGTGAAGGAGGTCTCTCACGCGACAGAGCATCATGCCTCGTGAGGAAGCGGACGTTCAGGCCGTAAAGGTTCCTCATGAAAGCTCTCCTCAGTCTCCTTTTGCTTTGTCCCTTTGCACTCGTCGCACAAACGCCCGACTGGAAAGCCGCGGCCGCGAAGGCGGTCATCACGCCGCAGGAGCCCATGTGCCTGGCGGGGTTCGCGGGTCGGGAAGTGCCCGCCGAGAGCACGGCGATGGAGTTGTTTGCGAAGACGCTCGCCATCGAAGATACGAAGGGGACGCGGTTTGTGATGGTCACTCTGGACCTAGTGGAAGTGACACACCAGCTTCGCGAGGTGGTCGCAAAGGAGGTGAAGGCGAAGTTTGGCCTGCCAGAGAAGTCGCTGCTGATGAACTGCTCGCACACGCATTGCGGACCGGAGCTGAAATACACCGAACTGGAGTTCATGGGCCTCACCGATCCGCTGCGGAAGGAGCGATGCTTGCGCTACAACGCCTTCCTCACGGACAAGATCGTCGGCATCATCGGCGAGGCTTTGAAGTCGCTCGAGCCAGCCACCATCAGCCATGGTCATGCGCGATGCGGCTTCGCGATGAATCGCAGGCTGAAGAGTGACAAGCCAACGGGCGATCCGTATTTGAACAGCCCGAATCCCGAAGGCGTGGTGGATCACGATGTGCCGGTCCTCACGGTGACGACAGGGGACAACAAGCTCGCGGCGATCCTGTTCGGCTATGCGTGTCACAATACGTCGATGAGCATTAAGCAATGGCACGGCGACTACGCGGGCCATGCGCAGGCGATGATCGAGGAGGCGCATCCGGGCACCGTGGCGCTGTTCATGATGGGCTGCGGTGGCGATCAAAATGCGTATCCGCGGTTCAGTCCCATCTTCAGCATGAGGCATGGTCAAAGCCTCGCGACAGCAGTGGAAGCGGCGATCGATGCGAAGCCGAAACCGATCACCGGCCCGCTGCACATCGACTGGCAGACGACGCGTCTCGATTACGAATCCATCCCGTCCGCCGCCGATCTCGAAAAGCGCCTGGAAACCAGCAGCGGCTACGACCGCAAATGGGACGAGCGACGCTTGTTCGCGCTGAAGAAGGGCGAGTTGCGCGATCATTACGACTTTCCGGTGCAACTCGTGCGTTTCGGCCACGATTTGACCTTTGTCGCCCTCAGCGGCGAGACCTGCGTGGACTACTCGCTGCGTTTGAAGCGCGAATTCACCGGTCCCGGCAAGCTGTGGGTCGCGGGTTATTGCAACGACGTGCTCGCCTACATCCCCAGCAAGCGCGTGCTGCACGAAGGCGGCTACGAGGCGTATCGCTCCATCATTTACTGGTCGAATCCGCTGCACCCCGAGAAGTTCGCCGACTCGCTGGAGGAACGCATCATCAGCAAGGTGCACGAGATGTGGAAATGAACTCTTCGATGACCTCCATGCGTGCCGCCCGACTACTTCAGCCTCATTGCACAAACAAAAACTGCTGACCGTTCAGCAGCGCATAAACGACATCTTCCGTGCTCAAACCCGCGAGCTTCGCTTTCTCCGCTTCCGTGGGCTTCCGGGTCAGTAGAGCGAGATAGACAACCTCCATCGGCTCTGGGGCGTTTTTCAGCGAAAGCGTCAGAGCACCCCATTCGCTGAGCGCGATGGGGATGAGACTGCTGTTCATCAATTGCAGGGCCTGAGTGATGGAGGCGTCGGTGGAGGCGTTTTCGATGACTTCGCGGTCGCTTTGGCCGAATTCGCGCAGGAAATGGCCACCGCTGGCAGGTTGCTCGATCTCGGAGGCACGCAGGTAGCTGGTGCATTGCGTGAATCGGGCCTGGCTGAACTTTTCGCGGTCTTTTTCCGGAATGTTCCAGCGCCTCGCATCAGCAGGAAAGAGGTCGTCCCACTTCCGCAGATCGCGGAACTCCCGATACACCTTCTCGAACAAGTCACTGCCTTGCAGGCCGGCATCCGGGCCATCAAAGTTGGCGATGACGCGCTGCTCTTGGGCGGCGAGCTTCTTCGCGGCGGGAATGTGGACGTGGGTGCGAACGGCATCACGTTGGTTGTTCTCGACGGTGGTCATCTGCTTGCTGATCTGTCTGACGAGTTCTTTGTCGCCAGCGGCTTTGGCGGCTTCGAGTTCCTTTTGCAGGCGCTGGGTGGTCTGCGCGTTTTGCACGTAGGTCGCAGCGGCGGTTTTGACGCCTTCAAAGATCTCGTCGGAGGTCATGAGCCGCTGGGCGACGATGGAGTCACGGCCAATCGCGCGGCTGCGGCGCAGGTAATCGCGAGTGATGCGGTTCGGCACATCGGGCGTGACATTGATCAGCGTGACGAGGCTGTCCCAGGCCTGCTCCGCGCTCATGCGACGCAAAATGGGGCCGATGAAGTGACTGGTCTCACCCGCCGCGATCTCGGCACGCACGCACTCGGCCTGGTAAGCTCGTGTGTTCAGCAGTGTGCGCAAAAAGGCCTTCAAGTCGTAACGCAGCGCCTTCATGTGCTGCTCCAGCTCCTTTTGCAGCGCTGGAATGACGGGAACGGTGCTGTCCATGAGCTCATCGAGCGGTTCGATGTTGGCGAGGCCAAACAAGCGCTTCCACAGGCGGTTCACGACGACGGTGGTGAAGCGTGGATTCTCCGGCGAGGTGACCCAGGCGGCAAAGGTGTCGAGATGTGCCTCGCCCGTGACCTCCGGAGGCTCTTTGCCGAACATGACAGCGGCCTTCACCTCGTCGTGCGGCTTGGCGTCGCTGTATTGATAGTCGTGCGGCAGTTTCAGCGGATGGTCCATCCAAACCATGCCGGCGTAGGTTTGCGGGCTGAGCGAGTTCTCGATGGCGACGCCCATTTTGGGCCGCTCGGGGCCTTTGTAGGGGCTCACTTTCGACAGCGCCTCGCGGAAGACAGGGATCTTTCTCCAGTGACTGAACTCATTGCCAAAGGTGAACGCCGCCATCTGGTAGAAGTCCATCTGCGACCATTTATCGAAGGGATGATTGTGGCACTGCGCGCACTCGATGCGTGTGCCGAGGAAGATGCGCGTGAGGTTGGCCAGATTGTCCAGCGGCATGCCGGTGTCCCGCAGATAGAAGGCGGTGCCCGGCGCATCAAAGATGTCGCCACGCGCCGCGAGCATCTCACGCACCCATTGATCGTAGGGTTTGTTCGTCCGCAGTGAATCGCGGATGAGATCGCAAAACATCGCATGATGCCCGCGTCGCGTGAGCTGCGACTGCGCACGCAGCACATCCGCCCAATAGTTAAACCAATGCAGCGCATAACCATCGCTTACGAGCAGCTGGTCAATGAGCCGCGCCCGCTTGTCCGCACTCGAATCCGCCAAAAACGCCCGCGCCTCCTCCAGCGTCGGGATTCGTCCGATCACATCCAAAAACACGCGTCGCAGAAAAACCTCGTCCCCGGCCGGTGCGTTCGGTTTGAGGCCCTTTTTCTGCCAATGCGCCTCCAAAATACCATCGAGCCGCGCACTGGCCTCGTCCGCCCGGAGGGTGACGAAGGAGGAGAAAAGCCAAAGCAGCGTGAGAACAGCAAATCGCATGAGAGATGGCAACGAAACGGCCTGAGGAGCCATACTTTGTCAGGGAGGATCGACAGAAGAATGAACCCTGATGTTTAGGCTACCCTGCTCCTTGCATCTGCGGCGGTGATCGATTCCTGAACGAGGAAGCGTTTGGAAAAGCATGTCCACTACCCGCCGCCGATTCATTCGTGATCTGGCCGGCACCAGCGCGGCCGTGGCCGTCTTGCGTCCAGCGGCATTGCAATCGGCTGCGCTGAGCTTCGTCATCATCACGGACACGCATATCGGCAAGAATGACAGCGCCGCTCCCGAGCGCCTCTGGGCGAAGACCGCAGCCGAGGTGCAAGCCGCTCCGGGCGCTTTTGTGCTGCATCTCGGCGACATCGTCGATGACAAGCGCGAGCCGCAGTACGTGCGCTACCTCGAGGTGAGGAAGACGATCACCAAGCCGGTTTACGAGATCCCTGGTAATCACGACAGGCCGGAGGATTTTCAAAAACATATCCGCAAAGAGATCGACACGTTCTTTGACCACGACTGGCTGCGCGTGGTCCTCATGAACAATTCGCGCACCGAATCGCACGAAGGATTTTTCACCGCCGAGCAGCTCGCCTGGCTCGCGCGGACCTGTGATGAGGCCGCGTCGAAAAACCGCCGCCTGCTCATCTGCACGCATGTCCCCGTTCACACCAACGCCCATCCCGATCGCGGCTGGTATGTGAAGTCCGCAAACGGCCAGACCGGCTTTTACGAGACAATAAAAAAGCACGATTCACGCATCATCGGCTTGTTCCACGGTCACTTTCACAACGGACTGCGCGGCTGGGATGACCACAAACCGGTGCACGAGGTTTTGTTTCCCTCGGCCCTCTACAATCAGGACCGGAAGCTGGAGGAACAGAAGGCACCCGGCTACAATCCCAAGGAGTTTCGTCCCGGCTACACGCTGGTCACCATCATGAACGGCACGATGACGTTGCAGTATCGTGTGACTGGCGCGGAAGGCGGCGTCGAGAAGTCACTGCCCGTTTCGCAGGGCTGAGTTCGAAGAAGTTATCCAACCAACGACACCGCATGCTCCGAACCTTGTTCTTCATTCACAGCCTCGGTTTGATTTGCCTCGCCCAGGGCGAACCCACGCTGCCGGCGACGATGGGAACAGTGTCGATTCCGGCGCAGGAGTGGCCGCTGAAGCCGGGGCCGCGTGAAATTGCGGTGCATGTGCGGTATCCGGGCGCGGGAGCGAAAATCGAGGGCGTGAAAGCGGACACGGGCATCATGCTGTCGCTGCACAACTGGGGCGGCACGGCCTCCGGCGGCTCGGCGGACCCCGGCATCCTCGCGAATGAGTTCAATGTGATCGCGATCGGCGTCGATTACCTGCAAAGCGGACCGCAGGCGTCGATCAAGGACCCGGAGCCGTATGACTTCGGCTGGCTGCAGGCGCTGGATGCTTTGCGCGCGCTGCATTTCGTGATGAGCGATCTTCAGCGGCGCGGCATCGCCTTCGACAGCGCGCGGCTTTTCACCACCGGCGGCAGCGGCGGGGGTAATGTCAGCCTGATGGCGAACAAGCTCGCGCCGCGCACCTTCGCGGCGGTAATCGACATGTGCGGCATGAAGAAGCTCACCGATGACATCGCCTTCAACCTGCCCGGTGGCAGTTCGCTCAATGCCCGCTATGTGCGCGGTCCGCAGCATCCGTTTTACCTTTCGCCCGACCGGCAGGAACTGCACGACCTCGGTCATCCCGCACATCTCGCGCGGATGAAGCAACTCGGCTGCACGGCGAAGATTTTCACCGTGCACGGCGTCGATGATCAAACCGACAGCCTCGTGGACAAATACGCCGCGAACATGACCGCGAGCGGGCTCGACTTCACCTACGTGCGCGTCACAAAGGAGCTTGTGGACGGCAAAATCTTCACCACCACCGGCCACGCGCTCGGCAACCGCACCGCCATCGTCCGCCATGTCGCGGGCGAGGTGCTCAAAATCACGCGACGACAGGGCGCGACCGACTTTGAGCGTAAAGAAGACATCCGCTACCCGACCGCCAACGGCACCTGGATCGTGAGTTACGCGAAAGGCTGGCCGGAGGGACGATTTGAGGCCAAATGAACCACTCCATGAGTATTCTCCGAACATCTCTCCTTCTCGCCTTCGCCTCCTGCGCGTTCGGTCAGGGACAGTCCCTGCTTTACACGGTTCCGTTCAAGGCGGGCGATGAAGGCGCGAAGATTTACCGCATCCCGGCCATCTGGTGGATGCCGAAGAAGCCGCTGATGGCGTTTGCGGAGCGGCGCATGGAGCAGCGGCGCATGTTTGGCGATGTGGACATCGTGTTGCGGCGCAGTTTCGATCACGGGCAGACGTGGCAGCCGCAGCAGGTTATCGCGAACCTCGAGCGCGACACCTGTGGCAATCCCTGCATCGTGCAGGACGCGACCAATGGCCGACTCTGGCTCGCCTTCACCCGCAGCCGCAATCAAGACACGGAAGAGGACATTGTGGAGGGCAAAGCGCCCGGCACCGGCGTGTGGATCACACACAGCGATGACGATGGCGCGACGTGGGCCGCGCCGCGCGACATTTCCGCCACCACGCGAAAGACGAACTGGGGCTGGTATGGCACTGGTCCGGGACAGGGCTTGTTTTTGCGCGGTGGATCGTCAAAACCGGATCGCATTCTCGTCCCGGCGTATCACACAGACGGCGGCGTGTATCGCACGCACAGTCTTTTTTCCGATGATCACGGTGAAACATGGCAGCTCGGCGCGGATGCCGCGGAGCACACCAGCGAGCCGCAGATCATCGAAATGGACAATCGCACGCTGCTCATGAATGCGCGCACCATTACCGGCCACGGCAGCACGCGCACGCTCATCGTGAGCAAAGACCGCGGCCAGACATGGCAGCCCGCCGAGGGCATGGCACCCATCGTCGAAAACAACTGCCAGGGCTGCATCTACAAGTGCTTCCGCAACGGCTCCGACGGCCAATACGACTGGATTTTCACCCATCCCATCAGTTCCGGCCGCACCGGCGTGCATGCATGGATTAGCGACGACGAAGGCAAGTCCTGGCCGCACGCGCAGATGCTCTGGAGCGGCCCCAGCGCCTACACCAGCATGATCCGCGCCCAAGGCGGCCTCATCGGCATGCTCATCGAGTGCGGCACGAAGGACGTGTATGAGCAGATCGCTTTCGTGAAGTTCGCCCCCGAGTGGCTGCATGGGAGAAAGGATCCCGAGATCAAACCAGCACCACACAAGCCATGAACCTTGCCTGCCATCTGTGGTTATGCGCACTCGCGTTCAATGTCATTGCACAGACAACACCAGTGCGTGTCATCCATCACGCCGCCGATGCCTCGGAGACGACAAAGTGGGCTGCCAAAGAGCTTCAAAGGCTCGTTTCGTCTGCCACCGGCGAAGAAATGGCCGTCGTGAGCGAAAACACCGCGAAACCGGCCATCCGTCTGATTTCGGACGATTCACTGCCACACGATGATTTCGTCATTCGGGCCGAAAAAGGCGATTTAATCATCGCAGGCAACGACAGCACGCCCGAGGCACTTTGGGCCGTTCCCAGCCACGGGACGCTTTGGGGCGTTTGTGAGTTCGCGGAGCGTTTTCTCGGTGTGCGCTGGCTGTTTCCGGGTCCGCTCGGTGAGGATGTGCGAAAGCAGAACGCGCTTCACTTTGAGCTGAAGGAGCCCATTCGCGGCCAACCGGGCTTTGCGGTGCGTTCGGTGGCCTATCTTGGCGAAAGTGATCGCGAGATCACCTCGCGTTACGTTTCGGTGCTCGACTGGATGAAGCACCACCGGCTCACGAACGGTCTCCATCCCTTCGTCACCGGTTACGGGCACTCGTGGGATGACTATTTGAAGCCCGCTGATTTCGCGGAGCATCCTGAGTGGAAGCCATCGAGCGGCAACTTTGAGCGAAATGGCAAAGTGACCTTCTTCTGCACCACCGCGCCCGGTTTGGTCGAGCTTTTCGCGAAACGAGTGATCGAAACGATGGACCGTAACCCGAAGCGGGAGATGTCCAGCATCTCGCCCACCGATGGCGGCGGCTTTTGCACCTGCGAGCGCTGCAAGCTACTCATCGACACCGATCCGCACGGCAAACCGAGCCACGCACGCGCGATGCTCACGTTTTACCAGCAAGTCGGCGTGATCATCGCCCGCGAG
>JBIKYB010000265.1:0-6981 GCA_044355475.1 Prosthecobacter sp.
AAGTTGTTCCGAATCACGCCGCCGGAGTGATCGCTGGGACCGTCTTTGGGTTTTTCATTCACGCCAAATTGGACGCCGCGGTCGCAGTCGAGGAAGACGCAGCGCTCGACGATGGAGTCGCGCGAGTCATTCCACATGAGCACGGCCGGCCCGTGCTGGAACCTCAGCCCCGGCTTCACATGCATGTTCCGAAAGACGCAGTCGCGCACGATGTTGCGGTCGCCACGGTGAATGTCCACGCCTTGCGTGTAGCCCTGATTCGCGATGGGGCCGATGTCAGTGTATTCGATGAGGCAGTGCTCGACGATGCAGTCCTTGGCTCCGATGCGGCCTGGTCCGCCGCTGGTGCCTTTCACGAACTGTTCACCGGCGTCGAAGAGCCGGAGGTTGCGCATGCGCACGGCCCGGCAGCCGAACCGGCCATGCAGCATGATGGGGTGATGGAAGAATTCGCCGATGGACATGTCGGCGACGAGCGCACCATCCACATTGTTGAACTGGAAACAGCTTTGTGGATTCCCCTCCGTGTTCTCCTGCCCCGGCCCACGAATGACGACATCCTCGCGCTTTCCGGTCTCGCCACGGAAGGCGATGTTGCGCAGCGGCTCCGTTGTCTTGGCCCCAAGCACGAGGTCGTGGGTGATGAGGTATTCGCCTGCGGCGAGCACGATGGTTTGGCCCGATTTAATGGCCCGAACGGCCTGCTCCAGCTCTGGGGCTGTCTTCACTTGCACCACGTCACCCTCGGGCTTGGGCAAAGGTGCGG
This sequence comes from Prosthecobacter sp., assembly GCA_044355475.1. GTDB lineage: Bacteria > Verrucomicrobiota > Verrucomicrobiia > Verrucomicrobiales > Verrucomicrobiaceae > Prosthecobacter. The sequence goes on from JBIKYB010000265.1 coordinate 767, forward strand.
CGGCTTTTTGTTCCAGCAGCGCTTTGGCGACCTCAGGCTGCACTTCTGCATGAAGTGGGCTGCCAGCGATGAGAAAGGTGATGCTTAAGATGTGGGTGAAGGAGGAGATCATGAGGTTGGTGCTGTTTGCGACGGCTTATTTAAGGCAAAAGAATGGGGGCAGAAGAATCAAAGAACCATTCTCTTGCCCCCATTCTTCTGCCTACGGTTTCCGGCTCGATTGATTCATGAAGGTTCGATTCAAGGGGCATCGACAGGAGAATGGGGACAAAAGAATAGGGCCTCAAAAGCAGGGTGGGATGTTCTCATCATTCTTCTGTCCCCATTCTTTTGTCGATTCATAGCCACTGATCAAACCACGCCCACGCATCCGCCTGACGCTCGGCGTTGAACTCATGCGGGCGTTCTTCGATGATGCCTTTGAAGTGATCGGGCGCACCGGCTTTGGCGTAGCATTTGGCTAGTTTCTCATGCGCAGCACGGACGCCATCAGACTCGAACAAGAAGTCCTGGATGCCATTGATGACCATGAGCGGCGTGGGCATGGCAATGGAGGCAATGTCGGGATGATCCATGAGGCGGTAAATGCCAGGGATGATTTTGCTGTGGCCGATGGTGTCACGGACATGCTTGGCGAGTTGGTTCGGAAAGGAACACATCCAACCGCACACAACCGCCGCTTTGATCCGATCATCCAAAGCCGCGAGGTAGGCCGTGCGCAGTCCGCCGACACTGTGGCCCACGCAACCGATGCACTGCGGGTCCACCTCCGGCCGCGTCACGAGGTAGTCCACCGTGCGGAGGTCATCCCACGCGAGGATGCCCGACCATGTGACTCCCGCGCTGAGCAAGGTGCGACCCATGAGCTGCTCGCTAGCATTGCTGCGCTGGTTGAACTTCACCACCGACTCGCTGCTGATGCCTGCAGGTCGCTCCTTCCGCTCCGGCGGATCGTCTTCTAGCACCATGCGTCGCTCGCCCCAGAAAAACATGTCGATGCTGATCACCACATACCCTCGCCGCACCATCTCCGTGCCGATGGCCTTTTTACCGTAGGATTCCCGCATCTCGATGAGCGTGGGATGCACGTCATCGCCCTCCAGTTCGCGTTCGCGGCCCCAGAGGTAATAGGCCCCATGCGAATGCAGCAGCACCAACGCAGGCGCGGGCTTCGTGAGGCCCTTCGGGATCAAAACCGTGCCCGGCACGCGAAACACCGGCGTGGTGTTGAACCGGATCTCCTCGCGGATGTAGTCGCCACAGTCCTTACGCGAGATCACCTCCGCCTGCGGATCGCACTTCTCCGGCGTGTAGTGAAACAACTCCAGCATCTTCGCCCGCGCCTTTGCCTTCCAGGCCGCGAGATCGCCATGCTCGTCTTTGAGAAACGAAAGCGGCCGCTCACCTCGCGGTTTCAGCTTCTGGACAAAAACATCCAAGGTCCCCGTGTGCGGTCCGATCTTCGGCGGCGTGGGATTCATCGAGTAACGAATCTCAGGCTTGAGCTCGTCAGCCCCACTGGCCTTCGACGAGACAGCAGCAGCTCCAGCAACAGTGGCGATGAATTGGCGGCGGGTGTTCATGACTGGGTTTTACGTGCGGAAAGTGCGTTCTGAATCATCTCCGCCACCTGCTTTGCCATCACGGACGAGCCTCTTGGCTGGAAGTGGACGTTGCGCTTGCCTTGCAGCTCGGCTTGGCGGGGTTTCACCAGCGACCAGAGATCGTTCCAGGTCACGCCTTCCTCGGTCATGACTTTCTTCGCGATCTCGTTGTAGGGCAGCTCGGAGTCTTTCACATACTTCGCGGCATCGCTTTCTGGCACGGGCGTGGTGCTGGCAAAGATGAGCTTGGCCCCGGTTTGCTTCAGCCGTGCGATGATCTGTCGCAGGTTCTTCTCATAGACCTCTGGCGGCACGTTTTGATGCCCGCCGTTCGCCGGCGAGGCGTATTCGCCCTTGGCGTTCTTGTCGCTGTCATCGGCGAAACGATACGAGAGGTCGTGCAGGCCGTGATTGAAGTGAATGATGTCCCATTTCTCGTTCGCATCCGGCAGCCAGCGTTTGAGGCCGTAGTAGCCGAGCGCCACTTTCGTCGATCCGCAGTTCGCGGGCACGCGATGCACGTTCGCCACGCCCGCGAGCAGCTTCCGCACCTCCAAAGCATACGCGATGGACACCGAGTCGCCCATCAGCAGCACCCGCGGCAGGTTTGGGTCATCGGTGATAGCGACAAACTCAGGCGGCGTGGCCGGTTTGGGCTTTGCAGGTGTCTCAGCGGCCATGAGCGAGGCCAATGGCGCGAGCAGCAGCGCTGAGAGAAGAAGGAGAGTTGGTTTCATGGCGGGATTGGGGACCGTGATGAAATACCTATTTGCGAGCTGACTTCTTTTTCATGGAGCCGCCTTCCTGCACTTTGATCTTGTGTTCCGCGTGAGCGGTAAACTCGGTGAGATCGAGGAAACCGTCATGGTTGGCATCCGCGCCCTTGAAGTGCTGCTCGCTGTGATGACCCATCTTGGAGATTTTGCGATACTCCGAGGCATCGAGCTTGTTGTCTTTGTTCGCATCCATCCTGGCAAAGCAAGGCTCGATGCCTTCGCTGAGAATGGCGAACCACGTTTGCTTTTTGAGTGCGCCAGCGAGTTCAGTGGCGTCGATAAAGCCATCGCTGTTCTTATCACCCGCTTTGAAATGCTCATCGCCGTGATGCTTCGCCTGCACATCCAGCGGTTTGTATTCTTCGAGGCTGAGCTTGCTGTCGCTGCTTTTGTCGGCGGCCTTCAGGATGCGCTGCATGAGTGCGGCGCTGGGTTCGGCGTGCGTCAGGTGCGTGAAGAGCAACACGGTGATAAGTGTGAGTAGGTGCTTCATGCTCAATTTTCCTTCTGTGCGGTCGGCATCACCTTCGCCGCCCATTTGATGCCTTCGAGGATGTGCTGGCGTGCGAACGGTGTGCTGAGCGAGCGCAGGTCGTGGCCGAACTCGGTGTAGAAGAAGCGGCCACCGGTGGCGGGTTCGTGCGTCCAGGCGATGGGATGATCCGCCCCCATGGGCTTGCCGTTGCGAGTTTTGAAGTAATCACGCACAGGCGTGTAGGTGGTCTCGTCCACGCGCATGAGGACGTTGAAGCCGATCTGGCCGGTGACGGGGTGATCATGATTGGTCCAGTCGGCTTCGATCCAGAACTCGGCGGGTTGGCCTTTGACGGAGGGATGATCTTTCGCTGCGGGATCAATGGTGACCTTGGCTTTGCTGAAGTCGGAGTCGCTATTGAAATCGCACCCGCCGAGCGCATTCAGCCACGGCCACTTGGTCTGATGCACCAGCGCGGCATGCAGGCCGACGATGCCTTTGCCACCCTTGGTGAACCATTCCTCCACCGACTTGCGCTGCTCCTCGGGCAGCACCTTATCGAGTTCGTTGGCGTTGTTGAGCACGAGCACGTCGTAGCGGCTCAGTTCCTCGGCTCGCATGTCTTTCCAATGCTCCGTCACGTCCACCTCGAAGCCATTCTCGTGACCGAGCAGGACGAGCCAGCGATTGATCTTCGGGGTTTCGGGGTGGCGATAGTAGCCGGTGTTGGAATAGACCAGCACTTTGAGTCCGGTGCCCTTGGGCGCGGGTGCTGAGGGTTCATGACTGTGGGCGATGCTGGCGAGCAGGAGCAGGGAGAGGATGAGTTGCTTCATGGAGATGGGGAGAGCGAACGGTTGAGATGAGCGGTGAATGCCAAGAGCATGCAACGACACTTACTTCTTCACCGCCGGCACCGACCAGTCATCCGTGCGGAAAGGTGAGGCAGGCAAGCCCGCGCCATTCGCGAGGCTGTAGTCGGGCCAGTCTTTCCAAGCATAACGAACGGCCACAGGCTGCGCCACCTCGGGGCTGCTGATGACGACGGTCTCGCCGACGATCTTGGCTTCGGCGTGTTTCCACTGCTGATCGGCGGCGGCGATCTGGAAGCCGGTGAGCGGGCCGCCGCTGATGGATCTGAGGCCGCCGTTGGTGTGATGGAATGAAACGGTGATCGCATGGCCGTTGATGGTCGAGCCTGCGGGGAGCGGGCCGCTGATGGCGGGAACGTTTTTGCCATAGACGGTGCCGAGCGCCCAGAAGGCGAGGCGCTTGCCGACGTCTTGTTTGTTCTTCGGATGGATGTCCTTCGCATCGCCGAGGTCGATGGTGATGGCCATGCCGGTCTTCGGCAGAGCGAGCGTCTTCAGCATGGATTCACGCACGCGCGGCCAACCTTCGCCGGGCGAGGTGAAGTTGGGGAGTTGCACCCAGGCAAAGGGCACTTCGTCCTGCCAAAGCGTGCGCCAACTGGTGACGAGCTGCGTGAGCTGCTTGTGGTAGAGGCCGGGATTGCTGTTGGCATTACCTTCGCCTTGATACCAAAGCATACCTCGCAGCGTGTAGGGCACGAGATTGACCACTTTGCCATTGAAGAGTCCAGCGGGGCCACCTTTGAGCTTCCACATCGCCAGCGGATCTTTGGGCGGCGGGACGACGAAGGGCGTGCGGTCGGCCTTGGCCTTCTCAGAGGCCTTTTTCCAAATGGCAATCTGCTTTTGATGCAAAGCGGGCGCTTGCGCGGGATCGAACTTCCGGTGTGCCTCGAGCCGCGTGTCGTAGTTCGCCTTCGTCTCGGGATCGGAGGATTGCACCTCGGCGGCGACCCATGACTCGATCGGCGTGCCGCCGACGGACGTGTTGATGAGGCCGACGGGCACGCCGACTTCCCGGTGAATCTCGCGACCAAAGAAATACAACGCTGCGGAGAAACCACCGACGTTCTCCGGCGTGCAGATTTGCCATGCACCCTTGCCCTCGGCCTGCGGTGTGTCGGAGGGGCCAGAGCTTTCGCGGTAATGACGAATCAGCGGAAACTTCGCCGCCGCCTTCTCGGCATCGAAGAGATAACAACCCGCCACGGTCATTGCCATGTTCGACTGCCCGGAGCCGAGCCAGACCTCGCCGACAAGCACGTCCTTCACCTCGACTTTGCGCCCTTCCTTGCCGGTCACAAGGAGTGCTCGCGGCTCTGCGGAAGCAGCGATGGCATCGAGCTTCAGCGACCACTTGCCATCAGCCCCTGCGATGACCGACTTTGATTGCCCGGCGAAGGAGACGGTCACGCTCTCGCCCGCATCCGCCCATCCCCAAACCGCGATTGGTTTCTCACGCTGCAGCACCATGTGATCCGAGAGTGCCGAGGCGAGCCGGAAGTCGGCAGCGGAAAGGGAGGCGCTGCCGAAAGTAAGGCACGCAAGGAGTGTGGTGAGGTAGGTGCGTTTCATGGAGAGGGAATCAAGAGTGTTCATTTAGGCTCAACCGAGCCGGTGCTTTGAAACGCCTGCCAATCGGCCGCATAGGCCGCGTTGAGGAGCCAGGAGGCGGTGGATTGGTCGGTAGGGAAATTCGAGGCTGAGCCGAGCGAACTGCTCAGCTGTGGGACTAGGCTGTGGCTGTCGAAGCCGAAGAAACGCACGCTTTCACTCAGTTGCGGCTTCATCTGGAGATCTCAGAAGTAATTTCCTCAATGGCTTGTGCTGCGGCGTCACGAACTTCGGCTGATGGATCTTTTGCGTGCATAATAGCGAGACGACCCACCACTTGTTTCAGCAAAGGAATCATGTGGACGTATTCATCCTTGGAATACGGGTTAGCGAACTTGCTCGCTGGGTTGCCTCTGGCAGCGATTCTAAACAGCTCAATTGCATAACCTCGATGAATGACGTTCGAGCTATCAAGATATGGCAGTATCGCCTCGAGGCCACTTGCGCCCATGCGCGCGAGCGGTATGACGTCGGGGTGCAGGGTGTGTTGTGTTGATTGATCAAAGAGCTTGATGAACAATGGAATGGCTGCCTGATAGCGATAGAACCCAAGACCCTGCAAGCAGCCATCAAAGGTAGCCTGCTTCGGCTGCGATAGAGTGGCTCTTTTTGCAAAGTTCTCCTGCACAAAGCTGAGGTAAAGAATGCACATAGCTTCGACATGGGCTTCAGACAAGTCCCCAGGAAATCCCAATGGCATTGCTGCTTGCCGATCCTCCCGATTTAGCGGCGGTTCGCTAGCTTGGGTGGGTGAAAGCTGATGGGATTTGGAGGTCGAGACGGCCAGCCATCCAATAGCAGATGGTTTTGAGGTTCTCGAAGTTGCGGAAGCCTCTGGCTCGGCGGCGAGCAGTTTGGATGATGCTGTTGATCG
>JBIKYB010000061.1:0-21773 GCA_044355475.1 Prosthecobacter sp.
GAGGAAACGCTGGCAGTCGCTGCTCACGGCTGCGGAGACAAAGGACAAGGTCGTGCTGCTCGGCGCTGAGAATGCGGCTCTCGTGAGCGAGTGGGAGAAGAAACAAGGCCCGTCGGCGAAATGGACACCGCTGACCTATGAGAGCTTCATCAGCACCGATGGCTCCACTTTGAAACGCGATGGCGAGGCGATCTCGTCATCCGGAGCAAAACCGGACAAGGACACCTACGTCATCATGGCCAGCACATCGTTCGTAGAGATCACCGCACTGCGGCTCGATGCGCTCTCGCATGAGTCGTTGCCGCAAAATGGTCCAGGGCGTCAGGACAATGGCAATCTCACGCTCAGCGAGATCGAGGCACAACTTTTCGACCCCGGAGTCACGCAGCCGGTGAAGCTGAAGTTCTCCCGCGCCACGGCGGATTTCGAGCAGCAAGGCTGGACCTCGGCGATGGCCGTTGACGGCAATGCTGCGACCGGTTGGGGCATTCATCCGGCGGTGGGTGCTTCGCATCAAGCGGTGTTTGAGCTGGCGCAGCCGCTCACGCTGAAGGCGGGCGCCAAGCTGACGATCTCGCTGAAGCAGTTGTCGGGTAAGTCGCATCTCATCGGCCTCTTCAAGCTCTCCGCCACTGACGAGCCCGCCGCACGCGCCACTGCCATGCCAGCGCTAGCACAGGAAGCGCTGAAACTGCCTGCGGAGAAGCGCAGCGAGGTTCAGCGCATCACTTTGGCCGCACATGCGCTGCGCCAAATCGCGATTGATGAGATGGCAAAGCTGCCCGCGCCCGTCGAAGTCTATGCGGCGGGTAAAAAGGCGGATGTGCTGCTCGCTGTCGGCAAGGGAACGCCCACCGCCTACGCGAAGGCGAAGACCGTGCAGGTGCTGAAACGCGGCGAGTTCGACAAACCAATGAAGGAGACCGTGAGCGGTGCTTTGAGCGCGATTCATGCCTTGCCTGCTCGCTTCACCGAGGCTCATGCAAACAGCGATGAAGCCGCGCGACGAGCCGCGCTAGCAAACTGGCTCGCGGATGAGAAGAATCCGCTTACTTGGCGCAGCATCGCAAACCGCGTGTGGCATTACCATTTCGGGCGCGGCCTCTGCGACACACCGAACGACTTTGGCCGCATGGGCGGCACACCATCGCATCCCGAGCTGCTCGACTGGCTCGCGTGCGAGCTTCTCGACCACGGCGGTTCGTTGAAGCATCTGCATCGCCTCATCGTGACCAGCGCCGCGTATCGCCAGAGCAGCGAGCACCGCGAAGACGCGGCGAAAGTCGATGGAGACAACCGCCTCCTCTGGCGCATGAACCGCCTGCGGCTCGATGCGGACAGCTACCGCGATTTCGTGCTCGCCGCCTCCAACCGGCTCGATCCGGCGACGGGCGGCCCCAGCGTGCGGCAGTTCGTCACTGGCCCGCCCGTGCAGCTCACGCCCACACTGAACTACGACGCCTATGACTGGTCCGCGCTGCCGAAACACCGCCGCAGCATCTACCGCTTCGTCTGGCGCGGCGTGCCCGACCCCTTCATGGAGACGCTCGACTTCCCGGATCTCGGACTACTCGCGCCGAGCCGCAGCTTCTCCGCATCATCACTGCAATCCCTCGCGCTCTTCAATAACTCATTCGTTCTGCATTTCAGCGGTGAGATGGGGAAACAAATCACCACACCCGCCGAAGCCATCCGCCGCATCCTGCTGCGCGAACCGACCGCGGAAGAGACGGCCAGCTTCACCGCCTTCGCCCAAAAGAATGGTCTCGCTTCGCTGTGCCGGGTGTTGTTCAATGGAAACGAGTTCCTGTTTGTCGACTGAATCATCCTTTCCTCGATCCACCCCGAAATCATGCCGTTGAGTTTCACCAACCGCACCGCCATCCCGACGAATCCTCTCGTCGAGAACATGAGGCTGCGGGCAGGGAACCGCAGGCTCCTCGACCGCCTGATTGAGGCTACCACGGCCCCGATACCCGCAACTCAGACATGAAAACCGTCTTCCTTCTCCCTGCCGTCAGCATCGCCTTGATCGTGACATCCGCTCCGGCGGCGGAACGGGCCAAACTGCTGCCAACGGTGCGCACCTTCATGAATTTCGGCGGAGACGCGGCTTGGATCGCGGAGCGAATCGACCTCGGCTTCCGTCTTCAGGCGAAGCAGGCTCGGGCTTCCCATGTTGCCATCCAATACGCCCTCGTCTGCACCCTCCTCGAGCCGTCAGATCAGGCGCAAGCCCTCGAAGCGTGGTGCCGCGAGAAACGCCTCAACTACGAGGATTGCTTCCTCCATTTCGCGACCGACACCCCGGTGACCCTCCATGTCGGCGCGGAGGAGGCCGCGAACCCGAAAGAAACCCGCACCGTTCCCGGTTGGGACGCGAGAAACGATCCCGACGCCGACGGCCGGGTCAGCGAGGCGGAGTTCGCGGCCCGGGTCAATCCCAAGGCTGGCGCGAGAACCCGCCGGGAGGCGCGGGTGCCGATCTACTACTGGGGACCGCCGGTGGATGATTTCGTCATGAACGTCGGTTTTCCCGGCTATCAGGATTTCATCGCCGAGCGGCATGCCCCGGCGGTCGCGGCGGGGTGGGACGGGATCTTCTTCGATACCGTGCCGGACGAGGTGCCCGGCCCAGGACGCGCCGCCGCCGTGGTGGAGTATTCCCGGATCGGCAAGGAGGCGGACCGCTGGGCGCGCGACCTGCAGGCCCTCTTCGCCAAGGTCAAGGCCCGGCAGCCTGACAAACTCCTCATCGCGAACGGCTGGCAGGCCGACCCGCTCGTGGTGGACGGCTTCCAGCTCGAGAACTGGCTCCACATCGCCACTCCGCCGCACGAGTGGCGGCGGCGGATCGACCGCGCCCGCAAGCAAGATCGCAGCGGTCACGTGCAACTCCTGCAGTATAACCCGGTCAACGATCCGGACCTGGTTACCTTCGGCGCGAAACTCCCGGGCGTCGACCGCGACCGCGACCGGATCTACGGCCTCGCCTCGTATTTAATGGCCCACGGAGACGGAACGTATTTCGGATTCGGCCTGCATCCCTACACCCGGGTCACGGACCTGTGGTTCGATGCGATCCGCGTCGATCTCGGGGCGCCGTCAGGCGAATACCGGTTGTGGGATACCGAGGCACTGTCGGGAAATCGTACCGGACCGAACCTGCTCCAGAACGGTTCGCTCGACACTCTGGACGGGTGGCGCGTCGCGGAGGGCATCACCCTCGACCCCGCCGAGAAATATGAGGGCGCGGCCAGTGTCCGACTGGAAAGCGAGGATCCCAAACCTATCCGCATTCATCGCCAGGACCTCGTCCTCAAGCCGCGCACGACCTATACCCTAAGTGCCTGGATCAAGACGAATGCGGTGCGATCCGGTCTCGGTGCCCAGGTGTATCCCTACGACTTCACCGGGGCCGTCACCTCGCCCGTGGACATGCTTACCGTCTCCGGCACCAGCGACTGGACCCGGCACGAGATGTCCTTCACCACCGCGGACGATGCCGAAGGGCGCATCAACTTCCGCATCAGCGAGGCGCTCGGCACCGCCTGGATCGACGACCTCCGCCTCACCGAAGGGGCCCCCGCGAAGGCAACGCCGGTCTTTGTCCGCGAGTTCGCGAAAGGTCTCGTGATCGTCCGGCCGCCGGAGGGAACGGAATTCACGGGACCATCGGGAATCCGATTGAACCTTCCCTCCCCGATGAAGCCCCTGCTTCCCGACGGCACCGCGGCAGCCGCCACCGGCTCGGTGGACCTGAAAAACGGAGAAGCAGCGATCCTCCTTCACCCCTGACCCGCTGACCGGAGACCTCATCCCATGAACCCGCATCCCATCTTGCGCCGTGATTTTCTCTCCAGCCTCAGCGGAGGCTTTACCGGTCTGGCACTCACGCATCTGCTGGCCCGCGATGCGGCGGCGGACGCGCCCCGGACGCGACCCGAACTCAACGGCGGCATCCATCATCCCGCGAAGGTCAAGCGCGTCATCCAGCTCTTCATGAATGGCGGCGCGAGCCCAATGGACACCTGGGACTACAAGCCCGCGCTCGCCAAACTGCATGGCCAGAATCTCGGTTCCAAAACCAAGATCGAGGGTGCGACGGGTATGCAGGGAGCCCTCATGAAAAGCCCCTTCGAGTTCAAGCAGCACGGCCAGTGCGGCAAGTGGATCAGCAGCCTCTTTCCCGAGCAGGCAAAGCTCGTCGACGAGATGGCCTTCCTCCAGGCCATGACCGGTCGCTCGAATGTTCACGGCCAGAACGCCTACCTCATGAACAACGGCTTCCTCCTGCCGGGCTTTCCCTGCATGGGCGCGTGGATCTCGTATGCCCTCGGCAACCTCAGCGATAACCTGCCCGGCTTCATCGTCCTGCCCGATGCCCGCGGACTTCCTTACAATGGTCGCGGTTGTTTCACGGCAGGATTCCTGCCTGCCGTGCATCAGGGCACCGTCATCAAGGCCGACAGCCCCCAGCCCATCCCCGATCTCTTTGCCTCGGACCAGTTCGCCCATGCCAGCCGCAGCGCCGATGGCGAGGGGCTCGCGCTGTTGAATCAAATGAACCGCACCCATGTCGCGCAACATCCCGGCGACTCACGCCTCGCCGCCCGCGTCGCCGGCTACGAACTCGCCGCGAAGCTTCAGCTCAGCGCGCCGGAAGCCTTCGACGTGATGCGCGAGCCCGAGTCCGCACGCCAGGCCTACTGCCTCGACAGCAGCGACAAACCCACCGCCGACTTCGGCAAACGTTGCCTGCTCGCCACGCGCCTGATCGAACGAGGCGTGCGTTTTGTTCAAGTCTGGAGCGGTCCCGAGGGTGCCACGAACAACTGGGACAACCACGGCAACATCCCCACGCAACTCCCGCCAATGGCCGCCAGCATCGACAAGCCCATCGCAGCGCTCCTGCGCGATCTCCGTCAACGCGGTCTCGCCGAGGACACGCTCGTCGTCTGGACCACCGAGTTTGGCCGCACGCCCTTCTCACAAGGTTCACTCGGACGCGATCACAACTGCGGCACCTTCGTGAGCTGGCTCTGGGGTGCGGGCATCAAAGGCGGCATCACCCACGGCATCAGCGACGACATCGGCTACCAAGCCGCGAATGACATCACCACCGGCTACGACATGCACGCCACCATCCTGCATCTCCTCGGCATCGACCACGAAAAACTCACCGTCCGCACGAACGGCGTGGACCGCCGCCTCACCGATGTGCATGGGAAGGTCATCAAAGAAGTCCTCTCTTGAGCCGCCATTCTCGTCCTCTGCTTTTACCGGCAGTTCACTTGCGGCCTTGCCGTGATAGTGCCGGATCGAGCAAGGCGATGGCGCGGTCCGCTTGGAGCTTGGCCTGCTCTTCGCGGCGATAGCGCAACGGCGTGGTGCCGGTGAACTTCTTGAAGCGCTTCACGAAGGCGCTGTGGTCGTAGAAGCCGCAGTCCAGCGCGATCTGGATGATGCTCGTGGCGCTGTGCTTGAGCGCTTCTAGTGCGTGATGGATGCGCACCTGCTCGACGAAGGCATACGCGGTCATCCTCATGTGCCGCCGGAACAGCCGCGTGAACTGGCTCTCAGAGTAGCCGCACCGTTTTGCCAGTTCGCCGATGGTGATGCGCCCGGCGTAGTTTTCGGTGATGTGCTTGAAGGCGGGCAGAAGGCGGTTCAGCTCGGCGTCCTCGCCCATCACGTCGTTGTAAAGTTCGTTGATGGTGATGAGGCCGATCACTTTGCCCTTCCGGCTGCGCAGTGGGAACTTGCTGGAATAAGCCCATTTCATCGCGTGAGCGAAAAAGCCCACGGCGTGGACCTCATTCATCCGCGGTTTGCCGTGCTTGAAGACGGCAAGGTCGTTCTGGCGGAAGGTTTGGGCGATGATTTTCGGGAACAGGTCGAAGTCGGTCATACCGATCACCTCAAAGTCGGCGTCCAAGTGAATGGCGTCTCGCAGACCCCGGCTCATGTAGATGTAGCGGGAGTCGAGGTTCTTGATCATGAACATCGCGCCGGGGATGCGTTCGATAGCATCCAGCATCTGGCGAAAGTCGCCGAGTTGGAGGAAGAAGTCGTTTTGAAGTCGATTCATAGCTGATGACCGGATGTTACTATTTAATGACCGTCATGCGATAAAGATTCCGGCCTGTTCCGTGGTAGTAATAGGTGCTTGAAAACGATTCGTCCCATCCGCCATGTCTGCCTTCTCTGGGCCATCGCACCGCTGGCTCTGATTTCGGCGCAGGAGCGGTCAGGCGTCGTCCCGGGCTCAGTGCTGCTCGCCTCGGCGGAGGGTGTGAGCGTGTTTGATCGTGAGGGAGCGATGACGTTTGGCCAGTTCTCGACGACGCTCGTAGATGGGAAGCCGGGGGCGCTGGGGTGGAGCGATATGATTTACGATGGATCGAGGCTGCCCTCGGGGAACTACCTTTGCTCCTCGCACCACTTTGTCCGTGAGCTTGCGCCGGATGGCAAAACACTGTGGGAGTTTCGCGTGAAGGCGCCGGTGGAGTTGAAAACTTGTGTGCCGCTGCCGAATGGCGATGTGATGACGGTCGATGCGGACGCGATGGAACTCGTGCAACTCACCGACCAAGGTCAGCGCGTCGCGAAGCGCATTCCCGTTCCGACCGACAAGAAGGCGTCGCCGCACAATCGCTACAACCTGCTGCGCCGCACGGATGCGGGCACGTTCCTGCTGGCGTTGCGCACGGAGAAGGCCTTCGTCGAGGTGGATGAGTCGGGCAAGGAGCTGTGGCGTCATGCGGTGCCGGATTTGCCGGTGGTGGCGGAGCGACTGGCGAATGGCAATACGCTCATGTCGTGGCGCGGTGGCTTGATTGAGGCGACGCCGAAACATGAGGTCGTGTGGGAACTCAAGACGGCCGACATCACCGAGTTTCCGGTGATTATCTTCGGCGGCTTCCATCGCTTCGAGAATGGCAACACGCTCATCGCGAACTCCGACTGGCACTACAAAGTGGCGGGCGAAAATCGCGTGCAGGTCTTTGAAGTGACTCGCGACAAGCGCGTGGTGTGGAAGCTCGGCGTCGATGCCTTTGCGGGAAAGAAGCCGGGCTCGTTGGAACCCCATAGCGGCTTGGTCGAGCATCGCATCATCGGGCTGCAATGGCTTCCTGCTTCATCCAAAATACCCACGCCGAAATGAAGCGACTCATCACAGCCGCATTGCTGATGACCGCCTCGTTCGCGATGGCGGAGGACTTCAGCTTTTTTGAATCCAAAGTCCGTCCGCTGCTCGTCGAGCGTTGTTACGAGTGTCACGGCGCGAAGAAGCAGAAGGGCGACCTGCGGTTGGACTCGAAGAGCGGCTGGCAAAAAGGTGGCGAGAGCGGGGCGGCGCTGGTGCCGGGCAAGCCGGAGGAGAGTCTGCTCATCAAGGCCGTGAGCTATGTGGACAAGGACCTGCAAATGCCGCCGAAGAAGCAGCTCGCGCCGGAGGACGTGGCGGTGCTGAGGGAATGGGTCAAGCAAGGTGCCGCTGACCCGCGCGTGAAGGAAGTGACGGCGGCGGCTTCCACCAAGCCCGAAGCGGATGAGTGGGAAGCGGCCTATCAGAAGCGGCTCGACTGGTGGAGTCTGAAGCCGTTGCGCAACGCCGAGCCGTCGGTGGTGGCGGATGCGGCGTGGTCGCGCGAGCCGGTGGACCGCTTCATCCGCAGGGCGCTGGATGCGGCGAAGTTGAACCCCGCAGTGCCCGCCGAGTCGGAGGTGTTGCTGCGCCGACTGTCACTGGTGCTGACGGGACTGCCGCCGACGCCGGAACAGCGCACGCAATTTCTCCAGCACTGGCAACGCGACGCGGAGGCGGCTTGCGAGACTTTGGTGGATGAGCTGCTGGCGTCGCCACATTTCGGCGAGCACTTTGCGCGGCACTGGATGGATGTGGTGCGCTACACGGACACCTACGGCTATGAATGGGACAATCCCGCCAAGGGCGCACACGAATACCGCGACTACCTCATCCGCGCCTTCAACGACGACATCGGCTTTGATCAGCTCCTGCGCGAGCAGCTCGCTGGCGACCTGATTTCACCGCCGCGCATTCATCCGAAAGCGCAGACCGCCGAAAGCCTCATCGCTCCGATGTTTTACCACCTGGGCGAGCATCGCCATGGCAGCAGCCTGATGTTCAACGGCATTCACCAGGAAATGGTGAACAACAAAATCGACGCCTTCTCCAAAGCCTTCCTCGCCACCACGGTCGCGTGTGCCCGCTGTCACGACCACAAACTGGAAGCTGTGTCGCAGCACGATTACTATGCGCTCGCCGCAGTCTTCACCACGCCGCGCTGGACGTCGCGCGTCGCAGATGCGCCAACGAACAACGATGCGGCCGTCGCAAAGCTCAAAGCACTGCGCACCGCGATTCGCGCTGAGCTGGCGAATGAATGGCAGTCGCGGCGCGAGAGTTTGCAACCTGCGAAGTTGCGCGATTGGGCGATGGCCAATCGCTCCTCGCTCGAAGCCGCAAAGGCCGGCGATGTGGCGCATCCGCTTGCGCGACTGCTCGGTGAGACGGTGTGGCTGGAGCCGAAAAACATCACCGCCAGCGCGGCCCAGGCAGGCACGAAACTCACGCTCGAAAAAGACGGCTCCATCCTCGCCAGCGGCACCACGCCGGACACGGACACCTACACCGTGCGGTTCACCACCGGCGCGGGCAGCGCCAGCCAGTTGCGCCTAGAGGCGCTCGCGCATGACAGTCTGCCCGTGCGCGGTCCAGGTCGCACCTCTCTGGGAAATTTCGTGCTAACGCAACTGCGCGTGGAAGTGAAGCCGTTCGGTCCCGATGGCGGTGCAGGTCAGACGCGTGTGCTCACCTTCGCTGCGGCCGAGGCGAGCTATTCGCAGCCCAGCTACGGCGTGGAAACTTTGCTCAAACCCACCACCTCGCGCCGAGGCTGGGCGGTGGGGCTTTCGCCGCAAGCGAAGGACCACACCGCGCGCTTCACATTCGCTGCGCCCGTCGAGCTGCCGCATGGCGGCGAGTGGACTATCACGCTCGACCACCAGTATGGCACACAGCATGTGCTGGGGCGCTTCCGGCTCACACCCGGTGGCAAGTCCGCCGTTCCGAAAGCGCCCGGCGATGAACACGCCGCCGAACTCTGGAGCAAACTCGCCGCTGAATGGCAATCCTCACGCGAGCAGCGCCGCAAAGCCAACACCGCCTTTAAACCGCTCGCCGATCCTGCCGCAGCTACTTTGCCGCGAGGCTGGGTCATCGAAGGCGATGGCATGAAGCACGGCTACGTCGAGGACGCGACGCCGCTCATCGCGCTGGAAGGTGATGCGGCCATCGCGCGACTCCTGCCGCGAGGCTGGCACACGCACGCCTTGTCTTCCAAGCTGCCCGGAAGCCTGCGGATGCCGCCGGAGCACCTCGTGCCGGGCAAACTAGTGAGCCTGAAACTCGCTGGCGGTGAGTTCGGCGGTTTCCTCGTGATGGATGACCATGCGTTTCAAAATGAAACAGTCACCTTCCTCACCAACACGGAGCCTGCATGGAAGTCCTTCTCCGACGCATCGCTGAAGAACGGCGTGCAGCAAGTCACCGTCGATTTTTGCACCTCATCGCTGAACCCCAACTTCCCGCCGCGAACCAGCGTGGCGAAGGGACTCAAGAACAACGATCTCGGCTACGACAAACGAAGCTGGCTCAGCATCACCGGCATCGTCGCCCATGACGCGGGAAGCACGCCGCAGGATGAACTCGACGCCTTCGCCGCGCTCTACACGGGCGCTCCGCCAAAATCCGCCTCAGAAGCCTGGAGCCGCATCTCCGTTTGGTTCGGCGATGCTGTGACGCGCTGGTGCGCAGGCAAAACACGGCCAGGCGATCGCGAAATCCTCGATTGGTTGCTCGCGAATAAATTGCTTCCGAATCAATCCGCACGCAGCGCCGCGCTGGTGGCCGAGTATCGCCTCGTGGAAGCCGGCATGGCTTTCCCGCGCACCGTAAACAGCATGGACGAACGGGCGTGCGCGAAGATGAGCTACCCGATCAACGTGCGCGGCAACGTGGATGCGCCCGGAGCGCTCGTGCAGCCCGACTTCCTCCGCATGTTCAGCGGGAAGAACACCGTCGCCGCCAGCGCCGGCAGCGGACGCCTGGAACTCGCGGAATCACTTTTGCAGCCGGAGCATCCGCTCACCTCGCGCGTGTTTGTGAATCGCGTGTGGCAATGGGTTTTCGGCACCGGCCTCGTTGCCACGCCGGATGACTTTGGCCGGCTCGGCGACAAGCCCTCGAATCCTGAACTGCTCGACTGGCTCGCGCGCAGGTTCGTGCGCGAAGGATGGTCCACCAAGTCGCTCGTTCGCCGCTTGGTGCTCAGCCAGACTTTTCGCCAGTCCGGCCTCGTAAGTGAAGCCGCGCGCGAACGTGACCCCGGCAATCGCCTGCTGCATCACTACCCCACGCGACGACTGGAGGCGGAAGGCATTCGCGATGCGCTGCTGGCCGTCTCCGGCAGGCTTGACCCGCAACTTTACGGCCGACCCATCGCTCCGCAGCGCAACGTCGAGGACGACAAAAAGCGGCTCTTCTCCGGTCCGCTCGATGGCCATGGCCGACGCTCGCTCTACCTGCAAATGTCCATCATGGCACCGCCAGTGTTTCTCACCGCCTTCAATCTGCCCGACCTCAAGCTGCCCACCGGCAGGCGCGATGTGACCAACGTTCCCACGCAGGCCCTGACCCTGCTCAACGACCCGTTCGTGAGCGCAATGGCGAAGCACTGGTCCGCAAAGCTGCTCCAGGCCCCGCACGCCACGCCAGAAGACCGCGTGCGTGCGATGTTCGTGCAGGCCTTCGGGCGCGAGCCACAGGATGATGAGCTGTCACTCTGGAGCACCGCCGCGCGCGATCTCGCCACTCCCAATGGTGGTGCGCTGATGCAAGACGATGCAGCGTGGGCTCAGCTCGCCCATGCGTTGTTCAACACCACTGAGTTTCTCTTTTACCGCTGAACCAAAGCCAGACACGCCATGCAAACCTCGCGCCATTCCTCCTGTCACTGCCCAGGCAGCATCGCTCCCGATTTTTCACGGCGCGGCTTCCTTCAGCGCACCTCCGCCGGATTCGGCTGGCTGGCCCTGAGCAGTCTCTTTGCACGAACGGCCAGCGCCGCACCGGGCGCCCATTTCGCAGCGAAGGCGAAGAACATCATCTTTTGCTTCATGGACGGCGGCCCCAGCCATGTGGACACTTTCGACCCGAAACCCATGCTCAAGCAGCACGAAGGTAAAGCTATCGGCGCGAGCGCGGTCTCGAAGCGTGCTCAAGCCAATGCGAACCGCGTCTGGCTCGGCAGCCCGTGGGAGTTCCAGCAGCGCGGGCAGAGCGGCCTGTGGGTGAGCGAACTTTTCCCACATCTCGCCAAAGTGGCGGACCACCTCTGTGTCGTGCGTTCCATGGTCGGCGAACTGCCATTGCACGGGCAGCAGAATCTCTTGCTGCACACCGGGCGCATCATCGGCCAGGCCCCGAGTTTCGGTGCCTGGATGTCCTACGGACTCGGCACCGAGAATCATAATCTGCCCGGCTACGTCGTGCTTAACAACGACTGGGTGCCCAATGGCGGACTGGAAAACTTCGGCAGCTCGTTCCTTCCAGCCAGTCATCAGGCCACGATGATGCGTGCCAAGGGCGTGCCCGTGGACAACATCACACCGACCGACACCGCCGCCATCCAGCGCCGCAAACTCGCGCTGCTCGCCGAACAGGATGCGAAGTTCGCCGCGCAAAGCTCCGATGCTCAGGCCATTGAGGGCGTCATCGCCAACTACGAGACCGCCTTCCTCATGCAGAGCACCGTGCCCGACCTGGCCGACATCAGCCGCGAACCCGAGCACATCCGCAAACTCTACGGCCTCGACTCCACCGACGAGCACCAGCGCTTCTACGCCACGCAGGCCTTGCGTGCGCGGCGACTCGTGGAAGCCGGTGTGCGCTTTGTCGAAATCACCTGCCCGAGTTTCGATGGCAACAACTCTCCATGGGACCAGCACGGCCAGCTCAAGCGAGACCACGAAAAGAACGCCCGCATCACCGACCAATCCGTAGCCGCCCTCATCACCGACCTCGCGCAGCGCGGCATGTTGGAAGACACCATCGTCCTCTGGGCCGGAGAAATGGGCCGCACACCGCACACGCCGAAAGTCAGTGACACCGCAGGCCGAGACCACCATGTGAACGGCTACTCCATCTTCATGGCCGGCGGCGGATTCAAAGGCGGCATGACCTTTGGCGAGACCGACGAGTTCGGCAACGCCGTCGCCAGTGATCCCGTGAACATCCACGACATCCACGCTACCATCCTGCACCAGATGGGCCTCGACCACGAAAAGCTCACCTACCGCCACGGCGGCCGCGACTGGCGGCTCACGGATGTGCACGGGCATGTGGTGAAGGCGGTGCTGGCGTGAACGGATCAGCATGCTCGCGGGCATCGCCCGTGAAGAGTTCGGCAAACTCCTCCCATGAGGCGCGGCGAGCGAACAAGTCGGAGCATAGACCGCGTAGATAGCTCCCGTCATGAGTTCGAATCACCAGCCATCACGCCTTCGCTGCGCAGGTCCGCTGACCTCTCGCAGGAGCTTCATGCAGATCGGCCTTAGCGGCATGGCGTCGCTGAGCTGGCCGAGTTTGATGCGGTTGCGTGCTGAGAATGCGCTGAAGCCGAAGTCGGAGCGCACGGCGGTCATTTTTGTCTTCCTGCCGGGTGGGCAGTCGCACATCGACACCTATGATCCGAAGCCGGATGCCAGCAGCGAGTATCGCGGCCCATTCAAGACGATCCCCACGAAGGTGCCCGGACTGCACTTCACCGAGCTGATGCCCATGCAGGCAAGGATGGCGGACAAGTTCACCGTGCTGCGCTCCATGTATCAAACCGCGGGCGGACATCCGGCAGGCACGATGCAGATCCTCTCCGGCGATCCTGACACACGTGACAAACCTGCGCCGCGTCTGCCGGACTGGATGTCCGTGGCACACCATCTGCGCTCCAAAGAAGGCGGCCGGTTAAATCCGCTGCCGAATTACACCAGCATCCAACCCATCAACAGCTCCTACTGCGGCCCCGCGTATCTCGGCGATGCCTTTGCGGCCTTTTCCGTCACCGAGGACCCAAATCGCCCGCAGTTTGAAGTGCCCAACATCGGCCTCGCTGACGAAGCGGAGACACGACGGCTCAGCGACCGCTTGGCGCTGCGCAAAAGTCTCGACCGCATGGAGCGTGCCTTTGACCGTCAGCACGAGCTGTCGGCACTGGATGAATTTGAGGCGCAGGCCGCCTCGCTGCTCACCGCACCCGAGGCCCGCGATGCCTTTGACCTCGGCAAAGAAGACGCCAAAACGCGCGACCGCTACGGTCGCAATCGCTGGGGTCAGCAGCTCCTGCTCGCGCGGCGTCTCGTCGAGTCCGGTGTGGAGATCATCACCAGCAGTCTGCACGGGCCGCTGTGTGGTCGCACTCAGGTGTGGGACGATCACGCCGTCGATCATCACATCTTCGAGGCGCTGCGTTTTCGCATGGGCTACTACGACCAGGCTGTGTCCGCCTTGATCGAAGACATCTATGCGCGTGGGCTCGACAAGAAGGTGCTCGTTGTCGTCACTGGCGAGTTTGGCCGCACGCCGCGCATCACCTTTGACCGCAGCACTGGCGAGGGTGATGCCAGTGGGCCTGCTGGCACCTTGCAGCCTGGTCGCGATCACTGGCCGCGTGCCTTTTCCAATCTCTGGGCCGGTGGTGGCATCCAGACCGGCGGCGTCATCGGTGCCACGGACAAACGCGGTGAAGACGTCATCGAGCGCCCGTGCAGCGCGCATGATTTCCTCGCCACCATCTACCAGCATCTCGGCATCGACTCCGCCAAGACCACGCTCAACGACTTCAACGGCCGCCCCGTCCACATCGTGAACAATGGCCGCCCGATCCCAGAGCTCGCCTCCCGTCATTCATGAAAACAATCCTCACCCTTCTTTTTGTTTTGCCCGGCCTCCTCGCCGCTGAGCCTATGGTGCAAACCTGGCAACAAGTGGATCAACCCCTTGTTATTCCCGCCGGGCAAGCCCCGAAGCTGGGAAGCGGCGACTTTTCCATCTCCGTGTGGGCCAGGGCAGATGCCATGGACCGCATCACCGGCGATCTGGTGAGCCAATACGACCCGAAGAAAAAGCGTGGCTTTCATCTCACGCTCAAGAGCAATCCAGGCGTGACCTCCAGCGTTGCGAATTGGCGGCATTTGCAGTTCGGCGTGGATGACGACAAGCCCAGTGCGTGGCGTGACTGCGGACGTCCCGGCCAAGCCCTGTTCGCCTTTGCCATGGCGACGCATGAGGGAGCGCTCTATGCAGGCACTTGCGAGCCGGATGCAGAGGCGATGGGCCGGGTCTATCGCTACGCAGGTGGCGAAACATGGATCGACTGTGGCCGCCTCGACGGCAGCAACTCCGTTACTGCGCTGGCCGCTTTCGACGGCGCACTCTACGCTGGCACGGGCAAGTATCGCGTGGCGGGCTCAAGTCTGCCGGAGTCGCCAAACACCACGCCAGGAGGTCGCGTTTTTCGTTATGAAGGCGACTCGAAGTGGGCGGACTGCGGGCAGTTGCCGGACACGGAGGCCGTTGGCGGGCTCGTGGTGTTTCAGGGGCGGCTCTATGCCTCGTCACTCTACAAACCGGCGGGTTTATTCCGCTACGAAGGCAGCACCAAATGGACGCGGTTGCCCGATGCCATCGGGCCGGATCTCAAAACGGGCGAGCTGGGGCCGAAGCGCGTTGTCTCGCTCACGGCGTATGACGGCTTCCTCTACGCCACGAGCTATGATGGCGGCCGGGTGTATCGTTTCGATGGCAAAACGTGGACGGACTGCGGACAGATCGGCGATGACACGCAGACCTATGCCTTCACCCGCTACGAGGGCCGACTGCATGTCGCCATGTGGCCGAGTGCTCGCGTGTATCGTTTTGAAGACGTGGCCCGCTGGACGGACATCGGGCGTCTCGGTCAGGAACTGGAGGTCATGGGCATGATGGTCCACAACGGGCGCTTCATCGGCGGCACGCTGCCGCTCGCCGAAGTCCATGCCTACGATGGCGATGGCAAATGGACGCTCTGGCAGCGTCTCGATCACACGCCCGATGTGAAATACCGCCGCGCCTGGACCATGGCCGAGCACGCAGGCGAGGTCTTCTGCGCCACGCTGCCTTCCGGCAAAGTCTGGGCCGCGCGGCACGGTCGTCAGGTCTCCTGGGATCACTCGCTGCCCTCTGGATGGCATCACATCGCCGCCGTGAAGGCCGCAGATCGTCTCACGCTGCATGTGGATGGCAAGCAAGTCGCCGAGAGCACTGGATTCGATGCCGCCACATGGAATCTCGATAGCACAGCACCCCTGCGCCTCGGCACCGGCATGAACGGCCCCTTCAATGGCCAGCTTCATGATCTGCAAATCCATCGTCGCGTGCTCACAGACGCCGAAATTCAGGCCCAGGCTGCGCAAAAGCCGAGCAAGTAGCCATCACATCCCTCGCCCATGAAACGCCGACTCTTCACTCAAAGCCTTCTCGCCGCGCCTTTGCTCCATCTTCACGCGGCGGAGACTGGTTTGCGTATCGCCACGTTTGAGGTCGATGTCACACCGCCGCTGGAGTCGCCGCTGTGCCATGGGAATGTGATGCCGGTGAAGCAGATCCTCACGCCGCTACTGGCGCGTGGAATGGTCATCCTCGGCTCTGGGCAGCCCATCGTGCTGTGTGCGATGGACTGGGTGGCTTTGGCGAATGCAAGCAATGTGATTATCCGCGAGAGGATCGCGAAAGCTGTCGGCACCACGAGTGATCGTGTGGCGGTGCATACCGTGCATCAGCACGATGCACCGGGCAGCGATCTCGATACCGAGCAACTCCTCGCCGAGCACGGTCTCGGCGGGCGCTTTTCCAATGCGCAGCTCGACCAGCGCCTATTTCAGGCCATCGCCGATGCGGCGCGTGATAGCATGACAAGAGCAGAGAGTGTCACCCACGTCGGCTTTGGCTCGGGAAAGATCGAAAAAGTGGCGTCCAACCGCCGCGTGCTCGGCCCGGATGGAAAGGTAGCTTTCACTCGCATGAGCGCCTCGAAGCATCCGCAGGCCGCCAGCGCACCGGAAGGCACGATTGATCCGCTTCTGCGCATGGTGACCTTCTGGCAGGGTGAGCGACCGCTTGCCGCGCTCAGCTACTACGCCACGCATCCCATGAGCTACTATGGCAAAGGCGGCGTGAACTGGGACTTCATCGGTGGAGCGCGTGCGCTGATGGACAAGGCTGTGCCTGGTGTGCGCTTCATCCATTTCAACGGCGCAGGCGGCAACATCACCGCTGGCAAATACAACGACGGCAGCCCGGAAAACCGCCCCGTGCTCGCTGAGCGCGTGTTTGCAGGCATGAAGGCCGCGTGGGACGCTCAGAAGAAGCAAACCATCACCGCCGCCGATCTCGAATGGCGCGTGAAACCCGTTGCCCTTCCCGTGCGTCATCCCGATGCCGCGCCGCGCCTGCTCGCCACGCTCGCCGATGCAAAGAAGCCCTTCGCGCAGCGTGCCTTTGCCGCGCGTGACATCGTTTTCATCCGCCGCATGGCCGCAGGCGGCACCATCCCGCTCGGCAGCCTGCGGATTGGCTCCGCGCATCTGCTTCACATGCCAGCGGAGCTGTTCGTCGAATATCAGATCGCCGCCCAGCAGATGCGGCCGGATGACTTCATCGCCATGGCCGCCTACGGCGACAACGCCCCCAGCTACATCGGCACCGAGATCGCCTACACCCAGGGCGGCTACGAGGTCGAGGACCGCGTCTCCCGTGTGAGCCCAGCGGTGGAAAAGGTGCTCATTGAGGCCATCAAGAACCTGCTCTCAGCCAACGCCTGATCCTGCTGATCCATGAATCTGCCACGTTTCACACTGCCCTGGCTTTCCCTCGCCCTCACCTTGTCATCCCACGCTGACGAGCCGGCACCGCGCATGCGCTCCGATCCGCCGGTGATCGCGTCATCATGGGATGATCTGCTCACCGGCGTGAAGACGCGCGATGACTGGGAAAAGCACCGCGCCGTGCTGAAGCAGCGCTACCTCGAACTCATTCGCGACCAGCACAAGCCCGAGAAGGTGCCGCTCGATCTGAAGATCCATGAGGAAGTCGAGATCGATGGGCAGTATCGCCGCCTTTTCATCAGCTATCAGGTCGAGGCCGATGAGCGCGCTCATGCCTACCTTGGCGTTCCGCTCGGGTTGACGGGAAAAGCTCCTGCCATCGTCGCGCTGCATGGCACCACGGCGGAGGGCACGAAACAAACCGTCGCCATCAACGGCAATCCCGACAAGGCCTTCCTCGATCACCTTTGCCGGCGCGGTTATGTGGTCATCGCACCGGAGCATTTCGTCTCCGGCGAGCGCATCCCGGCCAAGGGTGCCTATGACACGTCCGCCTTTTATGAAAAGCATCCAGAGTGGACCGCCGTCGGGAAGTTTAACTTTGAACACAGCATTGCCGTGGACGTGCTGCTCACGCGCACGGAGGTGGACGCGGCGAACATCGGCGTCATGGGCCACTCGCTCGGCGGCCATGGTGCGTATTACCTCGCCGCTTACGATGACCGCCTCACGGCCTGCGTCTGCAACTGCGGCGGCTCGTTTCTCCGGCACAATCCGCAGGTCGAGGCATGGGCGCGTGACCGCTGGTATGTCTATTTGAAGCCCATCCGCCCGCTGCTGCTGAAAGGCGAACTTCCCGACATCGACACGCATGAAATCATCGCGCTCATCGCCCCGCGTGCCTTCATGGACGTTTCGGCGCTCAATGACGGCATCCCGCTCACCCAACGCCAGCGGGCGCTGATGCTGCTGAAAATCGCGGACGTGTATGAACTCACCGGCAAGCCGGAAAACTTCGCCTTCTTCATCCACGGTCGCGCCCACTCCGTGCCGCACGAGTCGAGAGAACTCATCTACGGCTTCCTGGACACGCATCTCAAGCCTGCGGAAACGACAACCACACGGCTGCTCGGGCAATGAGCCAGTCCCTTGAAATCTACCCACTCATGAAACCCCACGCTCTGCTCTTCATTTTCACTATCGGACTGCTTGCAGAGACGCTGGCATCCGCCCAGGGCCTCTCGCTTTACAGCAGCGTCAGCCATGAGGCGCGTGAAGTCACCGGCGCCTCGCTGGCGCAGCCGCTTTCGCCCGAGGCATGGAAGGCCACGCTGGCCGAGCGGCGTGAAAAATGGCTGGAGATGCTCGGCCTTTCGCCGCTGCCGAAACGCACGCCGCTGCAGGCCACTGTGACCGGCGTGCTGGAGCGCGGCGACTATGTGGTGGAGAAAATCCACTTCCAAAGCCTGCCCGGTGCGCATGTGGCGGGGAATCTTTATCGTCCGGCGAAGATCACCGGGAAACTGCCCGCCGTGCTCTATCTCTGCGGCCACTCGAAGGGGAAAGTGAACGAGCCCTATCAGGCCAATCCGCGTTGGTTTGCCCAGCATGGTTACGTGGCGCTCGTGCTTGATCCGGTGCAGCTCGGCGAGTGCCAGGGCATGCATCACGGCACCTATCGCGACGGGCGTTTTGACTGGCCGAGCCGTGGCTACACGCCCGCTGGGACCGAGGTTTGGAATGCGATGCGTGCGCTCGATTACCTGCAAAGTCGCGACGATGTGGATGGCGAAAAAATGGGCGTCACCGGCCTCAGCGGCGGCGGCGCGATGTCGTGGTTTCTCGGTGCGGCGGACGAGCGTGTGAAGGTCGTCGTGCCTGTCTGCCAAAGCGGCAGCATCGAGCGCATGGCGGTGGATCGCGCGACGGACGGACACTGCGACTGCGCCTTCTGGGTGAACTATCACCGCTGGTGCTGGTCGGACATCGGCGCGCTCATCGCGCCGCGTGCGTTCTTGATCGCCTCCGGCAGCGAGGACGTGCTGTGGCGGCCTGCGGGCTATCGCGATGTCGCGCATCGCATCCGCCACCAATACACCGCACTCGGCGAGCCAACGAAGTTTGAGCTGACCGAAGATCTCGCTCCGCACGGCTACACACCGAAGCTGCGTCAGGCCATCTTCACCTTCTTCAACACGCATCTCAAAGGCGATTCCACCCCGGTGCAGGACGACGTGACCGACTTCATCGAGCCGGAGGAAAACCTGCTCGTCTTCGGTGGCAAACTGCCCAAAGACGACACCATGATGCAGATGGACGCGCGCCTCGTGCAGAACGCGGAAGTCTCGCTGCCCGACAGCGAAACGCAGTGGCAATCGCATCAAAAAGACGCACTCGCCAAGCTGCGCCAAACCACCTTTCGCAACATCCCCGCCGACCCCACGCCTCGTCTGCGCGACAAACTGGCCGACGGTGGTACCAAGGACGGCACCTTTTACGGCACGCACATTTTTGACTCCACCGATGGCCTCACCCTCGCTGTGAAAACTCAGCACGCACCGCAAAACACCGGCCCCGTGGTCATGTTCGCCATGCAGCCCGACGCCCGCAGCACCTTCACTGGCGGCGGCATTTCCAAGCCGGGCCTCGCACCCGAGTTCGCCAGCGCTGGTGTGGAAGTGCGCAACACTGGAGCCACCTCCGTCGGCCCTGGCTACCTGTGGACGCTGCGCCGCATGTATCCTTTGCTCGGCCACACCCTGCCCGAGCGCCAGGTTCACGATCTCCTCGCCGGAACGGCGCTCATGCGTCAGGAACCCGCCACCCGCTCCACGGTGTTGTTTGGTCAGGGTGAAACCGCTGCCCTCGCCATCTACGCCGCCGTCCTCGATCCAAAAATCACCGAACTCATCCTCGACACACCACCCGAAACCCACACCCAGCCCGAGACCGCCGAGTTCCTCGGCATCCTGCGCGTCGGCGACCTCCCGCAAAACCTTGCGCTGCTCCACCCACGCCCGATCACCTTCATCGGCAAGATCCCTCCGGCTTACCAATGGACCAAACAGGTCTATGAAAAGCTCGGCAGCGGTGATCGCATCCGCATCATCAAAAGCGCCCTTGAATGGAAGCCGCTGGCAAAGTGACTTTATCCATCCCAATGACTCGTCTCGCCCCCCTCCTCCTCGCATCGTTGCTCACCACCGCTTCTGCCGCCGATGCCCCACCGGCACCGTTGCCACCGCTCGATTTCATCGACACGAGCTTCGAGAATGCCTCACCGCTTTGGTATGAGTTCGCAGAGGATGGCACGGTGATGGTGAACCTGAACTATGATCACGAACGGAACTCGCCGAACCGTGCGGCGGGACATTTTCACTTCCGGCTTCAGGCGGCGAAGGGCACAAAATTCACGCTGGAGTTCAAGAACCTCGACAACGTCTGGAATGGCAAGCACGGCTCTGTGGCCAAGGAAATCCTACAGGTCGTCACCTCGCTCGATGGCAAAACGTGGACGCCCGTGCGCACCGAATCCCCGGAGCCGGGGCGTGTCCGCGTGACGCTCGAAATGCCAGCGGAGGCCTTGTTTGTCGCACGAGCCGAGCCTTACCGGCTTTCGGACCTGAATCGCTTCATCGATAAGATCAAATCGAGCCCGCTGGTGAAGATTGAGCCCATCGGCAAAACGGTGCAGGGCCGTGAACTCGAAATCATCCGCGTGGGTCGTGCGGAGGCGCCTAATCGCGTCTTTCTCCGCGCTCGAGCGCATCCCTGGGAGCCTGCGGGAAACTGGGTGGTCGAGGGACTTGTTCACTGCTTGCTGAAAGGCGATGCCGAGGCCGAAAGGTACCTCGCCAGCTACAACGTGTGCATCATGCCCATGGCGAACAAAGACGGCGTTGAACGCGGCGCTACGCGTTTCAACCTCGGCGGCTGGGATTTGAACCGGAAGTGGGACAAGCCGGCTGATCCGATCTATGCACCAGAAAATACGGCGCTGGAAAGATGGCTCGAAGCCGAGATCCAGGCCGGTCGCCGTCCCACCCTGGCGCTCGACTTTCACAACGACGGCAGCGGCCTGTTGCACCTCAGCCGACCCGAAGGCCCAGAGGGCGAAAAACATCTCGCCCGCATGGCTGTCTTCGAAAAATACCTCCGCGAGCACACTTGGTTCGTCGAGGGCTCTACGAAGCCAAGCTTTCAAAATCCCGGCTCGCTTGGCGAAGGCTTCTTCACCCGTTTCGGCATCGACGCCGCCATTTTGGAGTTCAACTGCAACGACATCGCCGGGCTGAAAGAGCCCGCGCTCGGCAAACACTGGGTGACCTTCGGCGAAGGGCTCACGAAGGCGTTTGAGGCGTATTTTGCGGCCAAGTAGCATAGGCTTTCTAGCCTGTGTCGGGTGTGAAACAGCTCAGCCTAGAAAGGCCAAGCTACGACCTTCGCGCAATCGACCGCTTCAGCCGCGTATGAGACCATCTCATGTTTTCACGCCTTCTTCTCCTGCTCTCACTGACATCGCTCTCGCTAACGGCCCAGCCCATCGGCGATGGCAAGGCGGATGACACCGCCGCAGTGCAATCGGTGGTCGATGCCGGTGGCGCAGTGCGTTTCCCACGCGGCAACTATCGGCTGACGAAGTCTGTCATCGTCGATCTCGACAAAACGGGTTTCATCTCACTCAACGGCGATGGCGTTGCTCGTTTCGTGATGGAGGGCGCCGGGCCAGCGTTTCATTTCAAAGGTACGCACGGCGGCACAGCCGATCCCACGAGCTTAAAACCGGAAATCTTCGCCCGGCAGCGCACGCCGATGGTGGACGGCAT
>JBIKYB010000062.1:0-21619 GCA_044355475.1 Prosthecobacter sp.
TCAACTCATGCACGCGTTTTGGCTTCAAGATCTCGTGGTCATATTTGGGGACGTTGGCCTCGTTATTCACCTCCATGAGCACATGCTGCCATTTTTTGCCCAGCACCCAGCGCGTGGTGGCCTCCACGGCGGCAATGACGGCCTGCTCGTCTCTCAGGCGCTGATCCTGGCCAAAATAAAACACGCCGAGGATCACCACCATGCCCAGCTCATCCGCTTTCGTGATGATTCGCTCCGCGCGTGCCAGATAATCGTCCCGCAACGTGCCGTCTTCATGGATCGCGGAGTTGTGCCAGGGCTGGTCCTTCGAGTAGCCGTAGGGCGAGCCACCTTGCAGGTTCAACGTGAAGGCCAGCAGCCCGTGTGCGCGCCACTCAGGCATCGCGGCGATGAATTCGCGCGTGTTGCGCTCAGCGTCCCACTTGCCGGTGTCGGGGTAGGCCCAGTTCTTCACGGTTTCCGGATTCCGATCATCGAAGATGCCCTGCACCATGCGCGAGTTCATGAGCAGCCCCTCGATCCGATACCCCAGCCACTCGCGGCCCGCATAGGTCGGTTTACCGTTGAGGTGAAAATCCTCGCCTTGGATGCTGACGATGGTTTCGGCTTGGGTGAAAAGGGTGAAGGCGCAAAAAAGAGCGATGGCACGCATGGGTAGGAACATTTAAACCGCTGATGGGATGCTAACGGGGGGCTGATAAAGGCATTTCAGAAATTCATTGTGCCGCACAATCAGAACGGTTCGTGAATTTGGAAAACCGGGTTCGACAGCAAATGGGGACAGCAAAACAAATCAATTCTGCTGTCCATTGCTTTGCCGCGAGAGGGATTCACAAACCCTGATGCTGCGCAGCAGGATTTGCAGCATGTCAGCGTGCCAAGGCCAGTTTATAAATGTCAGCGCTCCGCCCTGGATGTTTGCCCGCATGAACAAATCCTTGTCAGAAAGACGGATTTTTGGCGATATGAGATCCTCCATGCGCATTCTTCCGCTTCTTTCCATCCTCCTCGTCTCCGTCAGCCTTCGTGCTGAATCCTTGCTGCCTCCAAACGCCCGTGTCGCCGTGATTGGCGACAGCATCACGGAGCAAAAGATTTACTCCAAATACATCGAGACCTACTTGCTAGCCTGCACGGGCCGCAGTGACATCAAGGTGTTCCAGTTTGGCTGGAGCGGCGAGCGTGCGGGCGGATTCGCGGCGCGGCTTGAGAATGACCTCGCGGTGTTCAATCCCAACGTCGCCACGACCTGCTACGGCATGAACGACGGCAGCTACAAGCCTTACGTCGAGCAGATCGGCGCTGATTATGAGAAGAACATGCGCGCTATCTTGGCTGGGTTCGGCAAAGTGGGGGTGAAGCTGGTGGCTGTGGGGTCGCCCGGAGGCGTCGATCCTGATTTCTTCACACGCCCAACCATCAAGGGTGAGCTCTACAATGAAAACCTCGCGCAGCTCCGCGACATCGCGAAGAAGCTTGCGGAGGAGAACAAACAGCCCTTTGCGAACGTGCATGACACGATGATGAGCGCCCTCGCCAAGTCGAAAGCCGCGCTTGGCAAAGGTTACGGGCCCTTCGGTGGCGATGGCTTCCACCCTTCGGCTGCCGGTCAGCTCCTCATGGCGCAGGCGTTTTTGAAGGCGCTGGGCTTTGATGGCGAGATCGGCACGATCACGATGGATATGAAGGGTCAAGGCGCTGCGAGCAGTGGTCATGTGGTCAAGAGTGGTCAAGGCGGCAGCGTGACGCTGGAGAGTTCGAAGTGGCCTTTCTGCTTCGATGCCGATCCCAAAAGCGCAGGAAGCAATCGCAGCATCCTGCCTTACACCAGCTTCAATCAGGATCTGAACCGCCTCACGCTTCAGGTGAAAAACATCGGTGCTGCGAAGGCCAAAGTCACCTGGGGCGCACAGAGCAAGGAATTCAGCCGCGAGCAGCTCGAAGCGGGCGTCAATCTGGCCGCCGAGTTCACCCAGACGCCATTTGATGCCGCGTTTGCTGGTTTGACCAACGCCATCGGCCTGAAGCAGGCCTACGAGACGACGCTGATCAAGAGCTTCGTCACCCACATGCGTGTCGTCGCCGCTGAAGCCGCCGAGGAACCCAAAGTGGCCGCCGCGCTGGCCAAGCTGAAGAAGAAGTTTGCGGACGAGCATGCCAAAATGGACGCGAACGTGCGCAAGCAGATCCAGCCCGTCACACACACGATCAAGGTCGAGGAAATCCGTTAAACGCCATGCAACTTGCCGATTTGAAGTGGAACGAGGTGGATGCGCTGAGCCGCGACACGCCGGTGATCTTCCCTGTGGCCGCGCTGGAGCAGCACGGGCGGCACATGCCGGTCTTTACCGACAGCATGCTGACGAACGAACTGATTCGACGCACCGAGGCGGTGCTGGGTGAGCGCGTGTTGATCGCACCGCTCACTTGGCTGGGGAATTCGCATCATCACATGGATTTCGCGGGGACTTTGTCGGCGGAGCCGCGCCTCTATCTTGATCTACTCAACGGGCTGATGGACAACTTCATTGCCCACGGCTTCAAGCGCCTCGTTTTTCTCAACGGCCATGGCGGCAACGACATTCCCGGCAAGCAGGCCGTCTTTGAGACGCGGCAGAAGTACCGCGACCGCAAAGACATGCTGCTGCTCTTCGCCACCTACTGGAATCTTGGCGCTGAGCCGTGGACGCGTGATCCTTCGATCCAGCAACGCGTCATGGGCCACGCCTGCG
Organism: Prosthecobacter sp.; assembly: GCA_044355475.1. GTDB lineage: Bacteria > Verrucomicrobiota > Verrucomicrobiia > Verrucomicrobiales > Verrucomicrobiaceae > Prosthecobacter. The sequence continues at coordinate 2,733 of JBIKYB010000062.1, forward strand.
AATGGGAGACCAGCATGGTGCTGCGCCTGCGCCCCGAACTCGTCGGCGATCTCACAAAAACTAGTGACGTGCCCTTTGGCAATGCTTTCGAGCCAGCGTCTCGCGGCTGGATCATGACCGACCGCAGTGAGCCTGGTCATGTCGGTGATCCACGTTCCGCGACGGCGGAGAAGGGCGAGGTGTTGTTTCAATGCTTCACCGAGGAAGTCGTGAAAATGCTGGAGCGTGTGATCGCTTGGGATGGCGTTAGCTGGGAGGGCTAAAGCTCAGTCCCTCGCGGCTCCCCAAATCTGCGCGTAATGATGCGCGAGCCGCAGCTTCTGCGCCACGCGCACGGAGATGACGAACGGATACAGCGGTGCCTCGCCGATGCTGTGGGAGATCTCATTCAGCACGGTGGAAAGACACATCCAGCGTTGCAGCCAGGCTAGAAACTCTCCATCGGCGATGCCGTTCTGCGGGAGCATCGCGGGCAGTGTGCCCGCCTCTCCCGGCAGCATCAAAAGTGGCAGCGCGAGGTGTTTCACCTGGATGCCCATGCTCTCGCAGGTTTCCAGCCCGTCCATGATCTGCAAGTAGTGCGCCCAGGTCTCTGCCCAGTCCTCCCAGGGATGCGAAGCCGCGTAACCCGTGATGAAATTTTGCTCCCAGCCTGTGGTGGCCCCACGCTGATAATGCGCGATCAGCGACGAGGAGTAGTCCAGCCACTCGTCGCCAAACCGCTCGCGAAATGCCAGCCGCTGCGGGTCGTCCCACGGCAGCTCTGACAAGCAACGCTGCCACAGGTAATGCGCGCTCTCATGGCGGAAGTGCCCCAGCAGTGTACGGCTGTTTTCACCGAGTTGCTGGCGGTTGATCTGCCGGTAAGTGTCGTCCGCCTCCTCAAGGTTCACCGTGATCACCCCATTGAGGTGGCCCGTCGTCACCGTGGGGTTGGATAGCGTGCTGACGATGTCAAAGGCCAAGCCCATCTTGGGATTTTCACTTTTGGAGGGCAGGGAAATGCCAAGACGCAGAAGCGTGTAAATGAGCCGCCGCTTAGCCATCTCCATGCGCCCCCACAGCATCATGTTTCGTGCCGTGCTGAGGTCTGGAATCGTGCGGTTCATGCTGCAGGCCACGCACAGCCTCTCCTTGGCCTCCACTGGCAGCGTCCAATTGCACACGCCATGCTTCACGCCGTTGGCGCAGCGTTTCAGCTTTCCTTCGGGCCGCAGCCTCACCAGCAGACCTTGCGCCGGATCATAGCCCACATCTCCTCCGCACTTCAGGCACTTGGAACTGCCGAAGAAAAGCACATTGCCGCAGTCACAGGTAAATCGTTGCATGGAGCACGTTTCCCATCGCCGCGTTTTCCCGTGATGTCATGCGATTGCACGGCCTTTTAGCGGCTGACGAAGGTCTTTCGCCTTCGGATTCATCGCAGTGATGCTGTTGAGGAAGGTGAGCGTCACGCCATCGGCTTCGAATTGGCAGGTCAGGGTGTCGCTGTGCGGAGTTTCGTAGTAGCGCCAAGTCAAAACGAGTGTGGTGTCATCCGTCCATGTGGCACTCGCGGCGATCTTTGACGACGCGGTGGTTTTGGGCCTGCCGCCGGAGATCAGGCGTGGCGGCGTGCCGGGAAAGGCGGCCGAGGTTCGATTCCAGCCGGAAAGGCCACAAATGATGCGATGAGCGTCTGCGACGAACGTGCAGATGTCACCCGCGAACTCGAAACCGACCTCCGCGAGGCCGAGATCGTTCTCTGCCAGCTTGTAGCGGCGGTTCTTCGCCAGCGGGGATGTCTTGGAGCCGGATGGCGGCGAAAGCTTCAGGTCTTTTAGGCGCTGCTGAAGCTCCAAGATCGGATCACCGGGGTATGCTAGGGTGAAACCTGTACCCTCAATCTTTGGCCGGGGTGGTGTTTCTCCAAAAGCGGGCAGCAGATGCTTCCACACGAGATCGAGCTGGCCCTGCATGTTTTTATTCTCGCTCGTCATCACGATCACGGCGTCCTGCTCTGGCAAAACGATGGTGAACTGCCCGAAGGCTCCATCGCCACGAAACGCGGTGCCCTGGCAGCGCCAGAACTGGTAGCCGTAGCCTTGCAGCCAATCGTTCTGCGCCTTGGGGCGGTCTTTCTTGTCCTCGCCGGGTTGTTGGATGTGAAAGCGCGTCGCCTCTTCGATCCACGCGGCGGGAAGAAGCTGTTTGCCGTTCCATTGTCCTTTCTGAAGCAGAAGCTGACCGAACTTGGCGAGCCCCTCGCTCTGAATGCTCAGACCCCAGCCGCCAGTGTTGATGCCACGCGGGCAGCTTTCCCAGCGCATGCCGCTGATGCCGAGAGGCGTGAACAGGCGTGGCGTGAGGTAATCAAGAATCGTCTGTCCCGTGACCTTCTGCACAATGGCAGAGCACATGTAAGTGGCCGCGCTGTTGTACATGAATTGGGTGCCCGGCGGGTGCGCGATGTTCTGTGCCAAAAACGTGCGCACCCAGTTCTCCTCCTTCACGCACACCTGTGTCGGCTCCTTCGCGTTGCCGGTGGACATGGTGAGAAGATCCTTCACGCGCATCGCGGCGAGGTTGTCGCTCACCATCGCGGGCAGATCATCCGGGAAAAATGAGATCACCTGGTCTTCCACACGCAACTTTCCTTCCGCGACGGCGAAACCGACCGCTGTGGAGGTGAAGCTCTTGCTCATCGAATACATCGTGTGAACGAGATCCGGCCCGTACGGCTCCCACCAGCCCTCCGCGATGACTTTGCCATGCCGCAGCATCATGAAGCTGTGCAGCTCGAATTTTTCACGTTCCACCGCATCGAGAAAATCGAGAATGCCTGCGGGAGAAACACCCTCCGCCATGGGGATGCCGCGTGCGAGGCCAGGAGCGGGGGCCGCCCCGGCGAAGGTTTTCGGAATCCACAGGCTGAAGGTGGCGAGACTGGCATGCTTGAGGAAGGTGCGGCGATTCGGAGACATGAGCAACAACTACGGCAGGAAGGGTCATGCCGACAAGCCTGGAGCGCGGCTAGGAGGCTGGGCATGTGGCTTGCAAGTGGTTCGCCGATAACACCCGCACGAACAAAGGTATCACCGCCGCGCCGTGCAGGGGGATCTCAGATGAGATGGAAAATCGTTCCGACGATTTTCAAAGAGCGACTTAGCTGGAGGTCGGTAGAAGGCGGGGTGAGAGTCTGAAATAGGCCTTCATTGATTTTAAATTTCTGCTTTCGTGGGCAGAATTTTTATCTTCACCTGGAATCATGCGCACCTCTTTCTCGCCACGCATTCATTGGATGATCGTTTGGGTGTTCGTGAGTGCATCTGTTGGAGCGTTTATTCCGGCTTTTAGATTTGCTGGTGAAGATCCCGTTTTCACCACCTCGGCGACACTCCGAGTGGAAGGAGGGAGGGCGTTGCATCTTGCGCAGGACCGTGCGGAGTGGGGTAGGCTCGAATTCAAGGTGAATGATGAACTCCAGTCACCTGAATTGGAGAGAAAGACCCGGGAAGGCATCATGCGGAGTCTTCCTCCGACCTTGTCTCCGTGCGAGGTCGTGGTCCTCGCCTACGCAGAGCCGGTGACCTCAACCTTCTTCATCACGGCTCGCGGCACCGATGCTGACTATGTGCCCTCCTACCTCAGCTTTTTACTCGATGCCTTCGTTTCCAACCATGCTTTGGAGCAAGACACGAACGAGCGATGGAGCATCGCTGAGCCTGTGTGCGTCCCGATCGAAGAAAAAGGTGCCTGGCTCTTCCCTCTGCTGATGGGCGTCCTGCGAGGTGGCGTGTTCGGAGGTCTCATTGCACTTTTGCTAGAATGGCGGTGGCATAGAGCAATGCGGACTCAAATCCTGCTAGCCGCAGCCTCAAATGATCCCCATACGGTCGGTTCTGCCTCCGCGAACATCATGGCCGAAGGGAAGGGCACTGCGGGGACCACTTCTCGTAGCCGCAGCAGCCGCCCCGCGACGGCATGGGCTTGGATGGTGGCCGGAGGGGTTCTGATGGGTTTGCTGTTTCAGATAGTGCGTGTCGCCAGTACCCCGCTGGTCTTTCGGTCTTTGGGCAAGGTGGCGATCCTGGACGAAGAAAACCCCGGCTTTCAGACGGACACGCATCGCGCCATGATCGCCTTTTTGGAGTCCGAAGAACTCTCTAGGCGCACTCTTGAGCGAATGCGGTTGAGATTTTCAGAGTTAAAGCCGCGAGACGTTGACATCAGTGTTCGCCAGCCACGGGGAAGCTCCCACTTTTATGTCTTGGCCCAAAGTGGCGAACCTTCCTATACCAAGCTATTTCTCGACCTTCTGCTGGACGAGTTCAGTGTTGCCGATCACCCGTTTGGAAAAGTTGTGGTGCAGGAAAGAGCCACAGTAGCTGCGGAACAGACTGAGAATTGGAATCTACCCCTGACTGTCGGCGTAATTGTCGGTGGCTTTATTGGCATTCTTTTCGGTGGTCTTTGCTGGTTGATCCGTAGGATCAGGGAGTCCCGTTCTTCTCTTTCAGACTGCGAAGCAACGGCCTAGAACACAGGATCGTCACTTGCATCCTGGACCGACCTGCTTCATTCGCGGCGCTTGCAACCGCTCCACCTCATCGACGCCATCGGCCCGTTTTTTCGCGGGCATGACGTGCGCACGATCAACTGGTCGAAGATCCCGTGGCAAAACCTGCCGAAGACGCGCGATGCCTCCGCAGATGCGTGGTGGACGCTGGTGCGGGCGGATTTGACGAAGTTTGCCGATCAAGCCGCCGCGTGGGGCTTCAACGCGGTCTCGCTCGACGATGTGACGCACCTAGCGGACCACGAATGGCTGGAGCCGGAGCTGCGGGAGCGCATCGCGCTCTACCGCGAGGAATTCACCCGCTGCTTTTCGATTTTCACGGAACGCGGTCTGGCGGTGCATCTGACGATGGATGTGATGAGCTACACGCCGGAGCTGCGCCGTCGCATGACTGAGTCGAAGCGTGCGGTGAATGCACACCTCGCCGGACTGCTCGATGGATTCTTCACTAGCTTCCCGCAGGTGGCCGGAATCATCCTTCGCATTGGCGAATCGGACGGCAAAGGCGTGCATGATGAGTTTCGCAGCGAGTTGGTGATCCAAAAACCTGCGCAGGCGCGCCAGTTGCTGCTCGATCTGCTGCCGGTGTGCGAGAAGCACGCCCGCCGCCTGGTTTTCCGCACCTGGACGGTCGGCGCGTATCGCATTGGTGATCTGATGTGGCACCGCCGCACCTTCACGAGCGTGTTTGAGGGGCTGCAAAGCCCCGCGCTGGTCATTTCGATGAAATACGGCGAGTCTGACTTCTTCCGTTACCTGCCGCTGAACTCGAACTTCTTCCGCACCGACGTGGCGAAGATCGTGGAGTTGCAGACGCGGCGCGAATACGAGGGCTGCGGTGAGTATCCGAGCTTTGTGGGCTGGGAATACGAGCGCTATGCGCGTGAGCTGAAGCACGCGAAGAACGTCATCGGCTGCATGGTCTGGTGTCAGACGGGCGGCTGGGTGCCCTTCCGCCGGATCGCGCTGATCGATCCCGAGGCCATCTGGATCGACCTGAACACCTTCGTCACGCTGCGCATCCTGAAGGACGGCATGCCTGCGGAGGAAGCTGTGCGCGCCTTTGCCAAAGAGCGCATGCTGGGGGATGCGGACGCGCTCATCGAGCTGCTGCGTCACTCAGACGAGGTGATCCGCGAGCTGCTGTATGTGGAGGAGTTTGCGCAGCAGAAGCTGTTTTTCCGCCGCGTGCGCATCCCGCCGCTGCTGCAGGTCTATTGGGGGAACATCTTCATCAATCACAGCGTGAAAAAGCTGCTGCGCCATTTCGTGCGTGAGCCAGAGGCGGCGCTGCGCAGCGCAGCCCGCTGCATGGACCGGCTGGAGCAGATGATCGCCCTCGCCCCGCAGGCCGGGGTGCCGGTGGCTGATCTCGAATACATGCGCGAAACCTTCCGCCTGCTGGCACTGGCGCGTGAGTACAACTTCACCGAATTCACGCCGGAGATCGAAACGCGGTTGCGTGAGGCAAAGCGGACCTACAAGGCGAAGTATCCGAAGCGCGGCTTGCGCGCCCGTTATCGCATCAAGATGGGCTTCACGCCCTTCTGGCTGCATCGCCGTTACATCGGCTGGGCCGTTGAATTGCTCATGCGCCGCCGCCGAGGCTACCGCATCATCGACCGTCTGCTCATTCTGCATGTGCTGTCGATGATCTACCGCGTGATCGCGCTGCGAAAGCCGCATTGGATCCCCGGCTTCGCCAAAGAAAGTGCGATGGGCGTGGATGTGGTCTTCCGGTAAAAGTAGCCCTGTTCCTGAGGAACAGGAGCCTTGTTGCACAGCAACAAGGCTACTTCGGTTCAAATCTTCACGTCCCAGCCCTTGCGATAGCCGCCTTCGCGGCCCCAGAGCTTCAGCGCCTCGGCGTTGTCGAGGATCTTGCCAGTCTTGGGATCGCATTTCACGACGGTGTTCGTGCGATAGGCCATGTTGCCGAGGTGGCACATCATCGTGCTCTTCTGACCTTCGGCGATGGGGCTGTTGAGCTTCGCCTCGCCGCGAATCGCGTCGAGGAAGTTGCCGATGTGCGCGGGATCACCGCCGCCCGCGCCTTTGCCCTTGCTGATCTCGACGCCCTTCAGGTCGTAGTTGATCCATGAATCGCGGGCGATGGCCATGGTGCCGTTGTCGCCATAGAACATGACCTCCGCCAGCGGCTTCTCCGCCGCACGCGGATGCGAGCTGCTCTGCACCCACTCGCAGCCCGCGTGGCCGAAATCATAGACCGCCGTGCCGGTGTCGGGCGTTTCCTGGGCGTCATCGTAGAAGTAGCGGCCACCGTTGTAGGTCGTGCGCAGCGGATAATCGCCCTTCACGCCCCAGCGCAGGATGTCCAGCGTGTGGATGCCGTTGTTACCGAGTTCGCCATTGCCCCAGTGCCAGAACCAGTGCCAGTCGTAGTGGGCGATGCCTTTGATTTCATGCTTCGCATCATCCGGCACCGGTCCCTGCCACAGGTTGAAGTCCAGATCGGCTGGGGCGGGCTTTTCATTCACGACGATGGATTTGCGGGTGTTGTAGTAGAACCCGCGACCAAAGCGCACCGTGCCGATGACACCGCCGTGCAGCGCTTCAATCGCCTCCTTCATCCAGGTGCGGCGCTGATTGCCCATCTGCACCACGCGGTCGTATTTCGTGGCTGCTTCGACGATCATCTCGGCCTCATGCGCGTTCTGGCTGCCGGGTTTTTCGACATAGACGTGCTTTCCGGCCTGCATGCACAGCAGCGCGGCGGGCGTGTGCCAGAAATTTGGCGTGGCGATGAAGACCGCGTCGAGCGTCTTGTCATCGAGAATGGAGCGGAAGTCCTTCACACCCACGCAGGACACCTGCTGCGTGTCGTTGACCACCTTGAGGCCGCTTTCGAGGCGTTTGGGGTCCACTTCGGCCAGATAGGCGATTTCCACCTTCGGCAGCTTCAACAGTGCCTGCACATGACCCATGCCACGCCCAAGCGCCACGACGGCGACCTTGAGCTTTTTCTGCGCGGCATCGGCAGCGCGGAGTTTTGGCAAAGCGGAGATCGCGGCGAGCGCGGACGTTTGGTGGAAAAAAGTGCGGCGGTTCATGGCGGTGCAAAGAATCGAATTCGAGCGGCCCTGTCTTGCACTCCATCGTTCGTCTTCGTCCGCGATCACGGCGCAAGATCGTGATGGACTCGCTCGCGCAGCCATCAAATTCCCGCCGCAGCGACTTGGACGCGCTGCATGTTGGTGCAACGCACTGTTCAAGGACGAGCAGAGTTCGTGGAGGCTCTCCGCCTCGGCTCTTCGCTTTTTACACCTTGACCAGCGCACCCCGCCGCGTGCATCCTGCAAACATTCCACTCACGGATGAATCTGCGCGAACAACTGCGACACCTGCTCCCCGAAATCCTGCCGGACGATCCAGCGGAGGCCATCAAGGGCACCGAGCTCATTCGTCTCGTGCGTCATCGCCTCGGCGAAGGCTACAGCGACGCTACGCTGCGCTATCACTTCTCCATCCTCAGCTACGATCCCACCTCGCCCATCGCCAAGGTGGACCAGGGCCAGGGCTACTACCGCCGCCAGAAAAAATCCGCCGGGCTGAACGGCGTCACACGGCCCAGCCTCTTCGATGAGGAGGGCGAGAGCGACCAGTGCTGGTCGCGCTTCCTGCGCATGGTCGCCATCTATGAACGTCTCAGCCTCCAGCGCTCGCGCTATCCCTTCCTGCTAAACCGCAACAGCAGCGGCGCGCCCAGCATGGAGGGCGAGTGGGACATCCCCGACCTCGTCGTCGCCGACTGGGATCTCGATGCCGGCAGCGACGACGCCCCGCGATTCGACGCTTCCATGCTCGATCTCCGCCGCCACCTCGGCGGTCCCGAGGTCGGCATCACCGGCGTGCAGTTGAAGCTCAGCGTCTCGCTCGAAACCTTCAGTGCCGACTTCTTCCAAGCCCTCAGCGCCACCCGCTGGACGCTGCAAAGCGAGATCGTCATCGCCGAAGGTCTGAATGACGAGGCGCTCGTCGATGCCCTGCGCAGCCTCGGCCATCAGTTCGGCGTCGGCATCAGCAGCCTCGGCATCCAGCTCACGCAGCTCGATGAACTCCCCTCCGCCAAAGAAATCCGCGCCATGAGCGCCGCCGAGTTCGAGGCCGTGCAGAATCTGCTGCGCATCCAAAAAATCACCCTACCCACGCCCCGTCACAACATCGACTGGCCCGCGCTCAACGCCCTGCGCAAAAAGCACGACTCCGTCGCCGACCTCGTTCGCTGGCTCTCTGATTGCCTCGCGAAGCGCCAGCCGGAGTGGGTGGGTGGTGCGGTGAGGTGATGAGGGCGGTCACTTGTCCCAGCCGCGAATTTTCACATGCACCTGTGCCACGCGGCCCATGTAGTGGTCCATGGAGAAATCCTGGGCGGCCTTGAGCATGTGGGCCTTGGCTTTCACGTCATCGCCAGTCGCCTCGAAGTAGAGGCCGAGGTAAAGGTGGGCGTAGCAGCGGTGGTTGCGCAGGCGCTCGCCTTCGCCCTCCTCGGCGGCTTTGAGCACGGCCTCCTCGCTGCCTTTGCCAGCAAACAGCTCGTGGACCTGCTTCATCGGGATGCGGCTGTCGCCCTCGATGGGGATGAAGACCTTGCGCGCGGCCTCCACGCTTTCGTCTTTGGCGATGCAGAGGAAATGCCACGCGGCGTTTTCCACGTCGTTGCCGTTCACGGTCTGATGCACCTCGAACTGCTCGCGCCCGCCTTTGAAATCACCCGCGTAATAGAGCGAGAGGCCGCGCTGCCAGAGCTGCGGCTTCGAATCCGGCGCGAGGGTGATCAGCTTGTCGAACGCGGCGACGGACTCCTTCGCTTTCGCGGCGAAAAAGGCGTCCACGCCCTGCTTGAAGAGCACATTCGGGGCGTCCTGGGCCGAAACGGGCAGCCAAAGGCCGAGAAGAAGAACGGAGAGAAGTTTTTTCATGGCCTGGGCTAAACGTGATGGGCGGGAGGTTTTGCGCAATTCACAGCCACGCAAGCGGCAGTGGCACGATAAGCGCGAGATCGGAAAGAACTCGATGCGCCTCCGCTGAGACACGCTTTCCGGCACGTTGCACCAGCGCATGCAGCACCAAGCCGCCGAGCGCTGCTCGTGCCGGACCGAGTAGCGCATGCTCCAAAGTGCCGAGCTCGATCATCCAGAGCAGTGTGAGTGTGAAACACAGCGCTATCATCACCAGCCCCGCGTGACCTGTGGCGTCATTTTTCTCACGCGCGGAGATGCCGTGCAGGTTGCAGGCAAACAGCAGCGCCAGCAGGCCGCATTCCAACACCGGAGCGAGCAACGTCTCCGGCATGCCGAGGAAGCGCGTGGTGGTGGTGACCCCGAGCGCGAAGAGCAACGCGGCGGTCATTTCCTTCGGCAGTAGATGTCCCAGGCGGATGTCGAGCTGACGCAGAAACGACAGCACCATCACCCCCAGCACGAGCAGACTGAGTGTGAAACGAAAACCCGGTGACGCAGGCATGCGGGAGATGAGCATGACACCGCCCAGCCCCGCGCACGAGATCAGCAGATCGCGCCACACACGGCTGCCCTGCGCCGCCCATGAGGCCAGGTAAAGCGCCACCAGCAACGCCAGTCCTGACGCCTGCCACAGCACGCCTTCAGGAATCTCCCACAAAGCCATCCAGGCCAGCACGAGCGATGCCGCTGGAATGACGCCGAGCAGCAGCACACGCCGGTGACGACGGTAAAACCCATGCCGCAGGCTTAGATCTGCCTTGTCGCCTGAAAAAGTGTCCAGCGTGCGGTCGATCACATAAATCGCCCAGCAGGCCAGCGCGAGGCCGAGATCTAGCATCGGCGAAAGGCGCAGGCCATGCGCATGAGCCAGCGCATGCTGCCAAAGCACGGCCACCAGTGGAGCCTCCAGGCTCAGCACATGCGCCCAGAGCCACCAAGGCGTTTTCCTGGCAGGCATGGTCTCAGGGGCTGTCGTCTCGGTGGTCAAGCGTGCTCTTTAGCGCCAAGCGGACGGAAAGTGAACCCCTTTGCGGTGAAAATGTGCCGCGAAGGATGCAGAAAGTAGTCATGAGCTTCAGCTCGTGACAGCGTGGTTGGGTGAAGATTGAACGAGAGCTGCTGGCGTGGGTGGTGCGAGCTAAAGCTCAGCACTACTTTATTCCACCTTCATCACCCCGTTCATCACCATCCAGTGGCCCGGGAAAGTGCAGAGGTAAGGGTAGTCGCCTTTTTCTTTGGGAGCAGTGATGTGAATGGTGAAGTCGCCCTTTGGATTGGTCATGTCGGTGTAGGCGATCACGTCGTCGCTGTCGGGGACGTAGTGCTTCTGCATGCCCTGCGGATCGGTGATCATGAGATTGCTCTTCTCACCGAGGCGTTGCAGAGAGCCGGGTTTGGCGAGGAGCCAGTTGTGCGGCACGACGTCGGGGTTTTTGAAGACGATGGTGAGTTTCTCGCCCGCTTTGGCCTTGAGTTGCTTTTGCACGTATTGCAGGCCCAAAGCCGCCTCGACGACGATTTCGCGCCCCCCTTCGCCTTTGGCCCAAGGGTTCGGTTTGGTCGGTTTGGGTGCTTCGAGGCCGATTTGCGCCGCATGGTTCGTTTTGGCGATCTTCGTGTAGCCGGGGAAATCGGTGAAGGGCTCAGCCAGAGCATGCGCCGTCATGAAAACATCATGCCCAGTGCTCACGCGGAGGTGGATCTGGCTGGCGGTGACGATCTGCGGGATTTCGAGGAAGAGCGTCTTGCCGCCATCGAGCTTCTGCACACTGCGCACCTCCAGTGCATCGTGGCCGGGCGTGTCGGCATACTTCACGGAATACTCTGGCGAACCGTATTGCGGGCCATATTTGTAGTTCCAGCACTGTGCGAAGCACGTCGCGGCATTCACATCCTTCACCGGTTGGTTGAAGCGAAGCAGCACGCCATTGTCGCGTGCTTCAAAACCCACCGGCACCGGTTTGTCGCCACCGGTGAAGCGCACGCGTTGGAAGCAGCCATCCTTCGGCGTGTAGCTGCCCCAGCCGGTCATGCCATTCACATAAAGATGACCGTCGTTTGGATTGAAGCGTGCGCATTGCGGCCCCGAATCAAAATTCCCGCTGATCTTCACCGCTGCGGCCTGCCAGAGGCCTTTCACCTGCTGTCGCATCATCAGCCATGCGCTGCCGCCGCCGGAGGAGAGGTGGATGAGGTTGTTGTCGGCTTTGAGCGAGGCCCATTTGTCGCTGGTGATGAAGACCTGGCTGCTGGAGCTGTTGTCCTCGCCACGCGGCATGTACATCAGCACGGGTTCGGGTGGCTGGCCGTTCTTCGGACCTCCGGCACCAAAGTGCGCGCCTTCGTTTTTGCCGTTCTCGATCTGGCAGATGGAGGTGGCAGGTGTCCAGTCGCCTTCTTGCACACTCGTTGTGATGAAACGGCCATCCGGCGAGAGGCCGAGGCCGTTGGGATTGCGGAAGCCGGTGGCGAGAATTTGTAGCTCGGAATTCCGATTCCGAGTCGTGGCCGTCGCGGAATCGGAATTCCGCGCTACATCAATCCGACACACGCCTTGATTGCCGGAGGCGAAATACCAGCGGCCTTCTTTGTCCGCTTCGAGTCCGACGATGAAATCATGGCCGCCGGGCGAGGTCTGCATCGCGTTCGTGACGCACTCGTAGAAGTCGGCTTCGTCATCGCCATTCAGATCGTGTAGGCAGGTGATCTGGTCGCGACCGAGCACGTAGAGCTTGTCCTTGATGATCTTTATGCCCAGCGGCTGATGCAGGCCCTTGGCAAAGCGTTTCCAGCGCAGTTTTTCCAATTTCTCGTCGATACCTTTCACCAGCCACACCTCGCCAGTCATCGTCGCGACAGCGGCGGTGCCGTCGCTGAAGAAATCGTGCGCGCTGATGAAAAACAGCGTGCCATAGGGATTGTCGAAAGGGATCGTGAGGCGATCTGTGGCGAAGGGCGTCTGCGTGCCGAGTTCGCCTTTGGTTTCGATCCATTGCGGCCATTGGGCGGGGCCTGGTGCGGGTAAGGGCGTCTCGCTGGTGACAATTTTGACCTCATTGACGCGGCGGAAAAAGCCACGGTAGGTGCCGGAGAGCTTCTTTTCCTCTTTAGAGATCACTTGGCCATTCATCGGCGCTCCGGCCATGAAGCCGTGGCGGTTGTCGTTGAGCTTGATGAAGCCTCCCGACCACTCCAAGCGCCACGCCATGCGCTCGGGATCAAACACGGCGGACTTGTCACCGAATCGCACGCACACGCCTTTGTTCGCCGTCACGCCTGCGCCTTTGAAGACACCGCTAAACACATTCCCCAGATCACTCGCTGCCCAGCGGCCGTCTTTCCACGTCACTTGGTCGTTTTGATTGCCCCAGTGGCCTTGCTGGCCGCCATCCATGCCGGGGAAGGGGGGGATGAGTTCGGGCAGCGGCTTTTGCTTCATGAATTGCAAGGCTTGTTTGCCGTAAAAGTCGAAGGTGCGCTCGCGATTGACGAACTCCTGCCAGTGCTGGTTGTCGGCTTTGTTCAGCGGTGGGAAGTCGGGTTTGAACTCGGCGGCTTTTGGTGCGGGTGGCGGGAGGAGATCGCTGAGGTTGTCGAAGTCCCAGAGGCCGAGGGTGTTGTCCATACGCAGACGCGGGGCGTTGCCTTTGCGCGGCTTCATGACGCCGCGTGAGAGGCGCACGTCGTCGAGGATGCCATCGCAGCCGATGCCGCCTTCGACGAGGCGGCCGAAGGCGAGGCCACTTGGCTTCGGGGTGCCTTTGAGCGGTTGGACGGGCTTCTCAAAGACCTGCTTTCCATCCACCCACAGCATGACGCCCTTTTCATCCACGCTCGCGAGGAAGTCGTGCCACTTTCCGTCGCACACATCGACCTTCGAATCGAAGTCGCCGCCGCGTCCGGGCAGGTACAGCGCCAAGGTGCCGCGACCCGCGTGGGTGTAGAGTTCCCAATGCGTGGCGGAGGATTTTGGCTCAGAGGCTACGAGGATATTGAAGCCCTTTTTGCCATCCAGCTTGGCGCGGCATTCGATAGTGAAGGGCAGCTTTGCGAACTCCTCATTGCCTTCAGTCACCCAGCCGCCCTTGAGCGCCTTGCCAAACTCCGCATTGAGTGACTCGACGCTCTCCGGCTTGAAACTTGAAACTGGCAACTTTGAAACTGGCTTGAGTTTCGACTCATCCCAGGTGCGATACACAGGCTTGTTCGCCGCTGGTGCATCATCGAGTTGCGGCACGAGCCACTTCAAGCCGTCGAGGTTGTCGAGCAAGCGGCCTTCGGCGTCCTCGTTCGTGTGATTCAGGATGCCAATCGGGCCGCTGTAGCCGCTGGCGCGGATCTGACGCAGCACCTTCACATCCTGCGTGCCGACGCCGAGCGGGAGGATTTTGCGACCCTTCGTATCGCCTGCGATGTCCATGCCGTTGAGGTTGAGGCAGAGCAAATGTGGCTTCATCGCTTCGATGGCCTTCGGAAGTCGGTCGAGGTGGCTGTGGCCGTGGTGGAGGTTGTAGATGATGCCAATGTTGTCGGCGGCGTGGTTCTTTTTGAGGTATTCGCACACCGCGACCATGTTCTCCGGCTCGCCGCCCCAGCCGCCGTGATTGTAGATGCCGACTTGGCTGCCGATGGCCTTGGCTTTGGCTAAAAGGGGCAGCAGACCTTCCGCAGCGGATTTGACCTGCGCTTCCTGCGTATCGCCCGTGCCGCGCATCATGATCCAGAGCTGCGGGTGGAGTTTGTATTTCTCAAACAACCGGAAAGCCTCGTCATGCGCCCCCCAGAAGGCGAACATCTCGATGCCGTGCTTTTGATACGCGAGGATCTCGCGTTCAAACTCCACCACATGCTCCTGCCGCCAGTCGTAGGCGATTTTTTGGATGCCCATCTTCGCCACCATCTCCGCGCGGGCTTCGGGTGAGCGCTTCGCTTTATCAAACGGCACGATGCACCACGCGGCGAGGTTCTGTTTGTCGAAGAGGTCAGCGGCTTGGCCCACTGAATACACAGAAAGCACGGAAAGGACCAGGAAGAAGAGGGTGCGTGACATGGAGAGGTGGTGTTTGAAGGTTCAGTAAGTTCAGTGTGTTTCGTGGTCGATTTAGTTGGCAAAGCGTTCGATAACGACGCCCTCCTTGGCTCCGAAATTGATGAGCGGGCCCAGTTTCATGCCAGTGGCTTTGAGGTAGTTGATGATTTGCGAGCGATGCTCGTCGGTGAGAGCTGAGACGGCTTTGAGTTCGAGGATGATCTTGTCGTAGCAAATCACATCCGGGACGAAAGTGTGGCGCAGCTTGCGGCCCTTATAGGTCAGTGGGATTTGGCGTTGGGCGTCATACGGGATCTCTTGGAGGGAGAGTTCCATCTCCAAGCACTCCTGATAGATGGGTTCAGTGAAGCCACAGCCTTTCTCCTTATAGACTTCAAACAGCGCGTTGCGAATGCGGAAGGTTTCGTCAGCGTAGATCAGTGGCGGTTTCATGGTAAGGGTAAGGATTACCCACGGAAAACACGGAACTCACGGAACTGTTTTCTGAGAATCTAATTCCGTGGGTTCTGTGTATTCAGTGGGCCATTATGGATTGGTGTTGAGCGCATGGTTATCCGTGCGGAACGGAGACGCGGGCAGATCGGCGGCGTTAAAGAGATTGCACGTTGGATTGTCGGACCACGCATAACGCACGGCGATGGGCACGGGCACTTGCTTTGACGAGACGAGCACGGTGTCGCCGTCGATCTTCGCATCGGCCCAGACCCATTGCGTGTCCGCTCCGCAGATGGCAAAGCCTTCGAGCTGGCTTTGCGGACTGTTGCGCACGAGCGGCCTGGTTTTGCCGGCCTTGCGCATCACGTCGTAAGTTGCGGGCACTTCCTTGGCGACGAGTCCGCCGCCGAGGCGATCAAAGCTCAGTCGGATGGCGCTGCCTTCGGTCTTCATCGACGTGTAAACCGGACCTGAAGGCACGACCTCGCGGCCATAGGTTTTCGCGAGTGCGATCTGGGCGAGGCGTTCACCGGCGACTTGCTTGCTTTGCGGATGGATGTCCTCGGACTCGCCGGTATCGATGAGCACAGCCATCCCGGTGTGGGGCACGGAGAGCGTCTTCGCCTGCGCCTCGCGCAGCTCCGCCCATACGCTCTCGCCGGGCTGGTCCGTCTTCGCGCGGTAATTGGCGAGCTGGCAGAAGTAGAAGGGGAGGTCGCCTTGCTGCCACTGTTGCCGCCAGTCTTTGATGAGCAATGGAAACGAGGTGCGGTAAAGGCTGGCGTTGCCCGTGTTTGACTCGCCCTGATACCAGAGCACGCCGCGAATGGCATAGGGCAGGATGGGATGCACCATGCCGTTGAAAAGGCGGCCGGGCAACACGTGCTGGCCGGTGAGTGGCGGCACGGCTTTCTTCCCTGCGTCATCGAGCGGAGGCAGCGCATACTCCGCCTTTGCCATCCAGCCGCCGAGCATCTTCGTGCTGCCGACGCTGGGGAACCAACTGAATCCCGGCGGCTCTGCCGGAGCAAAGAGGCGCACGGCGAGTTGGTTCACGCCTTCCTTCAAAAGCGTGGGCGGAATCAAGTAATGACGCACGCTGATGAGACCGGTGAAGTTGTCCACGCTGCGCTCGCCGATGAGCGTGCCGTTCCAATACACCTGATCAAACTGCGCCGTGGGACCGAACTGCAACACTTGCGCCGCTCCCGTCTGCCGTTTGCTCAATGAGACCTCCTTGCGAAACCAGAAGACGCCGAACTTCGGCAAGGAAGGATCGGACACCGGTCCGCTGTCCTTCACCGCTACCCAGCCGTCGTCTTTCGAAACCGGCCCGCTGAGGAATCGCGACACATCGCCCGAGGTGCGGTCTTCGCGTTGCGTCCGCTTCAACCACTCGCGAAAGGCGCTTTTGTTGCGCTCGCTCATCGCATCCAGGTTCTTCGCACCTGACGCCAACTCGGGCCCGCTGGCGAGCGAGGCCGGACTGATCCACGGCTCCACCTTCGAGCCTCCCCAGCACACTTTGATGAGGCCGACGGGCGTCTTCAGCTCACGCTGGATGGTTTTGGCGAAGTAGTAGCCCGCCGCGATGAAATCCTCCGTCGTGCCGGGTCGCGCCACCGTCCAGTAGCCCTGCACATCGTCCACCGGGGTCCTCGCGGCAGGATTCTTCAGCACATGAAACTGTCGCAGCGTCGGATTCGCCGAGGCTTCGATGTCCGCAGCCGCGCTCGTGATCGCTTTCATGTCGAACTCCATGTTCGACTGCCCTCCACCCGCCCAGACCTCGCCCACGAGCACGTCGCGGATGACTTGGGACTCGCCGTTCGAGGTGCGGATCTGCATCTCCCGCGATTCGGCGCTGGCGGCGAGTGGATCGAGCTTCAGCGTCCATTTGCCCTGCGCATCCGCCGTCGCGGTCTTGCTCTGCCCGGCGAAGCTGACGGTGACCTTTGCTCCTGCCTCCGCCCAGCCCCAAACAGGCACCAATTGATCGCACTGGAGCACCATGTGGTCGGAAAAGATCGAGGGCAGGCGGAGATCGCTTTTCGGTTCGTCACTCAGGAGACGGATCATGAGCGGCTGCATGGCACGCGCCCAGACTTCGTAACCCTTTTCCGTGAGATGCAGGAGGTCCGGAGCGACCAGACCGGGAACCAAGGTGCCATCGGCTTGCAGAAACTCGCTCCACAGGTCGAGCCAATGAACCCGCTGTTCGTCGGCGAGCTTGCGGAGTTGCGGATTCAGCGCCGCGATGCGCTGCCGCCGGTCGTCCTCCGGTGAGGCCCCTCGCGGCAGGATCCCCATCAGGATCACCTTCGCCTCCGGTGCCGCGCGGGTGATCCGATCGACGATGGCCTTGACCCCTGCGATGGTGTCTTCGGCCGATTCGAGGTGGGGAGGACGATGACCGACATTGTTGGTGCCGATCATCACCACGACGACCTTTGGATGATAGCCTTCGAGCTGTCCGTGATCGAGACGCCAAAGGACATTTTCGGTCTTGTCGGCGATGACACCGAGATTCAGCGGCTCATGCGCGGGATAAACCGTTTCCCAAGCTTTCTTTCCCACGCTCCTCCAGCCGTCGGTGATGGAATCGCCCACCAGCACGACTTTCCATCCGCGTCGCTTTGCGAGGGCGACGTGGCGGTCCACCTTCTCCATCCAGGCTGCGGGCTCTGGCCGGGGTGTGGGCGTGGTGGAAACCCTCGTAGCGAGATCCGCATCTGGAGCCTCGGCTTGCTTCATCCGCAGCGACTGAATCTCGATGCCCGGTGCAGCGGTGACGCGGAGGTTTTGCAAGCCGCCGGAAATCCTGAGCGTGCCGAGCTTCAGTGGCGCAAAGGCCTTGTCTGGCACCTCCCAGCGGGGCACGAGATCGCGGCGCGGGATTTCCGGTGGATTGTGTGCGGCGGCGACGGGTGCCTCGACGAACTGCTCACCGACGGTGACTTTGATCTTTCCTCCCGGCTCTTTGGCGGTGTGTAGCGCGGTGACTTCATACGTTCCGGCCTGCGGCACTTCCAGATTCCAGGTGGTAGTGGCTGTTGGTGTGGGAAAGACGGCCCAGTCGTTGTCCCAACCCTGCCCGAAGAACTTCGCCCCGCCTTCGAGTGTGGCGAAAGGGGCGAGCAACTCGGTTCCATCGCCGAGGGTGATGGGAAAGCGCTGCACCTTGCCCTGCGTGGAGGCGATGGCGTCGGCGAACCAAGCGTCGTAGGCTTTGGAAAGTCTCGCGGCGATTTCCGGCTGTTGCGCGGCGATGCTGTTTTTTTCGCCGGGATCGTTCCGCAGGTCGAAGAGCATCTCCTGCTTGTTGTCACGCACCCAGCGATGCGTGTCGCTGCGCACGGTGCCGGGATACTTCGGGATGGGGGGGCCGTCCTTGCCGCCGCGACCGGTGACCTCGAAGAGCAGTCGCTCCGGCCACTCCACCTTCTCGCCCTTCAGCAGCGGCGCGAGGCTTCGACCATCGAGCGGTGGCGTTGCAGGCACGGGCACACCGACGAGATCGAGCAGCGTTGGCAGCACATCGACATGCTGGGCGATCTGGGACACACGCTTGCCGGCCTCGAGTTTTCCAGGCCAGCGGATGAAGCAGGGCACGCGTTGTCCGCCCTCAAAGAGGCTGCCCTTGCCACCTCGCATGCCGCCGTTGAAACGCGGTGTGTTCGGGCCGTTGTCGGTGGCGAACATCACGAGGGTGTTTTCGGCGAGCCCGAGCGAATCGAGCTTCACGAGCATCCGGCCCACATTGGCATCGAGATTCTCGATCATCGCGTAAACGGCGGCGGTCTTCGGCTCGAAGCCCAGCTTGGTGTATTTCGCGAACAAGTCCTCCGGTGCCTGCATGGGC
>JBIKYB010000064.1:0-21313 GCA_044355475.1 Prosthecobacter sp.
CCATGCGGTTGCCGTAGTCACGCACGCCGCGCACCACGCCACGCATGACGCCGAGGGGATGGATGACGTCCTTGGCCTTGATTTGATCCTGCTCGATGTCGGGCGGGCCAAAGCAGAACACATCGAGCGAGGCGACCGGCTTTGCGCCCTTGCCTGCACCGAGAATGTCGCGAATGACACCGCCGAGGCCGGTATTCGCCCCCGCATAGGGTTCGATGGCGCTGGGGTGGTTGTGCGTCTCCACCTTGAGGCAGACGGCCTTGTCGTCATCGAGCTTCACAAAGCCCGCGTTGTCCTCGAAGGCGCTGAGCACGAAGTCGGGCTTCGTTTTGCAAATCTCCTCCGTGACGTTGCGGATGTAGGTCTTGAAGAGGCCATCCACGACTTCCTGCTGGCCGTTGAGCGTGTGATAAATCTTCGCGCCAAAGATGCGGTGCTTGCAATGCTCGCTCCAGGTCTGCGCGATGACTTCCATCTCCACATCCGTCGGCTCTCGGCCTTCATCTTGATAAATCTTCTGCACCGCGAGCATGTCCGCCTTGGAAAGCGAGAGCTTCATGCGCTTCGATAGATCGAGAAGCTGGTCGGCGGTGAGATCGCGGAGGGGGATGGAGCGGAAAACGGCTTGGGACATGGTGGTGGGGGCACTTTGTCTATGCAAAGCGGGAAGAGCCGGTCAACGCCGGAGGGGGAGGAAAATGGGCCGGGTAGTTTTACCCAAACTACCGATTGACCACCTGCGGCCATGAACCGCCCACAGAGCCGTAGTGACGGACAAGATGGTCCAAATAGGGGGACCCGGGAATGGGTGAGACGGGCGAGTTCGTCTGCGGATCCAAATAAAGGCAGCCGATTTCGGCGGCCGGTAATTTTTCAACAAGCTGACGTCCCTCTTCGATGGCTATTGACCATCTTGCCTTGAGATCCAGAAGACTGAACGGGGTGGCAAGGTGCAGGCTGTCGATGTCCGACTGCCGATAACGGGCAAAACGATCTGCAAGATCAAGAATAAGCCGTGGATTGAGCCCTTCATCCTTGCCTGCAGCCGCCCAAGCTAGAGTACCCAGAGAAAGATAATTCTCGTGCAGATAGATCGCGTCAACGAAGTCGCGGGGCTCGGCACGACCTGAAAGAGCGAGCAGTTTGTTCGTGGCAGCATCGGCAAAATGCAACCGCCAGCCGAGTTCATCATCCGGCTCCACAGGGTAGAAGCGAAAGGCGGAGTCAAAGACCCATTCCAGCTTCACGCTGCCGTCGTGACGGGTGACCGTGGCACGCTGAAACATAGGCTGGCGAAGCTGCCACGTGACCGTGTAACCCGCTGCTAAGAGTGCGGCTTCATCGGCAGCGGCAGATTCAGCGACAGCGGTTTCCAAATCGTGGCACAGGTCGATGTCGCGCGAATAGCGTGGCGTTTTCTCGGCTGCATTGAGCACGGTGGCACCAAAGACGAAACTGTTGGGGCTGCGGCTTAGCCGGAGAGTGGCGAAGACCTCGTGCTGGAAAGCAGTTAACGGCATAACTGGGCGGCGATCTGGAAAGCGGTGCGGTCTCCGTGTTTTCTTAGGCCTGCGATGAGGATGGGCAGGGTGGATTCATCCACCACAAAGTCGGGAGCCAACGACCAGAAGCAGCGTGTACGATAGGTTTCGAATGCCGTTTTGGCGAGGCGAAGCCGATCCTGAAGGATCCCTGAGGGCGTTGAAACTGGAGATGCCGATGGCATACGCCTGACTATGTCATACGCGAACGCAAAGGCACGGGAGATTTTTGAGCGGGTCAGCACGTCAAGCCGGTGGACGGCGGATAGGAGGTGGTGTGAAACGGTTGCTGTTCTTCCTGCGCCCGCTTTTATCCTGAGATCATGGCAACCATCGCAGTTCTCGGCACGCTCGACACCAAAGGTCACGAACACGCCTACGTGGCGGAAATCATCCGCGCACGCGGGCATCAGACGCTGCTGATCGACACTGGCAGCGGCGAAGCGCCGCAGGTGAAGCCCGATGTGACGCGGGAACAGGTCGCGGCGGCTGGCAAGGTCGATTTGGCAGGCATCATGGAGCGCAAGGATCGTGGCGAGGCCGTGACGGCGATGGCGGGAGCGGCGGCGACGTTTTTGTCGGCCCTGGTCGAAAGCGGCAAGGTTCAGGGCGTCATTTCCCTCGGCGGCGGTGGTGGCACAGCCATCGGCACGGCGGCCATGCGTGGCCTGCCGGTCGGATTTCCGAAGGTGATGGTCTCCACGCTCGCCGCAGGCAATGTCGCGCCGTATGTCGGCACGAAGGACATCGTGATGTTTCCGAGCATCGTCGATGTCAGCGGCATGAACCGCATTTCCCGCGTGCTGCTGGCCCGTGCAGCCGGTGCGATCTGCGGGATGGTGGAAACGGCGGTGCCCGTGGCGGATGGCAAGCCACTGATCGCCGCCTCCATGTTCGGCAACACGACCGAGTGCGTGAACATGGCGAAGAAAATTCTCGAAGACGCAGGTTACGAGGTGCTCGTCTTCCACGCCACTGGCACGGGTGGCAAGATCATGGAGTCGCTCATCGAAAGCGGCATGTTTGCGGGGGTTCTCGATGTCACGACCACCGAGTGGGCCGATGAACTCGTCGGCGGCATCCTTGGCGCCGGACCGACGCGGCTCGATGCGGCAGGCAAAGCCGGCATTCCCGCGATCATCACTCCGGGCTGCCTCGACATGGTCAACTTTGGCGAAAAGGCGACGGTTCCCGCCAAGTTCGACGGGCGCACCTTTTACATCCACAACCCGCAGGTCACGCTCATGCGCACCAACGCCGCCGAATGCGCCGAACTGGGTCGCATTCTCGCGGAAAAGGCGAATGCGTATCGCGGCCCAGCCACCGTGCTGTTGCCCTTGAAGGCCATCAGCATCATCAGCGCTGCTGGAAAGCCGTTTTACGATGCGGCAGCGGATGCAGCGCTGTTTGACGCGATCCGCAAACACCTGCGCCCCGGCATTCCGCTCATCGAGATGTATTGCGAGATCAACGCCCCGGAATTTGCGGCGGCATGTGCAAAGGCGCTGCTAGACAGCTTGTCAGCACGATGAATGAGGCCATTTTGTCCGCCTCATGAACTACCCGATCACGTTTCGCTTCAAGCTCATCGCCCTCGCTCCGCAGATCTATGTGACGGACGCCACCGGCAAGACGATCTGTTATGTGAAGCAGAAGCTGTTTCGTTTCCGTGAAAAAGTGGAGGTGTTCACGGATGACACGATGCAGCAGCTCGTGGCGACGATTGAGGCGGACCGCATCATCGACTGGTCGGCGCGTTACACCTTCAAAGCACCCAACGGCCAAGTCTTGGGAGCGATTGGACGACGTGGGATGAAATCGCTGTGGAAAGCGCATTACGATGTCTTTGCCCCAGGAGCGCAGTCGCCCACGTTTGCGATCCAAGAGGAAAACCCGTGGACGAAGATGCTGGATGGTTTCGTGAGCGGCATTCCTATCGTGGGCATGTTCGCCGGCTACATGCTGCATCCGAGCTACATCGCCTCCCGCGTGGAAGGAAATGCTCCGACGCTGCGCCTGACCAAGCAGCCAGCGTTGTTCGAGGGCCGCTTTGGACTGACCCAGCAAGGGCAGGCCGAAGAGGGAGAGCAACTGGCCCTGCTTCTGTCCTTCCTCATGATGAACTTGCTGGAACGGGCGCGGGGTTAGCATCTCTCGACTTTTCAACTACACGCTCACCACGACTGCGCCTTCCCTGGCAGAACGCAGGCAGGCGTCCAGCACACGCTGGGTTAGCAGGCTGATCTGCGGCCAGCGCGAGTCAATTTGACCAGAGAGCACCCGTTGGGAGAAGGTTCTGAACAAGGCTGACTCCTGCGATCCAGGCGCGTTGCTGCTCGGTTCTTCGAGTGTTTCGATTTGGCGGCCCTCATGCATGTCGGCACGACATCCGTCGATAGCGAATGCCGAGCGCGTGAGACTGAACTGAGTTTTCATGCCGGAAAAGGGCAGGACGAAGTCAGAGACTTGAAGCAGCCCCTTGGCACCGCTGACGATGGCCCATTGCGCGTTCGCAGTGGTGAAGGAGCAGTAAAAAGAGGCCGAGGCACCGTCCGCAAAGGTCAGTGTGCCGGAGAATTCGAGGGGAACCGCCGGAGAATCGTCCGTTTGCCGCGTTTCGGAGTGGATGCGCCCTGTCACCTGCACGGGAGCGGCTTCGTTCATCGCCCAAAGCGTGAATCGAAGGCAGTACCAGCCCAGATCACCGAGGCAGCCGAGGGGTTCGAGCTTGCCATGCGCACGGATGTTGCTGCGCTGAAACTCTTCATCGCTCATGAAGCTGAACTGCGTGGCGATGTGGCGGACCGGGCCGATCTCCTTGTCCACGACACCACGCAGGTGCTGTAAACGCTGCCCATGCATGAACATGACGCCGTCCATGAACTGCACGCGGTGCTTCTCACACTCGGCGATGATCTCCGCGACATCGTCCGCCGTGCAGCCGACCGGTTTTTCCGCCAGCACATGCTTGCCTGCCTGAGCGGCCTTGATCACCCATTCCTTCCGCAAGCCTGTGGGCAGCGGAATGTAAACGGCGTCGATGTCCGTCCGCGCCAACAGCGCCTGATAGCTTCCAATGGCCTCTGGCACGACTGCATGCGGTGCGCTGGCCTGACATTCGTCGATGAATGACTGCGCTTTCGCCACATCCCGGCTCGCCACGGCGACGAGAGTGGCATTTCCGGCATCACGGATCGCCTGCCAGTTTTTGCGAGCGATGAAAGCGGCACCCAGAATGCCCCAGCGACAGAGTTTGTTGGTCATGTGGGATGAAGCACCGAGCGGGCATATACGTCAAGACAAGGGTCGATTGAGAACCTAGCAAAAACTGCTCCATCAACGGAAAGCACCCGGTGCCCTGCGAATAAAGTCGGCAACCACAAACAAAGTCGGCAAGAGGAGCAGGACCGAGAAGTATTGTGCCACCACTCCACCACGAAGTAGCGCTCGGATAAAGCAAACATCTGCAAAAGCCGTCAGAATCAGCGCGGTAACAAGAACTTCCCAGTATGACTGGTTTGCCACTGTCACATTTTGAAGAAAGAGAGCGGGCACTAGAAACAACACCCCGGCTTTCACCCATAAACTGGCAGAAACAGAACTTTGCATATGTCAGGCAGCAGGCTGGGTGATCTGTTTCACTTCCGCCACAGCCATTTCATCGCCTCGGGGAAGAGGCTCGCGCCGTGTTTGCTGTTATGCGCGCCGTCGCCAAAGACGAAAGTGTAATCGTATTGGTGGTATTCGAGCGCCTTGGCCATCTGCTGGTTCGCCAGCGGCCAGTTACCGAAAGGATTGTCCAGATCGCTATTGCCGTCTTGCAGGTAGATGCGCAGCGGTTTGGGCTCCGTCAGGCGGATGATGGAGGGATACACATGCCCGCCCGCCAGATCGACGTAGCTGCCGATGGTGGAGAAAACCTTGCGAAACTTGTCCGGGCGCTCCCAAGCCACAGTGAAGGCGCAGATCGCCCCGCTACTGGCTCCGGCGATGGCCCAGCCTTCGGGATCAACGGTCAGCTTGTAGTCCTTCTGCACCTGCGGGATGATTTCTTCGAGCAGGAAGGTGGCATAGGTGCTGCCCAGCGTGTTGTACTCCTTGCCACGGTTGTTGTTCTTCCACGCGCTCGGCGGCTTCTCATCGCCGCTGTGGCCGGGATTGATGAAAATCGCGATCGTGGGCGGCATGTCCCCGCTGGCGATGAGGTTATCAAACACCACCGGCACGCGCCATGCGCCTTTGACGCCCACATAGTCATGCCCGTCCTGGAAAACCATCAGATTGGCCGGTTGCTCCGGCTTGTATTGTGCTGGCACATAGATCCACCAGTCGCGCTTGGTGCCCACGTAGATCTTGGACTCATGCTCGGGCATCTGGATGACCTTCCCCTTTGGCACATCCGGCTTTTCTTGGGAAAGCGGCCCTAGCTTGTAATCATCCAACGCCAGGGCGGAGAGGGTGACGGAAAGGAGGATGAAAATCAGGCGGCGGGTGCTCATGACGGTCATCTTGAGGACTGGCAGCGCGAGCGTCAAGACTCCTCAGACCGCCGCAGCCAAGAAATCACTGGCCCCTCAGCCCAACCGGCCTACTCTCGCCGATCCCAAATCATTCATGCCCACCGAGTTCGACATCCAATACGCCCTGGAGAACACCCAAGTTCTGCACGAGCCGGACCGCCGCATCGACACCTTTGGCAGCACGCAGTTTGAGTTTCAGATCGTCACCGAGCTGATGGACACCGTGGGTGCCGTGCGTGTGCGCGAAGGCCGCATCGAAGCCGAAAAACCGCTCATCCTGCGTCCCGAACTGCCTGGCAGTTTCGATTTCGAAGGTTTCGGCCCTGGAGCCTCGGCCTTCGGCGACTTCCTGCGCGAAAACCTTCATAAACTGGCCATCCTCAAATACGGCTTCAAATTCCGCCAGGGCGAGATCACCGAACAGATCGTCCATGAGTCGATGGATCATGTGTGCGGCAAGCTCCTTGAGGACATCCGCGTCTCCGGCAACCCGATGCGCGCCGTTATCCAGGGTGTGGACGACTCCTGGGAGATCTGCCTGCTCAAATTCACCGTCGAGATGATCGAAAAGTCCCAGAACATCAACCTCTTTGACTTCAAGCGCCGCGGCCTTCTCGGCTAAGCGTGACACCTTTTCAGCGATGGCCAAGGCCCAGCTCAAAATCCTTGTCTTTCTCATCACCGTCGGCCTGGTGGCCGGTTCGCTGTCTGTTGGCTGGTGGTTTTACATGAACGTCCTGCTCAAAGAGAGCCAAGTGGAAAAAGACATCGCCGCCATGAAGGGCAAGGACCGCCCACGCATCGACCCTGGCCTACGCCGTTTCGAAGCTGCGGTCGATTTGATCCGTGAGGGCCAGATCGACGAAGGACGCGACGCGCTCTACAAGCTGCGTCTTCAGTTTCCTGACTCCGCCGCCTGCCCCGAGGCCATGCGCATCATCGGCGAGATCAACATGGACCAGCTTTACTCGCACAATCACAAGGCGGGCAAAAAGGACTACATCGTGCAGCCGGGCAACACGCTGCTGGGCATCGCCACGAAGCACGATACAACGGTGGACTCCATCATCCGCATGAACAGTCTGATGAGCACCCTCCTCCAGCCAGGAGATCATCTCACGCTCATCCCGATGGACTTCCATCTCGGTGTGGATGTTTCCAGCAAGCAAGTCATGCTGCTACGCAAAGTCGGGGACAAGGAATACCTTTTCAAAGTGTATGACGCCAAGGACATCCGCCTGCCACCGGGCACGCGTCTGCCGGTGCAGATGGAACTGGCTGGCAAAAACGCCACCCATGAAGGCAAAACCATTCTTTCCACCGACCCCAACTACGCAGCGGCGGAAAAATGGATCTCGGGGACCAAAGCCGGAGTCATCATCCGCACACCGCCAGTCGCAAAAGCCATCCCCGTCGAAGCACCCAAGGCCGCACCAGTCAAAGGTGCCACCCCTGAGGCCATGCCAGCCCCCGCACCCTCCGCCGCCGCTGAAACCGGCATTTTTCTCAGCCGCGAAGACATCGAAGAACTCTTTGCGCTTGTCCGCAGAGGCTCAAAGTTGAGCCTAGTGAGGTAAGCCCCAACCAACCCTTTCCCGTCCTGCCATGAAACAAGTTTTGGAATTCGAAAAACCCATCGTCAAACTCCGCGAGGAAATCGAGGAACTGCAAAAAAAGCTCGCCGCCAAGCCCAGCGACAAACTCGCTGCCCAGATCGCCGACCAGGAGGCCAAGCTCGACAAGCTGCAACGCGACACGCATTCCAATCTCAACCCGTGGCAGCGCGTGCAGATCTCCCGCCACATCGCACGGCCCTACATGCTCGACTACATCAAGCATTGCTGCGATGAGTTCGTCGAGATCCATGGCGACCGCCACATCGGCGACGACAACGCCATGCCCGCCGGTTTCGCCACCATCGGCGGCCAGCGCGTCGCCATCATGGGCCATCAAAAAGGCCGCGACACAAAGGAAAACCTGCTGCGCAACTTCGGCAGCGCTCATCCCGAAGGCTACCGCAAAGCCCTCCGCCTCATGCGCATGGCGGAAAAGTTCAGCCTGCCCATCGTCACCCTCATCGACACCCCAGGAGCCTTCCCAGGCATCGGTGCTGAGGAGCGCAACATCGCCGAAGCCATCGCCTTCAACCTGCGTGAGATGATGACCCTGCGCACACCCGTCATCGCCATCGTCATTGGCGAAGGCGGCAGCGGCGGTGCTCTCGGCATCGGCATCGCCGATCGTGTTCTCATGATGGAGAACGCGTACTATTCCGTCATCAGCCCTGAAGGCTGCGCCGCGATTCTTTGGAAACACCGCGAGCATGCCCCCGAGGCCGCCTCCGCGCTCAAACTCAGCGCCCAGGACTTGTCCAAGCTCGGCATCATCGACGGCATCATCCCCGAGCCGCTTGGTGGAGCGCACAACGACCATGCAGCAGCAGCCGCGTCCCTCAAAGACGCCGTGCTGGCCGCACTGGCTGAACTGGGCCAGATCCCGACCGCGCAACTGCTGGAACAGCGCTACCAAAAATTCCGTGCCATGGGCCAGTTCACCGAAGGCTGAACCGCCTGTGGAGTGGCGACGATTCGTCGCCAGAGAGCATCCATGCCGACGACTCGTCGGCACTCCATGAAGCGCTCGAAAACGGTCATTTTCTGACCACGCACGCCATGCGAGGGCGATTTCTTGCCCAAACGAGATCTTCCATTCACGCCAGACGTGACGATGGAAAGCCTGCCTGCTTAGATTCGTGACGATTGGATCTCACGAACCATGCGCCAAGCCATCACTTCTTTTCTTCTCCTCTACACCTTCACTTGGGCCGCCGAGCCGAAAAAAGCGGCGGCTATTCCTGAGGTCATCATCACCGCCACGCGCAGCGAAAATTCAGCCGCAAAGGTGCCCGCCGCGGTCAAGACGCTGGACCAAAAGCAGATGGCCGAGCGCCTTGTGCGCACGTTCCCGGAAGCGCTGCGTGAGACGCCCGGCGTCATGATCCAGAAGACCTCCAACGGCCAAGGATCACCCTTCATCCGTGGCTTCACCGGATTTCGCAATCTGATGCTCATCGACGGCATCCGCTTCAACAACTCCACCTTCCGCGAAGGCCCGAACCAGTACTGGAACACCATTGATCCCTACGCGCTCGACCGTATCGAGGTGCTGCCATCGCAAGGCGGCACGCTGTATGGCAGTGATGCCATCGGCGGCACCGTGAACGCCTTCACCAAGGACTCCGGTTTCCTCCGCGAGGCTGAGGGCGGATTCTTCACCCACGGCCAGGCAGATTACCGCTGGTCCAGCGCCGAGCGTAGCAACGTCCAGCATGCGGAGGCTAGCATCGGCCAGGGACAACGCTGGGGACTCCATGTCGGCGTCACTTTAAACCAGTTCGCCGATGTGCGCACGCCGCAGGGCATCCAGCGCCAAACTGGTTATGACCAATGGGCCTTCGATGTGCGGCTAGATGTCGCGCTTGATGACCACTGGCAGCTCACGGGCGTGCATCAGCAGTCACGTCAAAACGATGCGTGGCGCACGCACGTCACCACCGCCGCCGTTGCGTATGAAGGCACCACCCTCGGCACAGATCGCACACGTTTATTCGATCAGGAGCGCAGCCTTTCCTACCTGCGACTCGCGGGCAAAGACCTCGTTGGCATCATCGACGCCGCCAGCCTCACGGTTTCCCTGCAAACCGCCGGGGAAGAGCAGTTCCGCATCACAGGTGCTGGGGTGCGCAGCTTCAATGATGTGGACATCTCCACCCTCGGTGTGGATCTTCAATTTGAGAGCGATTCCCCCATCGGCAGGCTCGTCTATGGCCTCGATTATTACCACGACTGGCTCGAAACCGACGGCGCGAACAACTTCGCCGGCGCAGTGGCCGATGATGCCAGCTATGACCTTCTCGGCATCTTTCTCCAAGACTCAATCGACGTGGGTGAGCGCTTTCACCTCATCCTTGGAGGTCGTTACACGCATGTGCGTGCGGATGCGGGCAAATTCCGCAACCCTGTGAGCGGAGCAGTGACCGCTTACTCCAATGAATGGCAGAATTTCTCCGCCAGCGCCCGTTTCATCGTCGATCTCGACGAACGGGACCGCTACCAGCTTTTCGGCGGCGTTTCACAGAGCTTCCGTGCTCCCAACTTGTCCGATCTGACTCGCGATGACTTATCCGCCACTGGCATCATCGAAATCCCCTCCACAGGCCTCAATCCCGAAATCTACCTGACTTATGAGATCGGCCTGAAAGCACAGACAGAATCTGTCACCGCCAGTTTCGCCTACTTCTTCACCCAGATCGAAGACATGATCGTCCGCCGCGCCACTGGCGTGCCGGGCCAAGTATCCAAGGCCAATGGTGGCGATGGTTACATGCAAGGCATCGAATTCGCCGCCCGCTGGCAGATTGATCCAAATTGGAGCCTCTTCGGCCAGATCGCGTGGGTAGAAGGCGAGGCGGATCAATTCATCGGCACCACACAGCAGACACGCCGCGAGCCTCTGGGCAAAGTCGCGCCGCTCAACGCCTTCGGTGGCGTGCGCTGGCAGACTCGTGACAACCGCTTCTGGACCGAACTCGTCTGCCTCACCTACGGCGAGGCCGCGCGACTCAACACCGCCGACCAAGCCGACACCTCGCGCATTCCGCCCAACGGCACTCCGTCCTTTTGGTTGGTCAGCCTGCGTGGCGGCTGCAAGGTGAATGAGCATCTCATCCTCACGGCCTCTCTCGACAACCTGCTCAACGAAACCTACCGCTACCATGGCTCCGGCTCCAACGAGCCTGGTTTCGGTGCCACGCTGGGTGCCACGGTGAAGTTTTAACGCCGCGCCTGCCGGGAAACCTGATTGACGCTCTAATGAGGGGCCAAACAAGCTTCTTGTGACAGTACTGTGACATTTGTCTGAGCATTGCCCCCTCCTCATCCCGAAGAGTGACCAGAAACTATCTCACAATGCCTGGAATTGTGTTGAATACGGTCTTCCTCATGTTAAACCGGCGACCATGCACACACGCATTGCTCAAACGTTTATCGTTGCATTCATCATGAGCGTCCTTAACGCCGCCGCGCAGGATGAGAAAACCCTGACCGCCGATGACATCATCAAGCGCTACGCGGAGGGCAATCAATCCAAGTCAGAGATGGCTTATGTGAAAATGGTCACCGAGTCACCGGAGGCGCCTGCGGTGGAGCGCCGCATCCTTCTGGCCTATCAAAAGCAGGGGCAGGGTGACGCCATGTTCATGCGGCTGCTGCACCCGAAGGACGTGGAGGGAGTGACGCTGCTGGCCAGCACCTCGGCGAACAACGAACTGGCCTATCACTTCTTCCTCCCTGCCCTGGGCAAGATGAAACAACTCACACCCGAGGCCCGCCAGGGCGCCTTTCTGGGCTCCGATTACTCGTTTGAGGATCTGCTGCAGGAGGTGCCTGAATGGCACGCCTATAAGCGGCTGCCGGACGAGGAGGTGGAAGGCAGCGCCTGCTTCGTCATCCGGGCCAGCGAAAACCGCAAGGAAAAGGAGAGCGCCTACGCCTACCGCGACCTTTTCATCGAGAAGACCAGCTTCCACCTGCGCAAGATCGCCTATTACGACGCCAAGGACAGCCTCGTGAAGCTGCTGAACGCCTCGGGCTACGATTCCAAGGAGGTCAAAGGGAGGACCACGCGCCCGCGCACCGCCGTGATGCAGGCGGTGGACACCAAGAGCAAGACCACCTTCACCGTGATCGAGGGACGCGTGGACCAGGACATCGACGCGGAGCTGTTCACACCGAAGAAGCTCGAGAACTGGCCGCTGCTCGACGTTGAGGAGTTCATCTTTGATCTGGGCATGACTGTGGAGGTCAACTGAGCCACCGGAACACGCTCCTTTCACTCCCGTGATCCGGTTTGCTGTCATTTGTTGGGAGCGCTGGCGTCTTTGCCTGCTGCTGGTGGCCGCGATATCGGCGGCCGCGCTGCCTCTCGCTCAGAAAGTGCGCCTCGACCTCGGTGTCGAAAGCCTCTACCCGTCATCCAGCCAGGCGGTGGCTGATTACGAGCGTGTGAGGACGGCATTTGGGACTGACGAGGTGGCCGCCATCCATGCCGAGGATCCCCGGCTGTTCACGCCCGACCGCCTCTCTACGCTGGGCGGCATTCACAAGCAACTGGAGCAGCTTCCGTTTGTGGAGCGCATCGACAGCCTCTTCACCCTGCCGGATCTGCGTGATGAAGGCGGCCTGATCAGCACCGCGCCCGTGCTGGCCAGAATTCCGCCAACCGATGCCCAGGCGGAGCAGGCGCGTCAGCGCGCCATCGCCAATCCGCTCCTGCGCGGCCAGCTCGTCTCCGCAGACGGCACGGCGCTCATGCTGATCCTCCGCCTTTCGCCTGAATACCGCGGGATGGATGTGGCGGAAGTGACGCGGCAGATCGAAAACATCCTGACTCCGCACCAGCAGTCATTCACCCGTCTTTTTCAAGCGGGCGATCCTTTCACCCAGTCCTGGATGCGCGGGCAGCTTGCCGACGACCAGCGGCTCATCCTGCCGCTGGCGCTCGTGTTTGTGCTCGTGCTGCTCACGCTCACGCAGCGCAGCTTCTGGGCGGGCGTGATTCCCGTGGTAAACGCGGGCGTCGCCATCATCTGGACGCTGGCCCTCATGCGGCTGACCGGCCTGCCGGTGAACTTTCTCAATTCCATCCTGCCGGCGCTCATTGTCATCATCGGCGCCACGAGTGATGTGCATTTCGTCCACGAGTTCCGCCAGCACCTGGGGCAGGGCATGAAAGGCGCGACCGCGATCAGCGCGACCGCGCGGCGGCTGGCGCTGCCGCTGCTGCTGACCTCCATCACCACGGTGCTAGGCTTTGCCACCACCGCGTTGAGTGACCTGCCCATCCTGCGTGATTTCGGCCTGGCGGCCACGCTGGGCATGAGCGCGCGCTTTTTCGTCTCCGCCCTGTTCCTTCCGGCGTGCCTACGGCTGCTGCTGCGGTTCATGACGCCTGCGGAGGAATCAGCCCTGGCGTCCGGGGGGCCGTGGACGCACCGGTTCGCGGCGTGGCTGGTGGGATTTCTGCTCGGACACGCGCGGCTCGTGCTGGCAGTGCTGGCCGTGCTCTGTGCGGCGGCGCTCTGGCAGGCGGGCCGCATCCGCGCCGGCAACGACCTGCAGTCCTTCATCCGTTCCGACTCGCCCGTGCGTGTGCGGGATGCCGCCATCACCGCCAAGCTCGCCGGCCTCGGTATGATGAGCCTCGTGATCCAGGCGGACAAAGGAGAGTTCCTGGAGCCGCGCGCGCTGCGCCAGCTCGAAGCGCTGGGCGCGCGGCTGCGCGAGCTGCCCGGCGTCTCCGCCGTCACCTCCTTCGCCGACCTGCTGGGGCGCGTGAACTCGCAACTGCGCGGCGGCGATGTGAAACACGCTCGTGTTCCTGAGGAAGCTTCCGCTGTGCGGCAGATGATGCTCTTCCTGCACGCGAAGGACCACCGCGCCTACCTCACGCCGGACTTTTCGCAGGCCTGCCTCCAGTTGCGGTGCGATCACACCGATTCCAAGCGTGTGCTGGCGCTTGAAGGCCAGATCCACACCATCATGCGTGAGCAGGGCTTCCAGCAGAGCAACTACGTGCTCACCGGCAGCCTCCTGCTAGTGGCCTCCGCCACGGATTCCATCACCTCCGGGCAAGTCATGTCCCTCGGCAGCATGATGATGATCGTTTTCCTCATCGTCTGGTGCTTGTTTCTCTCCGCGCGCTGCGGCGTGACCACGCTGGTCGTCAATGTGTTCCCTGTGGCGATGATCTTCGGCATCATGGGCCTGTGCGGCATCTCGTTGAACGTCGGCACCTGCATGGTGGCGGCCATCACCCTCGGCATCGCCGTCGATGACACGCTGCACCTGCTGGTGCGCTTCAACCGCGAGGCGCGCCGACACAAGGACGAGCGCAAGGGCATCGAGGTGGCCATCCGTGAGGAGCTCGCGCCCATCGCCACCACCACGGTCGCCCTGGCCTCCGGCTTCGCCGCCCTGGGACTCTCCAGCTTCCAGCCAGTGCGCGAGTTCGGCCTGCTCAGCGCAGGCGTCATGGTGCTCGGCCTAATCACCGACATGATCGTGACTCCGGTTCTCTTTGGCCGCACGCGCGTCGTCACGCTGTGGGACGTGCTGGGGCTGCAATTGCGCAAATCACTGCTCGAGACCTCCCCTTTCTTCGCCGGGCTGAACAGTTGGCAGGCGCGCCGCCTCATCCTCGCCTCCAACGTCGTCGAATTCGAGGCCGGCGATGCGCCCGTGCATGCCGGGGACGTGGGCGACTCGCTTTACGTCGTGCTCGCAGGCGAGCTGGAGGCCATCGCCGTGCGACCCGAGGAGCGCAAGAAGCTCCGGGATCTACATCCGGGCGATGTTTTCGGCGAGATGGCCTTTATCACTCAGCAGCCGCGCACCGCTGACATCGTCGCCACCACGCCAGCGCGCCTTCTCAAGATCAATTTCGACGAGCTCACCCGCCTTCGCCGGTTTTCCCCATTTCTCGCCTCCCAGCTTCTCTTCAACATCTCACGTATCGTGTGTGAACGCGTCGCGCGCAGCCGTCCAACGTGAGGCAGAACCAAGAGTCCCTCACGGCACGAGTCCGACGGGCCTGCCGTTAACTCTTAACTCGCCAATAACCTAACGACGCGCCACCACGCTGAGCGCTTCTTCAGCCGTCGTGCCGCGCATCACCTGACTCGTGAGTCCGGCGATGCTGTGCCTGCCGGTGGGTTTTTCGCGATGCTCCGTGTCTCGATTGGCAATGTCCCATTCCAAATGCAGGTACTCGGCGATCACATTGGTAAGACTGAGCTGAAAAAAATGCCCCACCGCCGCCCAAACGACGGCGATGTGCCCGGTGCAGCTCCCCTGCCCCACCGCCTCGCGCAAACGACCGAGCACCGCCTGATAACGAGCATGCCGTGTCGATTTGAGCAGCACCGCGCCTGCCTGGATGCTGCGCCGTGCGAGTTCGGCGGGCAGTTGCGCTGACAACCGCTCATCGGCGGCGATAAGACCCGCCAGATCACCTGCTTGCGCCGCCTGCCAGGCAGATTTCAGCGCAGGGCCGACTGTCTCGCGCAGCACGCCGTCAGCGAACTCATCCCACGCAGCCTCTTCCACCATCAAGACCTCGGTGCGCGCCCGCACGCTGCCGAGCAGCCACTTCACCCAGTCCAGGCCACGCGCCCAGTCCTCAATGACCTGCGCGTCATCCACCGTTTCATGCGGCGGTGGCAGCAGGGTGATGGAGGGCAGCAGATGCAGTTTCATGTCACGACAAACACCACCGTTCGAGGCGACGGACTTCAAACCTTCGTTGCAGGAAACGATTCATCGCACGAACTATGCCTCCCACGCCGCATCGCGCGAACAGAATACTTTTCATGCCCGAAGTCTCACCGCTTGACACCCCAACGCCGCGCTACGCCTGCCAGCGCTGTGGAAACTGCTGCCGCTGGCCCGGCGACGTGCGCGTGACGGAGGAGGAGATCGACCGCATCGCCGCGTTTCTGGACATGCCACGGATCGAATTCATCGAGCAATGCACGCGCCTCAACGCGAACCGTACCGGCCTGAGCGTCATCGACAAGCCGAACGGCGAGTGCCTGTTTCTCGAAGGCGTGAACGTCTGCCGTATCCAGCCGGTGAAGCCCGTGCAGTGCGAGGGATTTCCCAATGCCTGGAATTTCCCTGGCTGGCGGGATGTCTGCGAGGCAGTGGAGATCCCCTCTTCCAATCAAGGCTGAAGCCGCCGCGTGCCTGTGTCGGTCATGGGCGTCTTCTCAAACAAGACGGTCTTCTTGTAAACGTAAGGCTTGCAGAGCACCACCTTGGTCACGTCGGTGCGGATGACGGTGAAGTTGTGATAGTCGTCGGTTTCGCAGTATTTCCGGTAATAAGCCTGCGCCTTGCCCGGCATGCGGTCCCAGTGGCGCTTGGCAGCCTCGCCCTCGATCACCTGCGTATGACCGGAGAGATACACGATGGTCTCCATGCTCGGCGTGGCGAACATCCACTCCGCCTGCGGGTTGCTGCGCAATTCGGCGATCTTTTGCGATGTAGGCGCAGTGATCGACAACACTTCCTCAAGATCGGTCGAGACCTGAACGGTCATCCAGGCCGCATGCGGGCTTCCATTGGCATCTGCGGTGGCCAGCACCGCGTTGCGGCATTCTGCGACGACCTGGGCCGCCACACGGGAAATTTCGTTGTCGATTTGCATGACCTACCATGCCGCCTCCGCCAAGCCTTGGCTCCGCATTCCTTGTCACACACTGCCCTTATTTGAAACTATGCCCTCTGCTGGACAAAACGCTCATCCCATGACATCTCCAGGAAATGAAACCCCAAACCATCGTCACCCTTGACCTCGAAGGCGTCCTCGTGCCAGAAATCTGGATCGCCTTTGCCGAAAAGACCGGCATTCCCGAGCTACGCCGCACCACACGTGACGAACCGGACTACGATGTGCTCATGAAAAGCCGCCTGAAGATTCTCGACGAGCACGGCTTGAAGCTGCCAGATATCCAGCAGGTCATCGGCACGCTTTCTCCCTTGGATGGCGCGAAGGATTTCCTCGACGAATTGCGCTCCATCACGCAGCTCATCATTTTGAGCGACACCTTTGCCGAGTTTGCGCAGCCGCTGATGCGGCAGCTCGCCTGGCCGACGATTTTCTGCCACCAGCTCGAAGTCGCCGCCGATGGACGCATCGTGGACTACAAGCTTCGCCAACCGAACCAGAAACAGAAGTCCGTCGCCGCCTTCAAAGCGCTCAATTACCGCGTCATCGCCGCTGGAGACTCCTTCAACGACACCACCATGCTCGGCGAGGCCGATGTCGGTTTCTTCTTCCACGCCCCCACCAGCATCCAGGCCCAGTTCCCGCAGTTCAAAGCCTTCGACGATTACGGCGACCTGATGAGCGCCATCCGCGCCGCGCTTTGAAGTGCCGTTGCCACCACACGCATTCGCGTCCAGATTATCCGCTCGTTTCCTGCCGCGCATGCCTCCACTCCATCTTCAGCCCGACTTCGCCACCTTCCAAACGCTCGCGCAGCAGGGCAATCTCGTGCCAGTAGTGGCCGAGCTCGCCGCCGACTACGAAACGCCGCTCTCGGCCTTCCAAAAGATCCATGACGGACGTTGCGCCTTCCTGCTGGAGTCCGCCGAGCTGACGCAGCACTCAGGCCGCTACTCGCTGCTGGGCAGCTCGCCGCGCATCATCTTCACCGCGCGCGGCAAGGAGATCGAAATCGAGGAGCGCGGCAAAAAGCGCAGCTACACCACGCAGTCGGACCCGCTGACGGAACTGGAGATTCTGATGAAGCCGTTCCGGCCGCTCGAAGCGCAGCCTCTGCCGGTTTTCCACGGCGGCGCTGTTGGCTACCTGGCCTACGACATGGTTCGTTTCTTTGAACCAACGCTGCCCGCGCCGAAAAAGGACGAGCTCGGCCTGCCGGACATGGTTTTCATGATCACGGACACTGTGCTGATCTTCGATCATCGCACACGTCGGCTGTCGATCGTCGCCAACGTCCACACCGACGAGCATGCCAGCCTGGAGGCCGCTTACGATTGGGCGCGGGAGCAGATCGCGAGTGTGATCACCAAGCTGGAGCAGCCGCTGGCCGCGAAACCGCTGCAAACCTTCGCCCCGGCTGGCAGCAGCCCGCTTCCCGCGCCGGTCAGCAACACCACTCGCGACGAATACGAGGCCATGGTGGTCAAGATGAAGGAGTACATCGCTGCCGGGGACATTTTCCAAGGCGTGCCATCACAGCGCTTCGAAACGGACTACAGCGGCAGCACTCTGGACCTTTTCCGCGCTCTGCGGCATGTGAATCCTAGCCCGTACATGTTCTGCCTCGACTTCCCGCAGGGCTTCGCGCTCGTCGGCAGCTCGCCGGAGGTGCATGTGAAATGCCTGGACGGCCGCATCGACATCCGCCCCATCGCCGGGACGCGCTGGAGAGGCAAAACGCCGCAGGAGGACGACGCGCTGGCGCAAGACCTGCTCAACGATCCCAAAGAACGCGCCGAGCACATCATGCTCGTCGATCTCGCGCGGAATGACGTCGGACGTGTGGCTGACTACGGCACCGTGCGCGTCAGCGACCTGATGATCATTGAGCGCTACTCCCACGTCATGCACATCGTCTCAAACGTGGACGGTCATTTGCGCGATGACAAAACGTCCTACGACGTGATGCGCGCCACCTTCCCGGCTGGAACGGTCAGCGGCTCGCCCAAGGTTCGCGCAATGGACATCATCAATGAATGTGAGAACAGCAAACGCTGCGCCTACGCCGGTGCGGTCGGCTACTTTGGTTTCGACGGCAACCTCGACTCCTGCATCGCGCTGCGCACCTGCGTAGTGAAAGACGGCAAGGCATATGTGCAGGCAGGCGCCGGAGTGGTGGCTGATTCGATTCCTGCCAGCGAGTATCAGGAGACCGTCAACAAGGCGACCGGCATGCTGCGCGCGATTGAGTGGGCGCGTCAGCTCGGTGCCTCGTGATTTGTTCGCAGGTTGCTCACACACTCATCACATAGTTGCTCACAATGTCGGCACAACGCTTCGCCCTTGAAACAGAGAACCCTCCGGCATGCGAAGCCGGAGGGTTCCATTGCGATCCAGCAACCAACAACGATGGAGGATCTATTGGCACGAAATGCGGAGCTGAGGAAGCTTGCAAGTGTGGCCTGCGGGTTGCCCCACAGACGAGCGCATGTTAAAAAGTTTTGCCCACCTCGTCAACCAACCCTCCCAACTTTTCCAAAAAGAAACCCCTGCGTCTCATTCTTGAGAGCTAAAAACCTCGATTCTTCTCAAACTTTTAGCAAATCGCCTGTTGACACCCCCGCAACAACTCGAACAGAGCTGACCACTTGATTACTACTCTTAAGAACACCCTTTCTCATGCCCTCCTCACTCCCCCTCGGCCAGCTTCTTCTCATGGGCGTCCCCGGCCCGGAACTCACCCCGGAAACCGCCGCCCGGCTCAAAAAACTCCAGCCTGGTGGTTTTATTTTGTTCGGACGGAACATTCAGACGCCGCAGCAGCTCCGCAAACTCATCGACGACCTGCGCGACATCTCTGACATCGAGCCTTTCATCACCATCGACCAGGAAGGCGGCCGCGTTTCGCGACTGCGTTTGATCGGCGAGGAGCCGCCGAATGCCCAATCGCTGCGAGACAAGGGCGATCCCGAATTGATCAAGCGTCATGGCAAACTCACCGGACAGATTCTGCGTCACTTCGGTTTCAATCTCGACCTCTGCCCGGTTTTGGACATCAGCTATGACGATGCGGCGGACAACTCGCTCAAAGGCCGCACCTACGGCAAAGATCCGCAGCAGGTCATCACCAACGCGGGCATCTTCAACCGCGCCATGCGCAAGGAAGGCATCCTGAGCTGCGGCAAGCACTTCCCCGGCTACGGCCCCGCCGAGTGCGACCCACATGAGTTCCTGCCAGTGATCACGAAAAGCCGCGAGGAGATGGAAAAGAGCGAACTGCTGCCCTACTCCGCGCTGCTGCCAGAACTCGACAGCGTGATGACCTGCCACAGCAACTACACCGCCTACGATCCGGATCGAGGCCGCTGGCCCGCCAGCCTCAGCCACAACATCGTGACCAAGCTGCTCCGCCATCAATACGCCTTCGACGGTCTCGCTATGACCGACGATCTCGACATGGGCGCCATTTTGAATGAGGTGACGTTTGAGCAGGCCATTCAGGAGGCCGTTCGCGCTGGCAATGACCTCGTGATGATCTGCCACCGCGTCGAAATGGTCGAGCAGGCCCGTGAGCATCTCGAAGGGGTCGAAGAACCCGCTTTGCACGATGCCCTCGTGCGCATCGAGAAAACCAAAAAGCGCCTCGTGGCACCGGACACGTTCGATCTGGACCGCTTCGCCGCCATCAACCGCGACATCTGGCAGCTCCGCGTCGATACGCTCGGCGAGGAAGCCGCCAAAAACCTCAGCGTCGAGGACGGCAAACGCTCCCCGGTCGAATTGTACTGAGTCTCAGGCCAAACGGCAGTGGCGGTAGGGCAAGGCGGCGAGATTGCTGCTGCACGGCCCCGGTGTGTCCACCCACAGCATGCGCGCGGCGATTTTGTCGTAAGCGCGGCGATGGGCCACGGCGGCTTTGACGGCAACAACGGAAAGTTTTTCCACCGCGATGCCCTGGCTGTGCCATTGGCCGAGATCAAACGGCGGCGTCTTCACGCTGGTAATCAGAATCGTGAGGCCACCGTGTTGGACGACCGCACAGCGTCCCATGTCGAACGCATCCCCGCACATGCTGGCGAGGTGGCTATTTTTGTCTTCCAACTCGAAGCGCCCGTCGTTGAGCGCGATCAATTCGACCTCCAGTTCAACCGGACCGTCATCAAGCCGGCTGCCCGTGCCACCGAGATGAATGCGGCGGGCACCCGCTTCGATTTCGCGCACGGATTGAGGATCGTTGATGCAGATGGCGGCGTTTTCAACGCCATGGCGAATCAAAGCGCGCAGCAAACCCGTGCAATCGCCCGGAGCGCCGCCGCCGATGTTGTCGGAGGGCTCGACGAGCACCGTCAGACCTTCAGGCAACGGTTTGAGGCCGACGAGCACCTCATCCGCAGGCGGATCGGTGATCTGGCCGAGGTGAGTGAGTTCACGAGCGCGTTGGGCCAGCGATTCGAGCTGTGCGGCTGCATCGTCCGTGGTGCAGGCGACGAAACTGACGCCCGTGTCCGGCGTGTCGGCAAAACTGAAGCCTGCGACGATGCTCATCGACCAAAGCGAGTTGTTCTCGCGCTCAAACTGCCTCGCCATCGCCTCCAGAGAAAGCATCGGATCATTCGCGGTTCCTGTCCCGGTGGGCGGCCAGATGAGGCCGGGCTGTTTGAGCTGCATGCGCGGCCTCTGGCCAGTAGTGAGGCAGCGATTCAGCAATCGAGCCGCGATCAAACCAGCCTCGCGGGCATCCGTGTGCGGATTTTCACGGTAAGCGACGAGGCAGTCGGCCAGTTCGGCCATGGCGGGCGAAAAATTGGCGTGGAGATCGAAGACACCGAAAATCGGCACCTGAGTGATGCCGCGCAGACGACGCAGGATCTCGCCCTCGACATCAAGAATGGTCTGCGAGGTCATCGCGCCATGCAGGACGAGGTAAATGGCCTCGTAATCGGCCTTGGCGGCTGCCGGAGCGAT
>JBIKYB010000266.1:0-6912 GCA_044355475.1 Prosthecobacter sp.
CGCTGCCTATCAGGCGTTGCGTGAGGATGCCGAAGGCCCGATCTCTGACACGGTCAAAAAAGCCGCCATCGCCGTCGAAATTTTCCACAAAGCCTCGCTCGTTCACGATGACATCGAGGACGGCGATGCCGAACGCTACGGCGAGACCACGCTGCACACCGAGCACGGCATTCCCGTCGCGCTGAACATCGGCGACCTGCTCATCGGCGAAGGTTACCGCCTCCTTGCAGACAACGACGCTGCCGCGCACATCCGCAGCGCCGCGATTCTCGTCGCCGCCGAAGGCCAGCGCGAGCTGTGCATCG
The DNA here is from genome assembly GCA_044355475.1 of Prosthecobacter sp. GTDB lineage: Bacteria > Verrucomicrobiota > Verrucomicrobiia > Verrucomicrobiales > Verrucomicrobiaceae > Prosthecobacter. The sequence goes on from JBIKYB010000266.1 coordinate 306, forward strand.
GTCAGGGAGCCGAATTGCTCTGGACGCGCCATCCTGTCGCCCTCAGCAGCACCCAGGTGCTCGAAATCTTCCGCAGCAAGACCGCTCCCGCGTTTGAAGTTGCTCTCAAAGTCGGTGCCGCGCTCGCAGGTCAGCTCGATGAGTGCGCCGGCGTGCTGCGCGATGACCTCGACGATCTCGGGGAAGACTCCGCTGCTGGCAACGAATGGAACATGCGTCCTAGCATCGTGCTTTCCCTTCTGCGCGAGAAAGGCAAAGGCGATGTCAAAGACCAGATGGAAGCCCTCTGGAACGGCGTCGCCGCCATCAAGCCCGACAACGCCACCATTCGCCAATGGGCGCTCGACAGCGGCGCGCATGAAAAGGCGATGACACTCCTCGAAAGCTACAAGGAAGCCGCCATCCGTTCCCTTCAGGAAGTCGAACTACCCAATTTGAAAGGCCTCCTGCGTCGCGTGATCGGCAAAATCTTCAACGAACTCGAAATCAAAGGCTGGTGCCGCGAATTCGAGCAGAAGAACCTCAATCCCGAACTCCGCGCCGAAGCCGCCAAGGCCGCTGAGCACCTTGTGCCCAACGTTACGGTCGCGTAATAGGCGGGCGCACACTCCGAGTGCGGCAGGCGAGCGTTCCTTGATTCCGAGCGCCGCACAGAGGACAGTGCGCACCTCTTTCCCGCGTGTCCGCCTCCTCCACCAGACTTCGTCTCACCTTCGGCCTCGGCTTCCTCGCGTTTGTCGTTCTGGGGTCGCTGCTCCTCTTGGCATGGCTGCGTCAGCGGGAGCGGGAGGAGTCGAATCGACTATTTCACGCCTTGGCACAGGCAGACGCCGAATTTGTGCGACGGATGAACCTGCCTCGAAGCGAAAAACTCGCGGGTGATCTTGAGCAGCTTCTCGGCATGCAGATTGAATTCCGCGAAGCTGGAAAAGGCGTGGTGAAGGACGACGACACGCTCGTTGTGCGCCTTGATGAAAAGAATGACATGATTTTCACGCGCAAGCCGGTCGCATCACAGCTTTCACTGCGTGACCCGGCCACGCGAAACGCCTTCATCGCCTTTTGGCTCGTTTCCGGCCTTGTCGGCTGGCTGCTGGCGCGGGAACGGCTCAAACGAGCGCAGTCCGAACGGCTTGCGATGCTTGGCCGCGTGGCGACGAGTCTGGCGCATGACATCAAGAACCCGCTCGCCTCGATTCAACTGCATGCGCAGTTGATGACTCCAGGGGACAGCGAGGATGTGAAGGCGCTGAAGATGATTGAATCCGAGTCAGAAGTCATCGCTGGGTTGGTGAACCAGTGGCTACATCTCGCCAATCCTCTGCCGCCGAGGTTGGTGAAGCTCGATGTGGTTGAATGTCTGGCCACCGTGGCTCGAAATCTGGAAGCGCAAGCACGCCATGCTGGCGTTGAGATGGATCATGATATCGCCGGCCCGATTTGGGTCATGGGAGATGCGCAGCGGCTCTCACAGGCGTTTCGGAACCTCATCGTGAATGCGATTCAAGCGATGCCGAGAGGCGGAAAGCTGCGGATCAGCGCCGAGAGGCATGAAAACATGATTTCACTCCGCTTTGCCGACACTGGCCCAGGTTTTTCCGAATCTGCTCTCGCTCGCGGCACGGAGTTGTTCTTCACGGAGAAGGAAGGTGGCATGGGTGTGGGGTTGAACATCGTCGCCAGCATCGTGGTGGCGCATGATGGGCAGTTGAAATTGCAGAATGATCCCAAGGGCGGCGCGGTTATGCTCGTGTTGCTCCCCTCACTCGCCGAATGAACGCCAGCATCCTCATCATCGAAGACGAATACGCCCTTGCTGCGGCACTCTCGACTGTGGTGCGGCGTCTCGATGTCACGCCAGTCGTTGCCGCCAGCGGACAGGGCGGAATCGACAAGCTTGGCTCGCAACCATTCGCGCTCGTCATTCTTGATGTCGGATTGCCGGACATGAGCGGACTGAAGGTGTTGGAAAAGATTCAAGCGCTTCCGAAACCGCCGCCCGTGCTCGTCATCACCGCGCACGGCACGCTGGACACCGCGCTGGAAGCACGCAGGCTCGGTGCGCGTGAGTACTTTCTCAAACCGCTCAATCTGGCCGACCTCCAGCGCACCATACGCGAGGTCTTCACGCCCGCGAAGACCGAGGCACCTGCGCAGACGGCCATGATCGGATCTAGTGAGCCGATGCAGCGCGTGTTTGCCCTCATCGCGCAAGCGAGTGGCAATGACGCGCCCGTTTTGCTGCTGGGACCGCCCGGTAGCGGCAAAAGCCTCGCCGCCGAAGTGATTCACCGGCACAGCGCACGTGCTAGCGAGCCGCTGGTGGTGTTTCGCGCTGATGAATGGCCTGCAGATCGTGTGGAGGCCGCTTTGGAAGTCGCGATCTCCAAAGCGGGAAACGGCGTGCTCTTTCTCGACGAGATCAGCGCGTGGTCAAAACCGCTGCAGGCCGCGCTGATGCACCGCGTAGGCGATTTGAAGGCACGGCTGTTCAGCGCTTCGAGTCACGAGCTGTCTGCCGTGCGTGAAGACCTGTTTTACGCGCTGGCAGTGCTGCAAGTGAAGCTGCCACCATTGGCAGAGCGCACCGGTGACATTCCTGCCCTAGCCGCGTCATTCCTTGGCGACCGCGTGCTCTCCGCCGAGGCCATGGCGGCGCTCAAAACTCATGCCTGGCCTGGAAACGTTCGTGAACTGAAAGCGGCGATGAACCACGCCGCTGCCGTATGCAGCGGTAGCACCATCTTGCCGCATCATCTGCCCGCAAGCCTAGTGAAGGCCGAGGATTCGAATCATCTCGAAGACACGATGAAACGCAGCCTCGCTGCATGGCTCGATCAAAAGACCACCGGCACGGATGAGATGATGCCCGCGTATGATGACCTGCTCGAAACGGTGGAGGCCACGATGTTGGAGACACTTCTGAAGCGTTTTGACGGCAAGCCAACGCGCCTTGCCGCTGCGATGAAGATGAACCGGGCTACGCTGCGGCGGAAGTTACGGGAGGAATGATCATTTGCCGTCGGCCTTGCCGGGCACGCGGGGATCATGCGCCGGGAAGAACAGTTTCTTCTCCTGATCGAAGAAGATGGCTTGGCAGGCACCGAAGGCGGTGGTTTCGGCGAGTTTGTGTCCGAGGGCTGTGACGCGGCTCAGTGTGCCTTCGCCGAAGGCTTTTTCGATTTTGAGCTCGGTGGGGTTCCATTGGTGGTGGAAGCGGGGTTCGGCGAGGGCGGCTTCGGGCAGCATGCCGTCGTCGATGATGTTGGTGATCAACAGGAGGGCCTGCGTGATGATGGTGGGGCCGCCGGCGGCTCCGGTGACGATGACGGGCTTGCCGTCTTTGAGCACAATCGTTGGACTCATGCTGGAGAGCGGGCGCTTGCCGGGGGCGACGGCGTTGGCCTCAGCGCCGACGAGCTTGAAGGTGTTGGGAATGCCGGGCTGCACGGCAAAGTCGTCCATTTCGTCGTTGAGCAGGACTCCGGTGCCGGGGATGACGACTTTGCTGCCGAAGGCGGTGTTGATGGTTTGATTGAGCGCGACCCAGTTCCCCTCGGCGTCGGCGGTGCAGAGGAAGGTGGTGTGTTTGCCAAAAACATCGCCTTCCCAATGCGGCGGCATGTTGTGACCGGGTACTTCGGTGGCGTGATCGAGGTCGATTTTCTTGGCGAGTTCGGCGGCGTATTCAGGTGAGACGAGGCCTCGGGGCACTTTGGCGAAATCGGGATCGCCAAGCCAATGCGCACGGTCGGCGAAGGCGAGTTTCATGGCCTCGGTGATGACGTGGATGCGGCTGCTGGCTCGAAAATGGCGGATGGGGAAGTGTTCGAGGATGTTCAGGATCTGCGCGACGTGGACGCCGCCGGAACTGGGCGGCGGCATCGTGATGAGGTCATAGCCGCGATACTTGGAGCGGATCGCCTCGCGCTCGGGCGCTTTGTAATTCGCGTAATCGGCGGCGGTGGTGATGCCACCGTTGGTTTTCATCCATTCTTCGGTTTTGGCGGCGAATTCGCCTTCGTAGAACCAGGTGACGCCTTTTTCGGCCACGGCGCGGTAAGTTGCCGCGAGGTCGGTTTGGACGAGACTTTGGCCTTTTTCGAGCGGCTTGCCGTCTTTGAGGAAAATGGCGGCTGAGGCGGGGAATTTCGCGAGTTTGGCGGCAGTGGCGGCGAGTTTGCGGGCATAGACCTCATCGAGGGGGAAGCCTTTTTCGGCGATGTCGGCGGCGGGGAGGAGGACATCGGCGAGCTTGAGCTTACCGTGCTTCGTTTGGGCTGCGGCGCAGGCTTTGAGGTAGCCAGGGATACCGGAGGCGAGTGCGCCTGTCTTGCTGGCCTCGTCGTCGAGCTTGCTGTTGATGACATACATGTTCCGAGAAGCCTTGGCTGGGGCCATTTCGCGACCGTCGATGCAGGTGACGGTGCCGTCAGCAGCGTGAATGACGAAGAAACAGCCGCCGCCGATGCCGGAGTTGTGCCCATCGACGACGCCGAGCGTCAAACCGGCGGCGATGGCCGCGTCGATGGCGTTGCCGCCTTTTTCAAAAGCATCCATGCCCGCCTGCGTGGCCAGCGGATGCACGGTGGCGATGGCGTGTTTCGGGTAGGAGGCGTCTGCGGCATGCAGAAGACTGGCGGCGAGGAAAACCAGGGCGGGAAGCACTTTCATGCCCCGAGGCTAGCGATGCCCCAAGCGAGCGTCGATGAAAAAAGCCTCGCCAAAATCAGTGACCCGTCCTCAGGCCCCGCGTTTCCAGCTTAGCCAGGCTTTGCGGTAGGTGAAAGCCATGGCCATGATACCTGCAAACAGCAGCAAAGCGCGGCTGGGTTCTGGCACCGGCTGCACCGAGCTGGCGCTCATGCTGGGAGGGTGGAATGAATTTAGATCCATCAACCCAGGCTCCGTCGCGCCGACAGCAATGACGGCGAGGGCGCTACAAATGAGCCAGTAGAAGACAGGGCGGAACGACATCGAATTAACTAAATGTGTATTCAATTCTGGGTGGGTGTGACAAGACTTATTTTCCGACGGTTTCGTCCTAAACGGCTCATTTTCAGTCGTTCAGTGCGTGCCGCCTAAGGATACGGCTCGTGTGCGCAACGGGTGCCTTCCTGCTTGCGGGATCGCCGTGCCTCCGCCATGACTACGCCCCTCCAAATCCGGAATATCATCCATCATGTCAAACGTCAGTTCTCCGCGTGTCATCAACATAGGCTTGGCCGGTTTAGGCAATGTGGGGGCGGGTGTGTTCAAGAATCTCGAAAAGAACCGCGCCCTGATCAGCCAGCGCACCGGGGCTGAGTTGCGCATCACCCGGGTGGCGGTGCGTGATCTGGCCCGTTCGCGAGATGTGGCGGTGCCGGGAGAGTTGTTGACCACGGACTGGCGGGAGCTGGTCAATGATCCGGCCATTCCGGTGCTGGTGGAGTTGATCGGCGGCACGACCACGGCTTACGAGATGGTCGCCACGGCTCTGCGGGCCAAAAAAATCGTCGTCACGGGCAACAAAGCGTTGTTGGCCGAGCGTGGGAAGGAATTGTTCGCGCTGGCTGAGGAGTGCGGCGTGCCGATTTACTTCGAGGCGGCGGTGGCGGGTGGCATTCCGATTATTCAGGTGCTGCAGGAGGGGCTGGTGGGGAATCATATCCGCTCCATCCACGGCATCATCAATGGCACCTGCAACTACATCCTCACCCGCATGTCCCAGGCCGGGCTGAGCTACACAGACGCTTTGGGCGAGGCAAAGGAAAAAGGCTATGCCGAGGCCGACCCCACGCTGGATGTCAGCGGCTGGGATGCGGCGCACAAGGCGATCATTCTCGCCTCTTTGAGCTACGGCTTCTGGATTCCGCAGGACAAGGTGCATGTCGAGGGAGTGGACCGCGTCAGCATCACGGATTTCAAATTCGCCGCCCGTCTCGGCTACACGATCAAATTGCTCTCGGTGATCCGAGCGGATGAAAACGGCCTCGTCGAGGTGCGCACGCAGCCCACGCTGGTGCCGCTCTCGCATGTGCTGGCCAATGTGAGCGGCGCGTTTAACGCCGTGCTGGTCAATGGCGACGTCGTGGGGGAAACACTCTTTTACGGTCGTGGCGCAGGGCAAGACCCCACCAGCAGCAGCGTGATCAGCGATCTTTGCGAAGCTGCTGCCGTGCTGATGTATGGTGCCCGTCACAGCGGCTTCGTGCCGCACGGTTTGTACGGCAAATCCAAGCCGGTCGATGACACGGTTTCGCATTATTATCTGCGTTTGACCGTGGATGACGTGCCGGGCGTGTTGGCGCAAGTCGCCACGGTCCTTGGACAGCGTGGCATCGGCATTTCGTCGATGATTCAGCCGGAAGATCTCGAGGACACCAGTGGCGAGACCTCGCTGGTGCTCATGATCCACGATGCCCGCCTGGGTGACATGAAATCAGCGCTCGCGGCCATCTGTGAGCTCAAATGCGTGCGTGGTGAGCCAAGCTGGATGCGGGTGGAAACCCTTCAAGGCTGAAGGGGGCGAGACAAATGTCAGGCGACTCCATTTAGGCATGGCGACAGCCTTGAAAGCGTGAGAGCTTGCGATTCATGAAAATCGCTCTCACAGAACTCGCCA
>JBIKYB010000267.1:0-6884 GCA_044355475.1 Prosthecobacter sp.
GGCCGCCATCCGCTCTTCCTCACCGAGGAGCAACGCCGCACCGGATCACTCACCATTCCCGCGAATCTGCTCAAAAAGCCCGGCAAGCTGCAAGTCTGGCTCATCGGCGAGCACAAGCTCGGCCGCCTAAAACTGCGGAAGGACATCACGATGGTACCGTGAGGCGTCGCGTTGCTCCTCATCGAGAAGGGGGGCGGAGTTCGCGGTGTTGTGCCGCAAGTTGCCGATGCGTGTGCCGTTCACAGGACAACCATGCCCCACCAATCTCTGCTCCTCCTCACCAGCCTTTGTCTGGCATTCGCCTCACTGGATCTTGTCGCCGCTGCGCCGGTTTTTCGGGCGGGTGCGGCCACGAGCAACATCACGCCGACCATCGCCGTCGAAGCTGGCGCTCGCACCAGCCGACCGCCGGCGACGCATGTTCATGATGAGCTGCACGCCCGGTGTCTCGTGCTCGACGACGGAGAGGCGAAGCTGGCGCTGGTCGTGTGCGATTTGCGGCACATTTCGGCCGAGGTTGCTGCCGCCGCCAAAGTGATCATCGAGAAGACGACCGGCATCCCGCCGCAGTGCGTGGTCATTTCGGCGACGCATTCGCACACCACGGGCGGTGCCAAGCTGGAGGAGCGCGAGGGCGAGCCGTATTTTGAATACAGCGCCTTCCTCACCCGGCGCATCGCCGACGGCGTATTGCGGGCTCACAATCAGCTCGAACCGGCGCAGATTAGTTGGAGCATCGCCGAGGAGCCGACGCAGGTCTTCAATCGCCGGTGGTTCGTGCAGCCCGAACGCGGCCCGATCTACGGTGCGCACGACAACGTCGAGAAAGTGGACACGAATCCCGGTTACAAAGGTCTGCTGCGGCCCGCCGGACCGGTGGACCCGCAGATCACGTTTGTGTCCGTGAGATCCACTTCCGGCAAACCGATCTCGCTGATGGCTTCGTATGGATTGCACTACGTCGGTGGCATTACGGACAACACGATCTCCGCCGACTACTTCGCGATGTTTGCGGACCGCGTGGGCGAGTTGCTTGGCGCGGACCGGCATCAAGACCCGCCGTTCGTTGGCATCATGGCCAATGGCACCAGCGGCGACGTGAACAATCTGGAACGCTATTCCGATGAGGAACTGGCGAAGCGCGGTCCGCAGCCGAAGAAGAAGTATCAGCCTTTCGAAAAAGCCCGCGAAGTGGCCGATCTGTGCGCCAGCAAAGTGATGGAAGCTCACAAAGCCCTGAAATGGCACGATCACGTGAAGCTCTCGTCGGTGCAGCGCACGCTCACCTTTGAGCGACGCTATCCGACGAAGGAAGAAGTCGCGTGGGCGGAGTCGGTGAAGGCCCGAAGGATCAAGCCGATGAGCACCAGCCGATATAGCACCTACGGCACCGTGCTCGCGTATGCCTCGCCGGACATGCCGCAGACGCTCGACGTGATCGTGCAGACGCACCGCATCGGCGAACTGGCCGTGGCCGCGATGCCGTTCGAGGTATTCGCGGAGATCGGCCTCCAATTGAAGCAACGAAGCCCCATCCAGCCGCTGATGAACATTTCCATCGCCAATGGCTCCCACGGCTACCTGCCCACACCCGAGCAGCACAAGCTCGGCGGCTACGAAACGTGGATCGGCGTCAACAAAGTGCAGCTCGACGCCTCCGTGAAAATGGTGAACGCCCTGGTCGAGATGCTCGGTGAGCTGAACGCGAAGCAGCCGTGAGCAGTTTCTATGGTAGTTGCTCCTCAAAACCGTCTCCGATGAGACGTATTGGCTCCATGCCTCGTTTCTACTTTCTCATCGCTTTCCTGATCTCGCCGTTGGCCGCTCTACACGCTGAAGAAGCATCTCCCATCGAGATCACTGACCGCGCAGTCATCTTCAAGCACACCAGCAACGATCCCAAAGACCCGGCGAATACCTCGGGCTTCAACTTCGGGCCGAGCGTGGCGGTGCTGCCGGATGGACGAGTGATGGCCGCGTGGTTCTCATCGCCATCGGAGGGCGCGGAGTCGCAGCGCATCATGCAGGCGTTTTCAGCGGATCAAGGCCGCACCTGGGGCGAGGCGACTCTTTTGCAGGACTTTGCGGGACGCGCTGATTTTGATCCGTCGCTGTTTGTGGCCGGAAAAGAGACCTTTTTCTTCTTTTCGGCCTTCACTCCGCAGATCGACATCTACTTCCGCCGCAGCAGTGATTCCGCGAAGACTTGGACGGAGCCAGTGAAGCTCAATCAGCCGAATCACACGACTCGTTCCAATGGCATCCAGCTTTCCACGGGCGAACTGCTTGTGCCGCTGCACACGCGGGGAACCAAGGCCGGTGGCGTGATGAAATCGAGCGATGGCGGCAAAACTTGGGCGCGATTCGGCACAGTGGCGAATCCCGCAGGCCAGGGCGGCGAGCCGACCATCGCGGAGACAAAATCCGGAGCCACCAACATGATGCTGCGCACCAAGGACGGCCAGCTCTGGCGCTCCATCAGCCGAGACAAAGGCGAGACGTGGAGCGCACCGGAGAAGACCGGCCTCACCTCCACGTCGAGCGCCTCCCACCTGCTCTGCACACGCGATGGCAGACTCGTCCTGACCTACAATCCCGGTCCTGATCCGCACCGGTTTCCACTGCTCATCCGCATCTCACGCGATGAAGGAGTCACCTGGAGTGAGCCGACCTTGCTGGCCGACCGACCAGAAAAAGTGGGCGGCTGGTCCATCTGCTATCCCACCCTCGCCGAACTCGCCGACGGCACGCTCTTCGCCATCTGGGCACAGCGCAAAGCCACCCGCACTGAGCTGTTTGCCGACATCCACTCGGCCCGCATCGTTTTGAAAAAATAGGCCGCATGAAACTCACGCTCTCTTTGCTCATCACGCTTCTGCTCCCTTTTCCGGCGATCTCGGCAGAGCCCGGAGAAGCTGCTCCAGCGTTTGAGGCGATGCGGAAGGTCGATGCGCATTCTCACATGTTTGAGGTTCATCCGGCCTTTCATGCGCTCTTTCGGCGGTTGAACATCCAGACGGTCAATATCTGCGTCAATGTGGGTGGCAAGCATCTGGAGCGCATGCACGAGACGGCTTTCGAACTCTATCGCCAGCACCCTCAGCTTTATCCGGTCATATCGACCTTCTCACTCCAGGGCTGCGATGAGCCGGGTTACACGGACAAAGTGAACGTCTGGCTCGGACAGACCTTTGAGCGCGGTGCCCTCGGCGTGAAGATTTGGAAAGAAATCGGTCTCGTGCTCAAGCGCCCCGACGGCAGCTTCCGAATGCCTGACGATGCGCTCTGGGACCCGATCTACGCCTACATCGCCAAGTCGGAAAAGGTGCTGTATGCCCATCTCGCCGAGCCGCTCGAAGCGTGGCTGCCGCTCGACAAAGACAGCCCGCACTACCACTACTACTCGCGGCAGAAGCAGTTCCACTTCTACGGCAAACCGGAAATCCCGAGCCATGAGTCGATCATGGTGGCGCGGGACCGCATCATGGAAAAACACCCCACCCTGGTGGTCGTCGGTGCCCACGTCGGCAGCCTCGAACACGACCTCGATGCCCTCGCCCGGCGGCTCGACCGCTATCCCAACTTTTATGCCGAGGTCTCCGCCCGCACGAAAACGCTGGCCCGCCAGCCAAGCGAGAAGGTCCGCGCGTTCTTGATCAAATACCAGGACCGCGTGCTCTATGGCCTCGACGCAGGCTGGCAGCCCTACTTCAACGCACTGCCCCCGGGCGAAGAGCGCCGGAATGCCCACCTGCAGCTCCTGGAGACATCTTATCGGGAAGACTACGCCTATTACGCCGGCACGGGCCAGATCAGCCACCTGGGCCGCCAGGTCGAGGCGCTGCACCTGCCACGCTCCGTGCTGGAGAAATTCTACCACCAAAACGCCGAGCGAGTCTTCCGGCTGAAGGAGGCGTGGGAGCGCAAGCCCGCAGCAACCGCCCGCCCATGAACCGCCGCGCCATTCGTGTTTCCGACCTTCATGCCGGAGACGGCGTGAATGCTTCCTCAATCCATGATGCATTCCTATTTCACCCACCCACACCACCCATGAAACGAACGATCCTCATCCTTGTTGCTCTTCTGACGCTGCCCGCCATGGCGGAGCCGCATTTCATCGCTGAGCGGCAAGTGGGGCTCAAGCTGGTGCAAAGTGGCAAGCACGCTGAGGCGGCTGCTTTTTTCGTGAAGCTGGCGGAAACGGCACCCAAGCCGGAGCAGAAGTCCGAGGCGCTGCGGCAGGCGGCGCTGGCCGCCGCACGCAACAAACAAATCGATGAGGCGCTGGTGTTGGCTGAGCGGATTCCGCTCAAACCGGAGTCTCACTTTGCCAAGGTCCAGATTTACCTGGAGGCCAGGAAATGGGCCGAACTGCTCAAAGCGGCTGAGATGCTCGATGCGGCCACGTGGCCGGACGGTTTGATCTATCCCACGCTCATGGCCCGCGCCCGTGCCCACTCGGCCCTCGGCGAGGTGGCGGCGGCGGAGGGTGATGCCTTGCTGGCGATCAAACACACGATCTCTCTCAACAACCAGGCCGCAGCCTGGCATCTGATCGCCCAAAACGCGCAGCGCACCGGAAAGGACGGTGGCAAAGCGCTGGAGGCCTACGCCGAGATGATCCGCATCCGGCCCAGCGGCGGCGGATGGCAGCGGGCGCTGAGCGAACGCGCCCGGCTGCTTTCCTCGCTCGGAAAGCACGACGCGGCTCTGGCGGACCTCGCCGAGCTGGACAAAAACACCCGCAACGATCCGCATTGGATCTGCACGGCGCTGATGGGCTACGGCGAGGTTCACCGCGCCATGGGCGACAAGGCCAGGGCACTGCAAAGTTTCCAACAGGCCGCAAAAGTGCCCGGCGCTCCGGCCGTCCTGCTCGATGAAGTGAAGAAGCGGCTGGCCGAGCTGAAACCATAACGAGCAGCAAGGGCAGAGCAATGGATGGGCAGTGGAATGGTTTTCCACATCACCCTTTTCCCCATTCCTCTGCCATCAAAAGCCTTCCCCCATTTTCCAAAACGCATCCCATGAAACTCTTCACCCTGCTTCTCCCATTCCTCTTCACCGCAGCCGCCGTTTCCGCAGCGGATGTCCCGCTCGTCGTCGAGGGCAAACCGGTTACCGAAATCGTCCTGGCGCAGGACGCCACGCCCAGCGTGCGGACTGCGGCCCGCGAGTTGCAGCGTCACCTGCGGGCGATGTCCGGGGCGGAGTTGCCCATCGTCAATGCCGCCTCGCCCGGTGTGAAACATCACGTTTACGTCGGCGAAAGTGAGGCCACGATGAAGCTGGGATTTTCACTCGCGGGACTGAAGCACGATGGCTTTAAAATCATCGCCGCCGACAACCATGTCATCGTGGCCGGGCCGCAGTTTTACCACTTCGCCAAGTCCTTCTCGCTCTTTCGGGACGTCTCGCGGAATCAGTGGCAGCAAAAATGGGAAGAGCTGACCGGTCACAAGTGGCGCTTCCCTCCGTTGACCGATTACCGCGATTTCAGCACGGAGTTTGGCTTTCACACGATGGATGGCACCGGCACGCTCTTCGGCGTGTATGCGCTGCTGGAGCAGCTCGGCATGCGCTGGTATGCGCCGATTCCCGAGCTGGGCATGGTCATTCCAGAGACCAAGAACATTGCCGTCAAAGTCCAGGACACCAAGCAGGAGCCCGAGTTTCCCGTGCGCTTCTTTGCCGACTGCCGGGTCGGCTGGTCCATTCCCGATGAGTTCCTGTGGTATAAGGCCATGCGCGTCGGCGCGGATCGCTTTGTTCCGATTTATCACAGCGTGAGCGGCCCCATCGAGATCGAGCCCGAGCAACAGCCGCAGGAGTATTACGGCCGCGTGGGCGGCAAGGTGGATTACAAGACGCCGCGCTTCACCAGCGAGCGTCTGCGTGACGACACCGCCGCGTATCTCGAGGTGGTGGACAAACACTTTCCCGGCATCGGCTACATCGGCATCGGGCAGCCCGATGGCTGGAGTTTGCTCGATAGCGACGATGTCGCCGCTGGTTGGGACAAGTTCAAGGAACGCGGGCAATCCGGACGCTACAGTGACTATGCCTGGGACTTCAATATGGATGTCCGCGGTCGCCTGATGAAAAAGTTTCCGGACAAGAAGTTCACCGTCTTTGCCTACGGCATCACCAGCAGGATCCCCTCGCACCTGAAAAAAGTGCCGGACAATGTCGTGATCGGGTTCACCCAGGAGAACTCCGGCTGGACTCTGCCTGAGCGGGGATACGAACTGGCCAATCGCAAAGAATGGATCGCCGCCATGAACAGCCCGGAGCAGCTCATCATCTGGGAATACTACCTGCAGCATGCCCCGAACTACAACTTCCCGCCGGTGCCGATCATTTTTCCATCGCACATGAAACAGAGTTTCGACGGGCTGTATGACCATGCCCTCGGCTTCACGGCGGAAATCGGCTGGAAAGACGGCAACTTCAACGCGAAAGCCGAGAACATGCCGATCATGGCCCGGCCGTGGATCAGCCACCTGATGCTCTATTTGCACAGCAAGCTGTGCTGGAACCGCGACTTGGATATCCAAGCCACCATGGATGAGTATTTCGAACTCTTCTACGGTCCGGCCAAGGCCGAGATGAAGGAGTTTTTCACCTTCGCCGAAAGCGTCTGGATGCGCCCCGATCCGCGCCAGATCACCGCTGCGGGCGGCTTCTTGAAACAGGCCGATGTGGACCGCTTCTTCGACATCCTCGGACGCGCCAAAGCCAAGGCCGGAGAGTCCATCCATGGTCGCCGAATCGCCGGCATCACGGGCGAGATGGAGCCGCTCAAGCTGCTCTTTGAAAAACTCAAGCGCACCGGACCCAACCTCCAGATCAAAACCGCCCAGGAGCCGCCAGTGATCGATGGC
>JBIKYB010000268.1:0-6861 GCA_044355475.1 Prosthecobacter sp.
GCCACGACCCCATCGCGATGAGAGCGAGCATCGAAGCCAAACTGCGAGCACTCTACGCGCAGCGAGCCGTGCTCCAAGCCGAGCAAGACGACGACATGGAGCAACCCGCCCAAAGCGCCCCACCCCCAGCGGCGCCCGCACGGGGGATGGCGGGCTTGCGTTACGTTCGCTCAGTCGCCTACGGCTCCATCGACTCACTGCACTCCAGCCCGCCATCCCCCGTGCGGAGTCCGACGCGAAAACAAGCCTTGCCAACCTCTCCAAGAACCCCCAAAGCAAACCCCATCACGGTGTCCCCCATCGTGAGGCATCGAGCCGCTTCCTGAAATCCTCCTCGGTGTCCTACTTCAATGAGGCATCACGACACCATCGAGGATCATCAAAACGTTACGGCACCTCCACCAAGACAAGTTGGCCGCCTCATCCAGTTCTTGGCGTCCAAGGGCCGCATCGACAGTAACCAGGAGCACCATGAGCATGGATGAAAGCGCGAGCAGCAGGAAAGGTCGATGCGGGTGTCTTTGCCAAGCCATGGCGGCAAGTCCAAACGCAAATGCTGGACTTGCATAGTAGAGGAAAAATGAGAGCCAGCCGATGACGCTGTCGATCATGATGGGAACGCTTTAATCTTCCTGAACCACCGGATTCTTCGGCTTGAGCACAAAGTACAGTGCCACGCTGATCAAAATGATGGCTCCGGCAATGAGCGGGGCGGGGCGCTGGGCGTGGTCGGGGCTGCTGATGGCGCTTTCCACGCGGACGATGATGAGCATGGCGCAGACGAGCGCGCCGAAGATGGGCACGAGCAACGGCGGCTCAAATCCGCCGCGTGGCTCGCCGGGACGGCGTTTGAGGACGACGAGGGAGATGTTCACGGCGGTGAAGACGATGAGCAGCAACAGCACGGTGGACTCCGCGAGTTGCTTGACGCTGCCGCTGAGAATGAGAAGCGAGACGATGCCAAAAAGCACAAAGACCGCGATGTGCGGGCTTTTGCGCACCGGATGCACGGTGCCGAGCACGGCGGGCAACAGGCCCTGGCGGCTCATGCCGTAGAGCAGACGCGAGCCCATGAGGTAATTCAGCAGCGCGGTGTTGCCGATGGCGAAGATGGTGATGGCACCATAGACCGGCTTGATGCCGGTGAACCACGGCGCGGCACGGCGGGCCACTTCCATGAGCGGCGCATCGCTTTTCGCGAGTTCCTGCCACGGCACGACGGACACGGCGGTGATGGCGACGGCCATGTAGATGCAGGTGGCGAGGATCATCGCGCTGATGAGGCCGAAGGGCACGTTTTTGGCGGGATTTTTGACTTCTTCGCTGACGTTGAGGATGTCCTCGAAGCCGATGAAGGAGTAAAACGTGAGCACCGCGCCCTGCATGATGAGGGCAAAGGTGATGCCGGAGCCGACGCCGCCTGCTGCGGTGTCGCCGGGGGATTGGAAGTAATCCACGCTGCCCCAATAACGCACGCCGACGGCGATGATGAACAGCAGACCCGTCGCCTCGATGACGGTGCAGAGGATGTTCAGCCACATGCTCTCGCGAATGCCGCGATAGATGACGCAGCCGACGAGAAACACGACGCCGATGGACATGAGCTTGATGCTGGTGGGGTCCAGGCTCCAGACAAAAAGTTCTTTGAGCTGCCCGATGATGGCCTGCGAGCCGGTGGCCATGCTGGTGAGCCCGCTCATCATCACGGCGATGCCGATGACGTAGCTGAGCAGCGGTTTGCGCAACCCACGCTGCGTGACGTAAGCCGCGCCGCCTGCTTTCGCGTAGCGTCCCCCGACGCAGGCATAAGACAGACCGGTGAGCATCGCGCCGACCATCGCCATGAGGAAGGCGAGCCATACCGCATTGCCGAGTCCACCCGCCGCTTTGCCGATCAACGCGTAAATCCCGGCTCCGAGCATGGAGCCGAGTCCATAAAACATGATCTGCCAGCCGCCGATGGATTGAACGAGGGCCGGTTGCGCGGAGGGTTTGTCAGGCATGATTCGCTACTAGCCGAGATCGTGCCGGGCGGGAAGGTAAAAAAGAAGCCGCCCGCATCCCCTGTTTTGGCGATGCGGACGGCGATGGAGTTTTTTAATCGTGCGGTTTTACAGCACCGGGATCTGACGCGGTTTCGCGACTTCCTTGAGCGGCAGGCGCAGGGTGAGCACGCCGTCTTCGAGCTTCGCGGTCATCTTTTCCTCTTCCACAGGCGTGTTGAGACGCAGACGGAGGAGGTAGCTGAGCGGGGAAAGTTCGCGATGGAGGGCTTTCATGCCTTCCGGCACGGTGGTGTTGCGCTCGCCGCGAACGGTGAGGATGTTGTCCTCAAGGTCGAGCTTCACGCCGCTTTTCGGCACGCCGGGCATCTCGACGCGGACTTCGTAGGCCTCGGCGTTGCCGTTGACGTTGTAGAGCGGCTTGCGCAGCGATTCGGTGACGCCGGAGGTGGCGGGGGCGCAGGTGCGGGGGGAGCAGGTGGTGTTCATGAGTTGTAAAAAGGTGAGAAGTTAGAAGTGAGAGGTTAGTTTAGGGCGATGGTGCGGGGTTTGCGGTGCTCGGCCTTTGGCAGAGTCACAGTGAGGATGCCATCTTCGAGTTTCGCGGCGATGGCTTCGACGTTGACGCCATCGGGCACGGACACGGAGCGGGTGAGGCTGTAAGAGCTTTCAGTGTCGCCGTTTTTCTCGCGCTTTTCGGCGGAGACGGTGATCAGGCCGTTGTTCAACTCGAGCTTCACGTCTTCCTTCTTCACGCCGGGCAGTTCGAAGCTGGCGAAGTAGTTGTCTTTGTCCTCATGGACATCGACAGCTAGCCTGTCGCCAGTCACGCCGGGGAAGACTTCGCCGAGGTTGTTGATGAAGTGGCTTAGCGATGGCAGTCCGGCAAATGGATGGCGGAACCATTCTTCGAAGTCGGAAACGCGGCCGAGGCTGGAGGGGTTGGTGCGGATGAGTTTCATGGTCTGGATGGGTAGGGTTTGAGTTTTGGGTTGGAATTGAGTTCCGCACAATACCCATGCATCAGCCGTGCCAGACCATGTTCGGTGGAGCTGGAAGCCTTGAATTTACAAGGCTCCAGCGTGTTCATGCCCCTTTGCCACCCTCTTCAAGACACGGCTCAATGTGCCAAAAGGAGCCGTGCGACGGCACACCTGTGTGCCATTTTTGCCAAAGTGGTCCGCACAGTCCTCTGTGCGGCGCATGGCGGAAAAAAACTTTCGCAGGGAAGCCGTGCTGCGCCGCTTTGCGGACATTCGGCATGATGAGACAAGGCGGAACTCCGCACAGAGGATTGCCTGCGGCGCGCTTCGCGAGGTGCGGACCACTCTATTTCTCCAACGCCGCCTTGGCCGCCGTGCGCTTCTTCATGCGGATGTTCAGCATCTCAACGAAGATGGAGAAGGCCATGGCGAAATAGACGTAGCCTTTCTCGAAGTGAACGTGGAAGCCCTCGGCGATCAGCGTGGTGCCGATGAGCAGCAGGAAGGACAGCGCGAGCATCTTCACCGTCGGATGGGCGCTGATGAAGTCGCTCACCGAACCGGCAAAGACCATCATGAACCCGACGGAGATCATCACCGCGATGATCATGACCATGATGTGATCCGCCATGCCCACGGCGGTGATGACGGAGTCGAGCGAGAAGACGATGTCGAGAATCGCGATCTGCACGAGGATGGCACCCAGCGCGGCTTTGGCGGTGGCTTTTTTCTCCTCCTCAGCCGCGCCCTCCACCTTGTGATGGATTTCGACCGTCGCCTTATAGAGCAGGAACAGGCCACCAAGGATCAGGATCAAGTCCTTGCCGGAAATCTGATGCCCGAACAGCGCAAACAGCGGGTTCTTGAGCTGCATGACCCACGAAATCGACAGCAGCAGCAGGATGCGTGTGACCATCGCAAAACCGAGGCCCAGTAAGCGCGCACGGGGCCGCTGCGCGACTGGCAGCTTGTCCACGAGGATCGAGATGAAGACGATGTTGTCGATCCCCAGCACGATCTCCATGACCGTGAGCGTCAGCAGCGCGATCCAGGCCTCCGGGCTGTTGATCCAGGAGAAATCGAAGAAATTGACAGCGAGGAGGGGATTGAGGGCGAGATCCATGTGAGGACGCGGAGAGTAGCCGAAAAGGCTGAATCAGCAAATGCCCGTGAAATGATCACGCAAAGGGGCGTACAGCCTCACCACCATGAACCGCCGCCAGTTTCTCCAAACCGCCTCCGCCAGCACGCTCGCCTCCTGTGCGACGCTTCGTCCGCCCGATGCGCTGATCATCGACACGCATCAGCATCTTTGGGATCTGAATGTGATCCGTCCGCCATGGATCCAAGGTGCCCCGGAGGTGCTGCGTCATGATTTTGTGACGGCGGACTATGTGAAGGCCAACGCGGGATTAAACGTGAAGGCGATCTACATGGAGGTCGATGTGGCTCCAAGTGACCACGTCAAGGAAGCCGATGACATTGTGGCCCAATGCCGAGCCGGAAACACACCCACCATTGCCGCGACGATCGGCGGACGGCCAGCTTCGGCGGATTTCGAGGGCTATGTGAAGCGCTACGCGGGCAATGGCATCGTCAAAGGCCTGCGCCAAGTGCTTCACAGCGGCTCCACGCCTCCAGGGTTCTGTTTGAGCCAGGATTTCGTGCGCGGTGTGCAGACGCTCGGCAAATTCGGCCTTAATTTCGAGCTCACGATGCGCCCGACTGAGTTGAAGGACGGTGTGAAACTCATCCAGCAATGCCCGGAGACGCGTTTCGTGCTCGACCACTGCGGCAACGGCGATCCGAAGGCCTTCAATCCCAAGCTCGGCCCCGGTTTGAAGCGCAGTTGCACCGCTGACGAATGGAAACGTGGGATCGACGCCATCGCCGCACAACCCGGCGTGATGTGCAAGATCAGCGGCATCGTCGCCTTCGTCCCGCCGGGGAAGTGGCACGCGGAAGACCTCGCCCCAGTTGTGAACCATTGCCTCGACGCCTTTGGTCCCGACCGTGTCTTTTTCGGCGGCGACTGGCCCGTGTGTTTGCTCGGCAGTCAGGTGCGCGGCTGGGTGGAGGCGTTGAAGCAGATCGTGTCATCGCGCCCCATCAGCGAGCAGCGAAAGCTGTGGTCGGGGAATGCGACGCGCTTTTATCAACTGAAGCTCCATGCCAACCAGCTCATTTAAGTGAAGCCTTGCAGATGAGCTAAAAACTCGCGGCAAACCCGGCGCTGATGCGGGTGTGATCTACGCCCAAGTCATGCAGCGTCTAGGCCACCCACACGATAGGCCGAGGGTGAAACACCCGCGTGGCGGCGAAACCACGCCGTGAAGTGCGAGGCGTGGCGGAAGCCCAGCGTGAAGGCGATTTCCTTCAGCGTGCCGTGGTCGGAAACGATGCGCTCACGCGCCGCATGGAGACGACGCCTTTCCAAAAACACACGCAGACTCACGCCAAGATGCTGCTGGAGGATTTGATCTGCCCGCCGGAGGCCGAGCGCGAATCCAGGCGGCAGTGTCGGCACCGATTGATCCAGCGGTCGCGAGTTCAGCCACGCCACGAGCTGATCGACCCGCCGACGGCTTGCTGGTGCGCGAGATTCAGGCTGCACGCCGAGTTGGTGCAGTGTTTCGATGAAAACGGAGAACCAGGCCGCAAACGCCGCCTCATGCGCCGCCCAACCCGACAGCGAGTGAGCTTTGGCCGTGACCGACTCACGGTAAGCCATCGTTTTCCTGCCACGATGCACGGCGCGAAAAAGAGCGCACGTTGCCAGCCACAGTTTCGGTGATTTGGCGGCGAAATTCAGCCCGCTACGAAACAGCGGCGAGCCATCCGGCCACTGACTGCGGAAGCCGACCGACAAAAGGCGCGTGCTTTTCGCGAACCAATGCTGCCGCAGCCCCGGCGCGGAGAAAAAGGCCTGGCCACGCGGCACGACGATCTCGACCCCATCCGCACGGATGCGCACCTCGCCACGCTCGACAAAAAACACTCCCGGAGGCACCGGAATCTCTGCCGACCACACTTCACAACGAGGCACTGGGCCAGAATAGACCCAAAGCCATTCGTGGCGAAGGCTGCCCCAGACATCGGCGGTGATCGTTTTTGGCATCACGCAGCTTGGCGGGACATGTAAGCGATTTCAATCCGGCATAACATCGAGGCCTTGCCTGTCATCAAAGCGCCGCTTTCATCTATGCATGAAGCCCAACCTTCTGCTTTCCGTGTTTTCCGCCTGTTCCGTCGGCCTGCTCTGTGCGCAGGAGCCGCGCAGCGTTAGCGGCATCTACCCTTCGCTCGCCATGTTCAACAACGAGGGCGAGTGCGGCACCGGAGCCGTTGTGCCGTGGGCGGACCGGCTGTGGGTCATCACGTATGGGCCGCATCTGCCCTTTGGATCGAGTGACAAGCTCTACGAGATCACGCCAAAGCTGACGCAGACCGTGCGGCCAGAAAGCGTGGGCGGCACTCCGGCGAATCGCATGATTCATTCCGAGTCTCAGCAGCTTTTCATCGGGCCATACATCATCGACGCCGAGCGCAAGGTGCGCGTGATCCCGCCTTCACGCATGCCGGGGCGTCTCACCGGCAATGCAAGGCATCTCAGTGACCCGGCGAACAAGATCTACTACGCCACGATGGAGGAAGGGCTCTACGAGGTGGATGTGACGTCGCTGGCGGTGAAAAACCTCATCCGTGACGGCAATGGCGTCAAAAAGGGCTTCAATGTCGAAACGCCGCTCTCGAAGCTGAACTCCGAACTGCCCGGCTATCACGGCAAAGGTCTGTATTCGAGCCAGGGGCGCCTCATTTACGCCAACAACGGCGACCGCGACAAGCGTGTGCTCACCGATCCGACGACACCCAGC
>JBIKYB010000269.1:0-6860 GCA_044355475.1 Prosthecobacter sp.
ATTTGATCTCATTCTGCCGCTGCTCTCGCCCGCGCTCACCGTGGCGATGCTCGGTGCCATCGAATCGCTGCTCTCCGCCGTCGTCGCGGATCGGATGTCGGGCGACAAGCACAAACCAAACGTCGAACTCTTCGCGCAGGGCGTGGCGAATGTGATGTCGCCGCTTTTTGGCGGCCTGCCAGCGACGGGGGCCATCGCCCGCACCGCCACAAACATCCGCTCCGGCGCACAGACACCCGTGGCAGGCATGATTCACGCGCTCACGCTGCTGCTCATCCTGCTCGTCGCCGCGCCGCTGGCCAAACACATCCCGCTGACCGTGCTGGCCGCCATTTTGATGATGGTGGCCTACAACATGGGCGAGTGGGCCGAGATCCCGGACATCCTCAAGCTCAGCAAGGCCGACATCGCCGTGTGGTTCATCACCTTCAGCCTCACGGTGCTCGCCGATCTGACCGTGGCCGTCGAAGCAGGCATGGTCATGGCGGCGCTGCTTTACATCGTCAAAGTCACCGGCTCAACCACCGTCGCCCGCGTCACACCCGAATATGTCGAGGCCGGCTTCTCCCACAGCCTGCAAATGAACTCGCTGCCCGAAGGCGTGGCCGCCTACCGCATCCATGGCCCGTTTCTCTTCGGTGCCACGGACAAACTCAGCGTCATCGAAGAAGTGTTCGACACACTCCCAGCGGTGGTCCTGCTGCGCCTGCGCAACATGACCGCCATCGACGCCACCGGCCTCCACGCGCTGGAGCACCTGGCTGAACGCCTCGTGGCCTCAGGCCGCCACTTCATCCTCTGCGGCATGCGGTCGCAGCCTGCCAAACTCATGACCCAGGCCGATTTCCATCAGCACATCGGCGGGGAGAACATCTGCCCAAGCCTCAAAGCCGCCGTCGAGCGGGCACGGGAGATTTTGAAAGCAACTCCCCCTGTCAGGGGCTGAATTTACCCTGCGGAGGGGATGGCGTTCCGAGGCGTGGATCGGGTTAGTATCATCAATGTCTCACCCTGCCGAACCCGCCCTCGTTCATCCGACTACAGCCTCGGTGGTGGACTATCATCCGCACCCGCCGAAGCGGAAGAAGCCGCTGGCGAGTGATCTCCTCATTGCAGAGAAGGCCAAGAAGCCAGCCATCTTCACACTCGAAAATCTGCGTCGCGATGCGCTGGCCGGCACCGTCACCGGTTTGGTCGCTGTGCCTCTCACGGTGGGTATCTGCCTCATGTCGGAGTATCCGATTCAGACCGGGTTGCTCACCGTGGTTTTCGCCTGCGTGATCGGGTTCGTCACCTTCCTGTTCAAGCCGGGCAACTACGTCGGCACGCCAGGCGTCGCAGCGGGCCTGGCCCCCGTGCTGGCGTTTTGCGTCCACAAATTCGGCATGGAAAACATGCCCTTCCTCATTTTCTGCACCTCGATCATGCAGGCGGTCGCATGGAAGTTCAATCTTCAGCGCTTCGTCATGAAGGTGATTCCGGTCTATTTGGTCGAAGGCCTGCTCGCGGGTATCGGACTCAAGACGGCACTCAAGTTCCTTCCTTACACCTACGGCATTCTGGGCGAGGGTCACGAGTGGATGAGCATGGAGCGGATCAAAATGATGGGGCTCTCGCTCGCCACTCTCATCCTCTTCCTGCATCTGTTCGGGAAGTACAAGGCCAAGCTTCCTGCCGTTCCATATGTCGCAGTGATCGTCTTGGGCGTCGTCTGCGGCATCTACATGGAGGTGCCGATGCTCCACATCGAGCTTTCACCCATCAAGCTGGCGATGCCGATTCCAGATTTCAATGTTCTGCCTCCCAAGATGCTGGTCGAGATCATCGTCTTTGCGTTTATGCTTTGCTTGATCGATGTGATCGAGCAGGTGCTGAGCAATGCCGCCATCGAAAAACTTGATCCACTCGGTCGCCCGGCAAACTCCAACAACAGCCTGTTCACCATCTGGCTCGCCAATCTCGGTTCCAGCTTCTTTGGCGGCATGACGAACCTCGACGGACTTCAGGCCTCCGCCACCAATGCCCTGGCTGGTGCCGTCACCAAGGTCTCCAACCTGTTCACCGCGTTAGTGCTCTTGGTTTTCTTGATCGAACCGCACTGGCTGGCTCACCTGCCGTATTTCGCGCTCGCGGTGCTGATGGTTTTTACTGGTTGGCGGATGATCGCAGGATTGGTGCATGTCGCGTCCCACGGTCCGTATGCACTGCTACTGGCATTGTTTTGCGGCATCCTGACCTACGTCGTGGGTATCATGGAAGCATTGATCATTGTGCTCGTGGTGCACCTGTTCATCAACTTCGTTATCTTCCGCCACGACCACATCCCGTTGATCGAGATTCTGAAAAAGTTCGCTCATAAATTTGGCGAAGATGTCGATCCGCGCAGCACGGACACCATGCTCGTTCACAAGGACAAGCAGATCGGCGGCCTGCGCTTCAGCACCATCAGCCACAATGCCGCCGAGAAGAAAAATCTGACCGAGTTCATCAACGACTGGGCTTTTGGCGTCAACAATCACAGCCTGCCCGCCGTGGTCGGCTGCTACGACATGAACGGCCTGCTCTGGGGCACCTTCGCCAAGGAGCTGCGGGAAGGCCACCACAAGATCAAAGGCTACTTCGAGCATCTCTTTGAGCTGGAAGACGTGCACGTGAAGTTCGAGACCGGCGAGGTGCGTCAGTACAAGGAAATCCACATCCAGTCCGGCAAATACGTCTTCACCTTCAAGCGCAAGAAGGAACTCATCAGCGTGCCCGCCCGCTACTCCTTCGTCTGCAAAAAGGAAAAGACCGGTTGGTTCATCCTCGAACACCACTCCTCCGAATTCCCCGCCTGATTTCATCTCCAGACATCGCCTTTCCAAAAAACATCCAACAAAACCAAGTCCCATGATCCCCGCCGCCGTCATCCTCATCGTTCTCATCATCCTCAGCGCCTCTGTCATCAAACAGGGCCATGTGGGAGTCGTCACCCGCTTCGGCAAATACCAGCGCCTCATGCTGCCGGGCCTCAACTTCAAGCTGCCGTTGCTTGAGGGTGTCTATAAAAGCATCTCCACGCAGAACCAGTCCATCGAACTCGAATTCGAAGCCATCTCGCTCGATCAAGCCTATGTGAACTTCAAATCGCTCATCGTGTACTCCGCGCAGGATGCGGGTGAAGAGACCATCAAGAAGATCGCCTTCCGCTTCATCGACGAAAAGAGCTTCATGCAGACCCTCGTCCGCAGCGTCGAAGGCAGCATCCGATCCTATGTGGCGAACAAAAAGCAGGCCGAAATCCTCGTCCTCCGCTCCGAAATCATCGGTGCCGTGAAGGATCACCTCGAAGAAGCGCTCAACAGCTGGGGCTACCACCTCCTCGACCTTCAGATCAACGACATCTCCTTCGACGAAGCCATCATGCGCTCCATGTCGCAGGTCGTTTCCAGCAACAACATGAAGGCCGCCGCCGAAAACGAAGCCCAGGCCCAATACCTCATCAAAACCCGCGCCGCCGAAGCCGAAGCCCGAGCCATCCGCGTCAAAGCCGAGGCCGAGAAAGAAGCCTCCGAACTTAAAGGTGCCGGTAACGCCCGCTTCCGCGAGCAAGTCGCCGAAGGTCTCGCCAACGCCGGCAAAACCATGCAGGCCGGCGAAGTGCCTCCCGGCTTCATGCTCTTCACCATGTGGCTCGACGGCATGAAATACATCTCCGAGCACGGCAAAGGCAACGTCATGTTCTTCGACGGCTCCAACGAAGGCATGGAACGCACCATCAAACAGATGCAGGCGCTCAAGACCCTCGACCAGCGCACGGTCGCCGCCGCGAACGCCGCGCATTGATCCGCCCACCTCGCCGCGTAATACGGGGCCGCCCTTTCATGAAACGTGCCCTCTTTATCCTCCTCGCGTTCGTCGGCAGCCTCAGCGCTGCCGACCACACCGAGTCGAACGACAACCTCTGGCTCAACTATGTCGGCGATCATCCGCTCTTCGGCAGCAAGTGGGGTCTGCACCTCGAATCGCAATTTCGCCGCGCCGACATGGGTGAAAACTGGCAGCAACTCCTGCTGCGCCCCGGCATCAACTACACCCTCAGCCCCGCTTTGACGCTCACCGCAGGTTACGCCTGGGTCGAATCGCATCCGTATGGCGATATCCCCGTCGCCGCCGAGTTCCCCGAGCATCGACTCTGGGAGCAGGCCACCTACACGCATAAAGCCATCGGCCTCGACTGGACCCACCGCCTCCGCCTGGAGCAGCGCCGCATCGGCGAAGTCGCCCCTGCCACCGGCGACGTGACCAACTGGCGCTACGAAAACCGCCTCCGCTACATGCTTCGAACCACCATCCCGCTCAGCGATGACAAGAAATGGTATCTCGCCCTTTGGGATGAGGTCTTTCTCAACTTCGGCAGCAATGTCTCCATGAACTACCTCGATCAAAACCGCGCCTTCATCGGCCTCGGTCGCCAGCTCAGCCCGACGACCAAGCTCGAGATCGGCTTCATGGAGCAGACCGTGCAGCGTCGCGGTGGTGTCGTGTGGGAAAACAACCACACCGTCGCCGTGTGGCTCATGTCGAAGTGGCCCTTCGGCGGGAAGCAGTGAAAGCGAGTGGGAATTCTGAAATGTCGCGGCAGCGTCGTTGGAGTGCGGCGGCAGAGATGCAAGGGCACTTGCATCGGCGACACCGCTATCGAGCGCGGGAAGAATGCTCTGAGGCCGAAGAACACCGTCCGGCAGACGACAGCGGTGTCGCGCCAAGGCTTGCTGCCGCGCTCTTTGGAGCGCCCATGCCTATTACCAGGTTTCGGCATGCAGTCTTGTTCAACTCACACCTTGAGCACCCGTCATCTGGCGTCATACTTGGCCGTATGCGCATCGTCTTTGACCTTCTCATGCGAATCCAAAAGCGCCGTCAACTACCGCTCCTGCTCATCGGCGGCTGGGCGGTGCAGGCACATGGTTATGCGCGAAACACGCTCGATGTGGACTGTCTTGTCGCCATAGAAAACGATCCGGTGATGGCGGAGGAGCTCACCAAGGCCGGATTCGAGTGTTTCGAGGAGAAACCGTCGTTCCGACGCTTCCGGCATCGCATCGACCCTCTGATTGTGCTCGACGTGATGCGCGTGAATGCCGCCACTTTCGAGAAAATGTGGGCTGGTTCCGCGAGCGTAACTCTCAGTGGCGTGGAGCTTCGCGTGCCAGCATTGGCTCACCTGATCGCTTTGAAGCTCCACGCGGCTCAAAATGAGCATCGCGTCGAAAAAGACCTCGCGGACGTCATTGCGCTCCTGCGTGGCAATCTGGGTGAAATTCCGGCTGCGGAGTTGCGGAAGCTCTGCGATCAATTCGGGACTCCCGCACTGGCGGAACGCCTCGCGGATTTTTTATGAAAATCGACTTCGATCTCAAACTCCCCTTCGATCCCACTCCGCCATCCCCGGAGCCGCGGATGAGCGCGGATCGCTATCTGGAGTTCATCGAGTTCAACCGTCAGGTCATGATCGAGAATGGCACGGCTGAAAAACTCATCAGCCAGCGCAGCCAGCCGGTGGACCGAATGTTCACTCTCAACTGACCTCACTGCCTCAACGGCACCACGGCCTCGATGCGCACGCCGCTGGGCTGCGCGGCTGTCACGCTGAGTTCGCCGCCGCATTGGCGGGCGCGAGCACGCATGCCGACCATGCCGAGGCTCGGGGGGGCTTCGGATTCATCCGCAGGCAGGCCTTTGCCGTCATCGACGATGCTGAGGCGGATGTTTTTATCCTCCAGGGCGAGTTGGATGGTCACGCGCTTGGCTTCGGCATGACGGGCGATGTTCGTCAGCGCTTCCTGGGCGATGCGGAAGAGGTGAGTCTCGGTTTCATCGGCAAAACGGCCGGGGCAGGTCGAGTCGTAGTCCACCTTGATCCGCGTGCGTTGCGCAAACTTTTGCGCCAGCCAGCGCAGACCAGCCTCCAGGCCGAAATCGTCGAGAATGACCGGGCGGAGGAGTTGGGAGAGCTCGCGCACGTTGGCGATGGATTCATCGACGAGGTGGAGGCAATCGGTGCGGAGCGAATCGAGGTCGTGGGTGCTGCCACGCGTGAGGTTGGAGCGCACAGCGGCGAGTGATTGGCCCAGCTCATCATGCAGCTCATGGGAGAAGCGGCGTGCGGCTTCTTCCTGCGTTTGCAGCATGTGCCAGGAGACGCGGTTCAGCTCATCGGACTGCCAGCGGATGCGCTGGAGGCTTTTGCGAGTGAAGCCGACGGTCAGCAGCGCACAAATGGCCGCGAGGATGAAACTGGAGCCGAGGAGCAGCGCGGCGTCATCACCGAGATCCTGCGATTGCTGCTCAATCTGGCGTTCCGCTGCTGCGAGACGATCTGAGCTGGTCTTGATGAGATCATTCACCAAGGCGACGACGTGGTCGTGCAGATGAAAGAGCCGTTCCAGCTTGTCGCGCGGCACGGGAACCTGAGTGGCCAAAACCTGGCGAGCTTCGGCGGTGAAGGCCTTCACGCTGGATTCGAGGTCCTCCCACACTTTTTCACCAGCGATGGCGCGGGCCTCATCAGCGAGGCGGGAGAGCTGAAGATCGCTCTGCTCCAGATTGCGCAGCAGCTGGTCGTTGTTAGGGCTCACCGGATGAAACTCCGCCACCTGGTGCAGCACCTCGGTCATCGCATTCTCCTCCATCTGCACGTCATGCACGAGGCGGGCGATGAGAAGCTGATCACGCGCCAGCGCCGCCACACTCTGGCGGATGCGCTGGCTCTGCCGCACAGCGATGAGCCCCGCTGCGCCGAGCAGCGTCATGACGAGCAGGAAACCAAGCGCTAACACACGCAGCACATTGCTTTCGGTGATGCGGAGGAAGGAGAA
>JBIKYB010000063.1:0-21444 GCA_044355475.1 Prosthecobacter sp.
GGTGCCGCCGTTGGTGTCGGCGATGATTGCGTGGATCGTGGCAAGGCCCTGCTCGCCGCCGGTGCGGATGCCATCTTCATCGATGCCGCCACCGGCCACACCTCTCGCGTAATGCAAGTCATCGCCCGTCTCCGCGAAAATCTCGGTGCCAACGTCCCTATCGTCGCTGGTAACGTCGTCACTGCCGATGGCGCGCAGGATCTCATCAAAGCAGGCGTCTCCGCCATCAAGGTCGGTGTCGGTCCTGGCTCCATCTGCACCACGCGCATCATCTCCGGCGTCGGTATGGCCCAGTTCAGCGCCGTGCAGGAAGTCGCGGAGGTTTGTCGGCCCGCAGGCGTCACCGTCATAGCTGACGGCGGCATCCGCTACTCCGGCGACATCGTCAAAGCCCTCGCCGGTGGTGCGGATCTCGTCATGCTCGGCTCCCTTCTTGCCGGAACCTCCGAAAGCCCTGGCAACATGGTCAAGTGGCAGGGCCGCACCTTCAAAGAATACCGTGGCATGGGCAGCCTCAAGGCCATGCGCAAAGGAGCAGGCGACCGCTACGGTCAAAACTCTTCCGGCCAGCTCGTCCCTGAAGGCGTCGAGGCCCGTGTGCCCTACAAAGGCCCGCTGGCCGAAGTCGTCTTTCAACTCATCGGCGGTCTTCGCAGCGGCATGGGCTATGTGGGTGCCAACACCCTGGACGAACTTCGCGCCAAGGCCCGCTTCGTCCGCATCACCGCCGGTGGACTCAAAGAAAGCCACCCACACGACGTCGTCATCACCGAGGAGCCGGTGAACTACGAGCCGCATTGATCGGCTTCGTCATTTGTCATTCAGCATTCGTCATTTCCCCCCTCATGACCGCCCAAGAAGTCGCCGTCCTCGATTACGGCTCCCAGTATTCCCAGCTCATCGTCCGCCGCGTTCGCGAGCTGGGCTTCGTTTCGCACCTCTATCCGCCTGCGGAGCTGGCCAAGCTCACCAACCCCGGAGCCATCATCCTTTCCGGCGGCCCGCGTAGCACCTCGGAGAAAGACGCACCGGATGTCGATTACGGCAAACTCATGTCCTTCGGCGTCCCCGTGCTCGGCGTGTGCTACGGCATGCAGCTCCTCAACATCAAACACGGCGGCACCGTGAAGCCCGGCGTCACCCGCGAGTACGGCCCTGCCAAACTCGTCGTCACCGATCACACCGACCTTTTTGACGGCATCTCGCACGAATCCCAGGTCTGGATGAGCCACAGCGACACCTGCGCGAACCTCGCCAGCACCGCCCAAGTCATCGCCACCAACGAAGACGCCGTTCCCGTGGCGCTGAAATGGTCCGACCGCTGCTGGGGCATCCAGTTTCACCCCGAGGTCACGCATTCGCACGAAGGCACGGCCATTCTGAAGAACTTCCTCACCAAAAGCGGTGCCCAGCTCGCCAAGTTCGACATCCAGGAATTCAAAGCGCAGATGATCGAGCGCATCAAAACCGAAGTCGGCAGCCGCGAAGTCATCTGCGGCGTCTCCGGCGGCGTGGACAGCACCGTGCTCGCCGTCCTGCTCGCCCGTGCAGGCGTGAAAGTGCGCTGCATCTACATCGACACCGGCCTCATGCGCCTGAATGAAACCGCTGAGGTGAAAGCCCTCTTTGGCGAAGTCGGCGTGCCCATCGAGCAGATCGACGCCAGCGCCATCTTCCTCGGTGCCCTCAAAGGCGTCACCGACCCCGAGCAGAAGCGCCGCATCATCGGCACGCTCTTTGTCGAAGAGTTCTGGAAAGTTGCCGACAACGTCGAACTGCTCGCCCAGGGCACGCTTTATCCCGACGTCATCGAAAGCGCCACCAGCGGCAGCATCGCCAGCAAAATCAAGACGCATCACAACCGCGTCGATCGCATCATGGAACTCAAAGAGCAGGGCAAAGTGCTCGAACCGCTCGCCGAACTCTTCAAAGACGAAGTTCGCGCCCTCGGAGCCAGCCTCGGCATCCCGCACCGCGCTTTGTGGCGTCATCCTTTCCCCGGCCCCGGCCTAGCCGTGCGCATTCCGGGCGAAATCACGCCGGAACGCGTCGCCATCACCCAGCAGGCCGATGCCATCTTCATCGGCGAACTCCGCCGCAGCGGCTGGTATGAGCAAACCTGGCAAGCCTACGCCGCGTTGCTCCCTGTGAAAACCGTCGGCGTCAAAGGTGACGAACGCAGCTACGAGCAGGCCATCAGCCTCCGTGCTGTCATCAGCGAGGACGCCATGACCGCCGACTGGGTCGAGTTGCCCTACAGCGTCCTCCGCAACGCCTCCAACCAGATCCTCAACCGGGTCAAAGGCGTGAACCGCGTGCTCTACGACATCAGCACCAAGCCTCCGGCAAGCATTGAATGGGAGTAAAGCCGCCTATTGCTCGGTCCACCGGCAGTCACATCTTGCGCGGAACGCTGCGGGCGATTATTCTGAACACATGCAGACCCTGCCTGCCATTGCTCTGGACGACCTCGAAGAAGGGGATCTCCCGCCCCGTCCCGATGTCTCCCATCTCATCACCGAGGACGACACGCCCGTGGACAATCAATTCTCCGAAAAGCAAATGCGTCTCCTCACGGAGTCGCTCTACGCCTCGTGGCAGCCCGGCTTTCCCTTCATCACCATGGCCAACGTGGGTGTGTATGTGGCGCTGAACCGCCCGGTCATCGTGCCGGACGTTCTCGTCAAAACCCATGTCGAGCCGCATCAGGACCTGTGGGAAAAGGATCATCGCGCCTATTTTGCCTGGACCTACGATGGCAAGCCGCCGGAAATCGTCGTGGAGATCGTCTCGAATAAAAAAGGCGGAGAACTCGACTCCAAACTGCGCAACTACCAGCAGATCGGCGTCTCGTGGTATGTGGTCTATGATCCTCTGCGGTGTCTTTCGGAGCGTCCGCTCACCGTTTTTGCCCTTAGCGCCGCTGGCAGCAGGGAGTTCCAGCAAGACTCCCCAATGTTTGAGGGCATGAGCCTGGGTGTGACGCTGGCAGACGGCATCTTTGAAGGCACACCCTCCACTTGGTTGCGCTGGTGTGACGCCCATGGCAAAATCCTCCTCACCGGCCAGGAACGCGCCACCGCCGAGGCACAACGCGCCACCGCCGAGGCTCTCCGTGCCTCCACTGAGACCCGCCGTGCCGCCGCCGAGGCACAGCGAGCAGACGCTCTGGCTGCCAAACTGCGTGAACTCGGAGTGGACCCGGACAGCATTAAGACAGAGCTTTGAAAGCCGTCCAGATGATGATTTTCCAAAGTGCCGCGCACGGAATCCAGGCAACCAAACCACGTCTGGCCTCACTGCGGTCGAGGTGTATCGAGGCGGACCGTTTTTCGTGACTGCCATGCCCGCCACATCACCATCCACCGGTTTTCTCCTCTCCCTCGAAGGCTCCGAAGGCTGTGGAAAATCCACGCAGATTCGGCTCCTGCGTGAGCGTCTCGAAGCATCTGGCCGCAAGGTCGAAGTCCTGCGGGAACCCGGCGGCACCGAGATCGGCGAAAGCATCCGTCATCTCCTCCAGCATGCCAAAGAAGGCCACCGCATGACTCCGGAAAGCGAATTGCTCCTCTTCGCCGCCAGTCGTGCGCAGATCGTGCGGGAAAAAATCCGTCCGTTGCTCGAAGCGGGCGTTTTCGTCATCCTCGACCGCTTTCTCGACTCCACCACCGTCTATCAGGGCATCGCCCGCGGACTTCCGCTCGACAGCGTTCGCGCCATCAACGCCTTCGCCATCGGCGGCACGCTTCCACAGCTCACGCTCGTCCTCGACATGGACAGCGCAACCGCTTGGCAGCGCATCCATCAAACTGGCCGCGAACTCGACCGCATCGAAAGCCTGCCGCAGTCCTTCTTCGAAAAAGTCCGCCAGGGTTATCTCGAAGTTGCTCGCGCCGAGCCATCCCGCGTGAAAATCATCGACGCCTCCGCCACGCCCGAGGTCGTCCACGAAAACATCTGGCAGCTTCTTGCCGCGCAATCTCATGCCGTTTAAGTGCGACCACGCCCTCAGCCTTCTCACCCGCGCCCGTGACAACGGCCGCCTTGGGCATGCGTATCTCATCACCGGCCCCAAGGAAGCCAAACACGAGCAGTTCGCGGCCCGTGTGCTGGACTTGATGGTGGGCACTCAATTTCGCACGCTGGAGGCCTGGGAAGGGCAGGGGGCCATCGTGCTGCGCCCGCAGAGCAAGTCCCGCCGCATCACCATCGGCGATGATGGCGATGATCCGGGCACGATCCGCTTTTTGGAGAAGATGATCCGCCGCACTGCCGCGCCGAACGGCTGGAAGCTCGGCATCATCGTCGATGCGGAGCGCATGAACGTGCAGGCGCAGAACGCCTTCCTCAAAACGCTGGAGGAGCCGCCGCCGAACACGCTGCTGCTGCTGCTCACCACGCAGCCGGAGCAGCTTCTGCCCACCATCCAGTCCCGCGTCATTGAGATCGGCCTTATGCCGCCCGCCGGTGCCCGCAGTTTCACCGATCACGAGTACAAACTCCTCGTGGTGCTCGAAAAACTCGCCGCCCGTGCCGCTGGCACGCTTTCCGGCGCGCTCGGGCTGAAGGCGGACTTTGAATCCATCCTCGAAGACCTTCACGAAGACCTCAAAAAGCGCCACGAGGCCGACTTTGAGCGCGAAACCGAGCACTATGGCAAAACCACCGACGGAACTTGGCTCAAGCAGCGCGAGGACCAGGTGGAGGCGCAGATCGAGGCCGAGTACATCCAGCAGCGCAGCGCCATGATGGATCTGCTGCTCTCCTGGTTCGGCGACGTGGCCCGTCAGCAGGCCGGGGCCGAGAATCTCGATCTGCCGAAGTTTCAGGCCGCCACCGCCGCCCTCGCCGAAAAATGGGACTCCGGGGAGGTCGCGAAGCGCATCCGCATTCTCCGCCAGCTCGAAAGCCACCTGCACACGAATGTGAATGAAGGTCTCGCGCTGGAGGTCAGCTTCATCCAGGCCTTTGCCTGAGTTTGAGAGGACGAAAATTCTCGTCGCACCGGCTTCTACGCACGCTAACTGCCTGCATGGAAGACATGCTCAATCATCCCGACGCCCTCACCCGCCTGCGCTACGTCGTGCATCGCCTGCGCGCGCCCGGTGGCTGCCCGTGGGACATGGAGCAGACGCATGAGTCGCTGATCCCGCATGTCATTGAGGAATCCTACGAGGTGGCCGAGGCCATCCGGGGCGGCGATCCTGCGCAGATTTGCGATGAACTCGGCGACATCCTGCTGCAGCCGGTGCTGCATGCCGAGATCGCCAGCGAGACGGGGGCCTTTGACCTCGATCAGATGGCGCACGGACTCACCGAGAAGCTCATCCGCCGCCACCCGCATGTGTTTGGCGAGGCCAGCGCCGCCACCTCCGACGCGGTGCTCTCGCAGTGGGACGCCATCAAGCGCGTCGAAAAAGGCACGCAGCACGAAGGCCTGCTGCACGGCGTGGGCAGCGGCCTCCCGGCACTGATGCGCGGGCAAAAGCTGCAAAAGAAAGCCGCACGCGTCGGCTTCGACTGGCCGGACGCCGCGCCCGTCTTCGACAAAATCCGCGAGGAGACCGCCGAGTTGGAGGAAGCCGTACAGTCCGGCGACAAAGCCCACATCGAGGAAGAAATCGGCGATCTGTTCTTCAGCGTCGTCAATCTCGCCCGCAAACTCGGCATCGAGTCCGAGTCCGCACTCGCCGCCGCCAACGACAAGTTCGTCCGCCGCTTCCACGCGATGGAAACGCACCTGCGCGAGCAGGGCAAGGAGTTCGGCAAGCTCTCGCTCGCCGAGATGGACGAGGCGTGGGATGCGGTGAAGCGTGAGAAGTTAGAAGTTAGAAGTTAGAAGTTAGAAGTGGCGCTGCCGCTAGCGACACTTCTCACCTTTCACTTCTGACTTCTCACGATGGGAGGTCAATGGCGCTCGATCCAGCGATACGCGGTCAGCGAGTTCTTCCAGAAGTACTTCTCGCAGGCGTCGCTGCCTTTGGAGCGGAAGTATTCGTCCACGATCTTGAAGACGACTTCGTAGGGTGCGCCTTTGTCTGAGACGGGCCAGTTGCTGCCGTAGATGAGGCGGTCGGGGCCGAAGGTTTCCCAAAGATGGTCGAGAATGGGCAGGTAGTAGGCCGTGTCGCGCGGTGCCTGGTCGGGTTCGCACTTCACTTGCTCGACGAGCGCGGAGACTTTCATGAAGACGTTTGGTTGCTTCGCCACGGTGCGAATGTTGTCCTTCCACTCAGGCTTCAAAGCCTGCGGATCGCCGGAAGCGCCAAGGTGATTGATGAGGACGCGGAGATCGGGAAGATCGGCGGCGAGTTTGGCCGCGTGGGGCAGGTAGGTCGGTGCGCCGTTCAAATCGAGTTCGAGACCGTGCTCGGCGAGGAGTTTGGCCCCTGCGAGTACGGAATCGCGTTTAGCCTCATCGAGCAGGAAGTTGCCGCTCCAGCGAATGCCACGGAAGATCGGATTAGCGGCGAAGCGCTTCAAGTTCGCGGCAAACTCCGCACCAGGATCGAGATGACCGACAAACCCGACGATGCATTTCTCCTTGGCCGCCAGATCGAGAATCCACTGGTTGTCTTTCACCAGCGGACTGGCCTCGACGATGACCGTTTCTTTGACGCCATGCGGCGCTGCGACGGCAAGCCAGTCGGCGGGCAGCACGGTGCGGTAAAGCTTGGAGCCTTTCCCAGGCCACGGCACACCGCCGGGACGCGTGGGATCATAAAAATGCGTGTGCGTGTCGATGATGCGTGCCGCAGGCGGCGCGGCCTGGGCGGATTCATGGATCAGGGCGGCTGCGGCGGTGGTCTGGAGGAAACGGCGGCGGTTCATGGGAGGCTGGTGGATCGGGCATTGTAGTTCCGCCTTCAGGCGGTTCCGGACCGGCTGAAGCCGGGACTACAGTGCTCAGAACCGACTTATTACACGATCTCGATGTGCGGCGGCAAATCGTTTAACGCGCATGCCAGCGCGGCCTTGGTGCGGGCATGAACGCGCAGCAGCACATCGCCAGCTCGCACCTGCGTGCCAGTCTTGGCGATTTGATCGCAGCCGACGGCGAAATCGACGGGATCAGCGGCTTTGGAGCGTCCGGCACCGAGTTCGAGGACGACGTGGCCGATGCCGCCAGCGTCCATGCGATGCAGCACGCCGCTGGCGGGTGATTTGAACTCGCCGATGAATGGAGCGCGATGCACGGAGGTGATTTTTTCGAGCGCTTCAACGTTGCCGCCTTGCAAGGCGACCATTTGCTGGAATTTGGCCCAGGCATCGCCGCGCTGGAGCATCTTTTGCAGATCAACGCGTGGTGAAACGGCGACGGCGGAAGCGAGATCGAGTACGATGTCCTCCAGATCTTGCGGGCCGTTGCCTTGGAGACAGCGCACGCATTCGGCCACTTCGAGGGCGTTGCCCGCCGATTCGCCGGTGGGTTCGTTCATGGCGCTCAATCGCACGCTGGAACGCACGCCGAGCGCATTGCCCACGCGGACCATGCTTTGCGCGAGCTCGTGCGCTTGCGCCTCAGTTTTCATGAAAGCACCCGAGCCGTATTTCACATCAAGCACGAGGCGGTTGAGGCCCTCGGCGAGTTTTTTGCTCATGATGCTCGCTGTGATGAGCGGGATGCTGGGCACGGTGCCGGTGACATCGCGCAAGGCGTAGAGTTTTTTGTCGGCAGGGCAGATGCCCGCCGTTTGGCCGATCATGGCGCAGCCGACCTGGTCGATGACGTGGTGGATTTCGACCTCGTTGAGCTGCGTGCGGAAGCCGGGGATGCTTTCGAGCTTGTCGAGTGTGCCACCCGTGATGCCGAGGCCACGACCGGAGATCATCGGCACCCAGACACCATCGCAAGCGAGCAGTGGCGCGAGCACGAGCGAGGTTTTGTCACCAATGCCGCCAGTGCTGTGTTTATCGACGCGGATGGGATCGTCATCGTTCCAGGCGAGCATGGTGCCGCTGTGCAGCATGGCGTCGGTGAGCGCGGCGGTTTCTTCCGGCGTCATGCCACGGAAGAAGATGGCCATGGCCAGCGAGCTCATCTGATACTCCGGCATGTCCCCACGCGTGAAGGCAGCGATCAGGGCGTGGATTTCCTCATCGCTGAGGACGCCGCCGTCGCGCTTGCGCTCGATGAGGGTCGGGATGTGCATGGAGCATGCTAGGTTCGGCCATGCATGCTTGGCAACAGTGAACCTGCGTTCACCGTATGAAGCACACACCATGATCCGCCCCGTTTTTGTCGTCCTCAGCCTCAGTTCCGCGCTTGGCGCGGCAACGATTGATTTCTCGCGCGACATCCAGCCGATCCTTTCGGAAAACTGCTATCATTGCCACGGTCAGGACGCGAACGAGCGCAAAGGCGACCTGCGGCTGGATGTGGAGAAGGAAGCGAAGGCCGCCAAGGCGGTGGTGGCGGGCAAAAGCCACGAAAGCTCGCTCATTGAGCGCATTTTCAGCACGGACCCGGATGAAGTGATGCCGACACCGAAGAGCAACCGCAAGCTGACCGAGGCGCAGAAGCTGCTACTCAAGCAGTGGATCGACGAAGGTGCGAAATGGGGCAAACACTGGGCGTTTGAGCGAATCGAGCGGCCGAAAGTGCCGACAAGGAGTGGGGGCATCCTGCCCCCACAACAGGACCAGGATGGTCCTGCTCCTATCAATCCGATTGATGCCTTTGTGCTGGCGAAGCTGGCGGAGAAAGGGATGCAGCCTTCTCCGCAGGCAGAGGCGAAGACGTTGTTGAGGCGGGTGTCGTTGGATTTGATTGGATTGCCGCCGGATGGGAGGGATGGGGTGAATGTGAAGTATGAGGAGGTGGTGGAGCGGCTGCTGAACTCGCCGCGCTTCGGCGAGCGCTGGGCCTGGGACTGGCTGGATGCGGCACGCTATGCGGACACGAACGGCTACCAAGGCGACCCCGAGCGGACGATGTGGCCGTGGCGTGACTGGGTGGTGAAGGCGATCAATCAGAACATGCGCTATGACCAGTTCACGGTCTGGCAGCTTGCGGGTGATTTGATACCGAATGCGACGCAGGAGCAGAAATTGGCGACGGGGTTCAACCGGAATCACATGATCAACGGCGAGGGAGGGCGAATCGCCGAGGAGACGCGGGTGGAGAACGTGATGGATCGCGTGGAAACGACCAGCACTGTGTGGCTGGGCCTGACGATGGGCTGCTCGAAGTGCCACGATCACAAATTCGATCCGCTGACGATGCGTGACTACTACGCGCTATACGATGTCTTCAACCAGACGAGTGAGGACGGCAAGGGCCGCAGCGGCCAAGCGGCTCCAGCGATGGATATTTCCACGCCAGCGGAACTGGAGCGCGTGAAAAAGACCTCGGTGAAGGTGGATCTCATCGCGAAGGAGGTGGAGACGTTTGAACTGACGAAATTCCCGCGTGCCGCAGGCAAGCCGCTCACCGAATCCGATGCGATCAAACTGCCGGGCAACTTGCCGAGCTACATCGCGAAGACGGAGCCAAAGAACCGTGGGGTCGATCCCCTGCTGGAAGCGGTGAGTTATTTCAAGGAAAAGGACGCGGCTTATACGAAGCTATTGCAAAAGCTGCTGGCGGCGGTGCGGGAGCGTGTGTCTGCCAGCAACAACGTCACCAAGGTCATGGTGATGGACACGCTGCCGCAGCCGCGTGAGACCTACACGTTTGAAAAGGGCGCGTATGACAAGCCGACGACGACGAAGGTCAGTTTCTCGGTTCCCGCGAGCCTTCCGCCGATGGCGAAGGACGCGCCGAAAAACCGGCTCGGCCTCGCGCAATGGATCGTGAGTCGTGACAACCCGCTGACAGCACGCGTGACGGTGAACCGCTTCTGGCAGGCGTTTTTCGGCGTGGGACTGGTCAAAACGGCGGAAGACTTCGGTGTGCAGGGCGAGGTGCCGCTGCATCGCGAGCTGTTGGACTGGCTGGCGGCGGAATTCATCGAAAGCGGCTGGGATGTGAAGGCGCTGATGCGATTGATCGTGACGAGCGAGACCTATCGCCAGAGTTCCAAGTTTAATGTTTCAAGTTTCAAGGCCGCAGAGATTGATCCAGAGAATCGTTATCTGGCGCGTGGGCCGCGGTTTCGGATGCCATCTTGGATGATTCGGGATCAGGCGCTGTTTGTTTCCGGCTTGATGAAGGAACAGCTCGGTGGGCCTTCGGTGAAGCCGTATCAGCCCGAGGGCATCTGGGAGGAGGCGACGTTTGGGAAGAAAAGCTATGTACAGGATCACGGCGACGCGCTGTATCGCCGCACTTTGTACACTTTCTGGCGGCGCATCGTTGGGCCGACGATGCTCTTTGATAATGCGGCTCGTCAGGTTTGCGCGGTGAAGACGACGCGCACGAACACGCCGTTGCAGGCGCTGGTGACGCTGAACGACATCACCTACGTCGAGGCGGCGCGTGCGCTGGCGCAGCGGGTGCTGGTGGCGAATCGAGGCAACGAAGATGCGGCGCTGGAACAGGCGTTTCGGTGGGTGACGTGCCGTGCGCCATCAGGGGCCGAAAAAGCACTACTGAAGCAGCAGCTTGGCCAATTGCGGGCGCAGCAGGGCGCGGATCGTGCCGCCGCGTCCAAACTGCTCACGGTGGGGGAGTCGAAGCGGGACGAGTCGCTTGATCCTGCCGAGCATGCGGTCTGGACGAGCCTGTGCCTGATGCTCCTGAACCTGGACGAAACGGTCACGAAGGAATGAAGGCCCGGCTTGACTTCAAGACGGCGAGTTGAAGTCTAGGCGGCCTCATGTCCGACGACCCGAACGAACGCTCTGAACTCCTGCGCCTGCTGGCCGTGCTGGCGCTGGCTGGTGTGATGGTAGTGAGTTTTTTCGGAGACTGGAAGATGGTGACCACTGGTGGCTCGATTGATTATCGCAATCGCATCACCGGTGCGCGCGTGATGGCGGAGGGATTGGACCCGTTTCACTACAAATGGCGTCGTGGGGCGGCGGAGGAGCTGTGTGATCCTTACAACAACCTGGCGGTCACGGTGAGCCAGACGACGGTGACGCCGACGTATCTGTTTTTGATGCTGCCGCTGGCCGCATTGTCGTATGGCGACGCCCAAGTCTTGTGGCTTGTGATTGAGTGGGCCTGCCTGCTCGGCACGGGAGTAGTCTGGTGGCGGCTGCTGACGCCGGGCTGGAAGCGCTGGGCCTGGGCGGCTGTGGTGGCGGGCTTTAGCCACACGTTGGCGTGGAAGCACCATGTGGATCGCGGGCAGGTGTATGCGTTGCTGGTTTTTCTGCTGTCGCTGTGGGTGGCGCTGACGCGATCACAGCGTCAGAACTGGGCCGGTGTGGTGGCGGGGCTGCTGCTGTGCGTGCGTCCTCCGCTGCTGCTGTTGTTGGCACCTTTCATCGGCTTGCGTGACCGGGCGCAATGGCGCGCGGCTTTGATCAGCACGATGATCTTCGCACTGCTGCCGATGGCTCTGCGTGGTGGCATCTGGCAGGATTATCTGAGCGGCATGAAGGACTGGTCGGCGCTGCACCGGCAGGGGGAGCGGCCCAGGCCGCCCGCAGAGACTTACCCGGCCACGATTGAGTGCATCGAGCTGGACACGCTGGCACGGTATCATGTGCGGCAGTACGCGGACTCCTCGATCATCCGCATTTTGAAGGGGCAGGGCATTTTGAATTTTCCCGACTGGCCGCTGGGCCTGGCGCTGGCGGCGGGAGTCGGCGTGTGGTGGTGGAGCCGCAGGCAGGCGGATGAGATGAAAGTGCTGGCGGGCATCCTGGCCTGGGCATTTTTGATGGACTGGTTCCTCCCGGCCTACCGCAACCCATACAATGATCTGTTGGTGCTGAGCGTGTTTGCCTGCGCGTTGCTGGCGGGCCGGAAATCGTTGTGGATCGCGCTGCTAGGCATTCCTGCGGGCTGGGTGCTTTATCACGTCATGCCGACGGCTCGGTGGCAGATTCATGTGCCGACCGTGATCATGCTCGTGGCGGGAATGGGTGTGCTGCTGCCGAAGCTCACACGCGGAAAGGCGGCGCGGGCATGAGGCGCGTGGGAATCATTGGCGCGGGGCCTGCAGGTCTGACCGCCGGGCATGAACTGGCCAGACGCGGCCTGGAGGTGGAAATTTTCGAGGCAGGGCCGCATGTGGGCGGCATGTCCCGCACCATTGAGCTGTGGGGACATAAGGTGGACCTGGGCCCGCATCGGTTTTTCACACGGGATGACAAAGTGCGGCGGTTCTGGACGGAAATGGCCGGTGAGGACCGGCATGTGATCAACCGGCGGACGCGGATCTATTTTGGCGGCTTGTTTTATGACTATCCGCTGCGTCCGCTCAATGCGCTGGTCAACATGGGGCCGTGGCAGGCCACGCGTTGTGTCTTGAGCTACGCGGGTGAGAAACTGCGGCGGAAAAACGAGCCGGAGAGCTTCGAGGATTGGGTGGTAGGCGCTTTTGGCCGCCGTCTGCACGAGATGTTCTTCAAGTCCTACAGCGAGAAGCTGTGGGGCATCGGCTGTGATGAGTTGGACGCCGATTTCGCGGCGCAGCGCATCAAGAAATTTTCCCTT
The DNA here is from genome assembly GCA_044355475.1 of Prosthecobacter sp. Taxonomy (GTDB): domain Bacteria; phylum Verrucomicrobiota; class Verrucomicrobiia; order Verrucomicrobiales; family Verrucomicrobiaceae; genus Prosthecobacter. The sequence goes on from JBIKYB010000063.1 coordinate 12,554, forward strand.
GGTGAGGCGGCGCTCGGCATGCTGCGGCTGAAAAACGGCTCACATGCCACGTTGGTGGATCAGTTTGATTATCCAGCCGCTGGCACAGGTTCGGTCTATGAGCGCATGGCGGCGAGTGTTCGTGGCATGGGTGGGAAATTGCATCTTGCCATGCCGGTTTCAGGCATGGCGGAGGACGGGCATTCGTTGCGGCTTAAAAGCGGCGAGACGCTGCTTTTTGACCACCTCATTTCCACCATGCCGCTGACGGCGTTGTGCTCCTCATTGCCTGATCTGTCTCAAACAGTGCGCAGCGCATGCACAGGGCTTGCCTATCGACACACGCTGCTGGTTTACCTGCTGGTGGATCGTGAGGATTTGTTTTCAGACCAGTGGCTTTACATCCATTCTCCTGAATTGCGGCTGGGGCGTGTGACGAACTTCCGCAACTGGTCGCCGGGCATTCGTGGCGCGGCGGGGCAGAGCGTGCTGGCGCTGGAATACTGGTGCTCGGACGGCGATGAACTGCATGGCATGAGCGCGGAGGAACTGCAAAAGCTGGCGGTGAAGGAAATTCGCACGACCGGCCTCATCAAGGACGCGCAGGTGCTGGATGCCACGGTGGTCCGCATTCCGAAATGCTACCCGGTTTACCGCAAAGGCTACCGCCGTGATCTGGCGGTGGTGATGGAGTACTTAAAGTCAAGACTCACGCATGTCACGGCCATCGGTCGGTACGGGGCCTTCAAATACAACAACCAAGACCACAGCATCCTCATGGGCCTCCTGGCGGCGGAAAATCTGGGCGACAACGCTGGGCATGACCTATGGAGCATCAATACCGACTACGGCGTGTACCAGGAAGGGATGTGAGCGTCAGCCGTGCGGCTTAGAACTGAATGTAGCCTGCGGGAACCGGCGAATTGGGCTGTAGCTTGAAGTCGCGGTCGATCATGCAGGGCACCTCGGTGATGGCCTGAACTTCCTTCAAATACTTCGTGTTGCCCACGGGATTGGACTGGGAAAGCAGCACATTTCCGGCGGCGTCGAGAATGAAAATGACGTAGCCGTGGGCCAGCACTCCCATGCGCGGCCCCGCGCCCTGGAAATAGGTCAGGAGCACTTTTTCAGTTGATTGCACTACCTTGGACTGCGCACGGATGGCGACATCGAAATGCACCTTTTGCAGCACGACGAGATCACCACCGTTGTTGGTGGCGTCTTTGCCCAAGGTCAGGATCATTCCGCTGGCACCTTCGAGATCGCGTTTCACCTCACGATTGTGCAGATGGAAGGTGTAAGAGATCTCGACGGTGCGTGGGCCGCCGTCCGGCGGTCCACGGTTGCTTTTGGAGGACTGCACTTCGCAGACTAGGCTGTATTTCTGCACGGAGGCCGGTGCGCTGGAGGAGGTAGTCTGCGGCATGCTGGCTTTATCCGGGTTTTCCTCCATCCAACGACTGATGTAGGCCTGATCCTCTTTGCAGAGAGTTTTGCGGCTCACGACGAGTGGCTGGCCATCATTCACGCGTTGAAGGGTGACGTTGTCTCCCGACACCGCAGTGATTTCTGCTTCCAAGAGCGTTCCGACAAGACTGACAAAGACCCTTGCCTGCAAAACCGCCTGGGCGCAGACAAGAAAGAGCAGAAGTGGCAGAAACGGTGGTCGCATTCGGTTGGGGAATAGATACGGCAGGCGATGCAGCAGATTGCAGCCGCCGGCATCAGGCCTCACGCAGGAGAATGGCATCCACATTGACTCCATCGTAGAGCGCGTCACTGAGGATGACGAGCGGATCACCGGTCTTGATAAAGTTTTCCCGGCGCAGAAGGTCCAGCGCCTCGCGAATGCTGCTTTCCGGCTGGCCTTCGGTGAACTGGAGTACAAAAGGATGCACGCCGCGGGCGGTGACGAGTGTGCGGGAGACGTGCAGGTTCGGCGTGAAGGCGAAGATGGGCGCAAACTCAGGCCGCTGATGGGCCAGAAGATGCGCCATGACGCCGCGGAGGGTGAAGACGAGGAGCTTGGAGCCTGGAATACTGTTGGCGAGCAAGATGGCGGCCTTGACGGTCTTGTGCTTGTTCGTTTTGAGTGGGGCGTCGCTCGCGAAGCGACCGGAGGGATACTTTTGCTCGATGCGGCTGATGACGGTGTTGAGCACCTCAACGCACTTGTCAGGGTAGCGTCCCACGCTGGTCTCGCCGCTGAGCATGACGCAATCCACCTGCTCAATGACGGCGTTGAAGATGTCGGTGACCTCGGCACGTGTTGGCACGGGGTTTTCAATCATGCTTTCGAGCATCTGAGTGGCCACGATGACCTTCCGGCCATGGTAGGAGCAGCGTTCGACGATCTGGCGCTGGATGAGCGGAAGATCCTCAATGGGGCACTCGCTGCCGAGGTCGCCTCGGGCGATCATGATGCCGCCGCTGGCCTCGACGAGGGCGTCGATGTTGTTGAGCGCCTGTTGGTTTTCGATTTTGGCGATGACGCGGGCCTTGCTCTGCTTCTGCTCCAGCAGGAGTTGAAGATGCTGAAGATGGCCGGGTTCACGGGCAAAGCTGAGGGCGAAGAAATCGACGCCGATATCGACTCCGAGGTCGAGATCGGCGTAATCTTTCTGCGTGAGCGGAGGAAGTCGCACAGGGATGCCGGGCAGGTTGATGTGACGGCGCGATTTCATCTCCCCCTTGGTCAAAACGGTGCCGATGACGTGTTTGGGCGTCACTTCCGTGGCCTTGATCTGGATCATACCGCCATCGACCATGATGATGTCGCCAGCCTTGAGATCCTTGCCGAGGTCCGGGTAGTTCACGCTGACGGAATACTGCGTGGAGGCCGGAACATCCGAGAGACAGCGGAACTCGACGGTGTCGCCGACTTGGAGCTGCCAGGGCTGCTCGACATCGCCAGTGCGGATGCTGGGGCCGGTGAGGTCCATGAGCACGGCGATTTCGCGCTTGGCGGATGCGGCGGCTTCACGGACTCGGGCATAGACAGTCCGCACCCAGTCGTGCGAGGCATGGCTCATGTTCAGGCGGATGACGTCCGCGCCTTTCGCGATGAGGTTGGCAATGACTTCAGGACTCTCCGTGGCAGGGCCGAGAGTGCAGAGGATTTTGGTTTTGCGCATGGTTGGCATATAGGAGCAAATGGCGGGCCAGATGAAGGGTGCAAGGTGGGAATGACGAATGACGCAATCGGCCTCAAGAGTGAATGCTCAAAAGACGAAAAGGGTTCGATAATTCTTCGCGATGGAACTTTGCAGATCTTCCAGCGGCATGCTGCGAATTTTGGCGAGGATTTCGTAGCTGACGCGGAGGTTGAAAGGGTGATTCAGGGCTGCACCATCGGTAGTTTGCAGCGGATGCGGGTTCAAATCATCCGGCGGCCACATGTCGGGGGCGTCCGTCTCGGTGAGAAGGCGTTCGAGCGGGATTTTGGCAAAGGTGGCGAGTTGGGCTGCCTTGCGCGGATGGGCGAAATACGGGCTGATGGAAAAATAAGCGCCCAGTTGAATGAATGCGGGCACCATCTCCGCAGGACCCCCGTACGAGTGCAACAGGAAGCCGCGAGGCGGCCGTGGGATGGAGCGGAGCGTTTCCTCCAGCAGACCGAAGGCTCGCAGGCAGTGAATGGTGGCCGGGCGATCCAATTCAACCGCAAGGGCCATTTGAGCGCGGAAACAATCGAGTTGGGCGTCGATGTCGGGATTTTTGATCCAGCGGTCGAGGCCGATTTCACCAACGACCGCCTTGGGATGAGCCTCAAGATGGCTGTGGAGCACGGTGAGCCAGTGGGGGCCGCGTTCTTTGACGTACCACGGATGCAGGCCGAAAGCGGGGCGAATCCAAGCGTGTTGCCGGGTCAGTTCGGCGACTTGGGGCCAGTCCTCTTCGCAGGAACCATTGACGACCATCTCGGCGAGGCCGGTTTGTGGCATCTCGGCGATGATTTGATCGCGCCAGGGGTCGAGACGCTCGTCCTGGAGGTGGTTGTGGGCGTCGTAGAGCATGGAGAAAATGACGAAACCAGAATGGCGAATGATGAATGAAGCTCCAAAACCCGAATGGCCAGCAGCATTTGCATCACTCGGGCTTCATCATTGATTCGTCATTCTGGTTTCTGGTTTCGTCATTTGCATGCTTTCATCGGCACAAAAAAGCCCGCACACGCCTTCCGGCATGCGCGGGCTGAAGAAACGTCCGAGCTTCAGTTGTTGCCAATCATGAGCAGCATCGTGTCGCCTTTGCGCCAGACGCGTAGGAGGACGGTTTTGTCACTGCTTTTGGCCAGGGTGCGGGCCTCGGCGGCGGTGGCGACCGCCTTGCGGTTCACATGGGAGATGACATCGCCGTCCTCGACGCCCATCGCGGCGGCGCGGCTGTTGGGATCGACCTTGGTGACGATGACGCCATTGACATCAGCCGGTACGTCGTGGCGTTCACGCAGGGCTTTGGTGAGATTTTGGACAGTGACGCCAGTGACAAGCTCGGAGGTGTTTTCCTGCTGCGGTGGGGCGGAACGTGGGATGCCGCGTGATCCGGGACCGACTTCGGCCAGCGCCTCCTCAGGCAGAGCTTCGAGTGTGGCGTTGAGGGTCATGGGCTGGCCATTGCGCAGCAGTTCGATGGGGATGATGCTTCCTGGCTTCGTGCCGCTGACGATGAGGCGCAGGCGGCTGCTGCTGTCCACCTTCTGCCCGTTGATGGCGACGATGACGTCCTCAAGCTGCACGCCTGCCTTTTCAGCAGGAGAATCCGCGCCGACCATCATGACCACCGCGCCTCCCTGCTCCTTCATTTTGAGACGTTCGGCCATCGTGCCGTCCAAGTCGGCGATCTGCACGCCGAGGAAGCCGCGGCTCACCACGCCATCATCGAGCAGATCCTCGACGATGTTCATGGCCATGTTGATCGGGATGGCGAAGCCGATGCCCGCATTCATGCCGGAGCGGGACAAGATGGCGGTGCTGATGCCGATGACGCGTCCCAGGGAATCGACCAGCGGGCCGCCGGAGTTGCCTGGATTGATGGAAGCGTCGGTCTGGATGAAGTCCTCGTAACCACGCACGCGGCCTTTACCGACGATGCCTTCATTGCTACGACCGAGGGCGCTGACGATGCCTTGCGTAACGGAACGGCTGAGTTCCATCGGCGCGCCTGCCGCCAGCACGATGTCTCCCACACGGAGTTGGGCACTGTCACCGAGCGTGGCGGCTTTGAGGCCGGGGGCGTTGATTTTGATCAAGGCCACGTCGGTCAGCGGGTCCGCGCCGATGACCTCGGCGGTGTAATTTTTCGTGTTGCCGTTCACATCGACGGCTACCTCGATCTTTTTCGCATCGGCGATGACGTGGTTGTTCGTCATGATGTAGCCGTCAGTCGTGATGATGACGCCGGAACCGACGCCGCGCTGCTGATGCTGCTCATCCTCAGGCGCAGGCTGCTGTGGGCGTTGTGGCTGGCCGCGACGACGAGGATTGGGGACCTGCTCCTCATCGCCTTCATCATTCCCAAAGTCTTCGGGTGCGCCGAAGAAACGGTAAAAGAACGGGCGAAGCTGCGGCGGGATTTGATCCACCTCGGGCGTCTTGATCGGCGCGGAGGAGTAGATCGTGACGACGCTGGGGAGGATTTTTTCCACCACGGTGGCGTAGCTCATTTGAAGCTGGCCGTGGTTAGGCAGCGGGCTGGCGTCCTTGGCAAGCTTGGCCTGAAAATCGGACGAGTTGACCTTGGGTGGCGTGGTTTCAGCGAGGGCTGGATGCCATCCTGGGGCCAGCATGCTGGCGCAGGTGAATGCGGTGCAGATGCGTGAGCGAGCGTTCATTGGAGTGTTTGGGTTGGGTTTTTTGGAATGCAGCACGACGGGCGTGAGCACGCCATACAGACGAGTCAGCACCGGGAATGTTGAAACAATTTTGCGGGAAAGAAAGGGCAGGTTTTCCCTGGAAAACTTACACACAAAGCCCCGGAACAGCATCGTTTACGCGTGTCATGCGCCGAAGGGACGCACGCAACGGCGTGGCCTTATTTCCGCGCTTCGCCCAGCGCCTTGTCCATTACTTCCTTGATTGTCACATCGGCCCCGTTGCGGCGTTTGCTTTCATCCGCAGCTTCCATGAAGGCATAAATCTCCAGCGTTTCTTCTGGGGAGACGGGGGCGATGCCGGTACGGAAGAAATGCACGATGGAGAAGAGCAGGGGATCATAGCCCTCGTATTTGCCGACGGTGGCGTCCTCGCCTTTGTCACCCACAGCCTTGCCGCCGTAGCTTTTGGACTCGGTGAAGGTGCCGGTGCGTGCGCCCTCCCAGGTGCCGGTGACGGTGATCTTGCCGTCGGCAGTGGTGCCTCGTTTCACACCCTGGCAGCCGGTGCCCATGATGGTGAAGAGTGATTCTACGCCGTGAATCCCATACCAGAAGAGATCAGGATGATGCTCCTCAAGGCTCGCTGGGCTGGTGGTCTCTGCGCTGCTCACACGGCCCACGCTGCCATTGCGCACGGCCAGCGTGGACTTGCCGAAACGAAGTGAAGAGGAGGAAAAGACCGGGATGCCGGCTTTTTTGGCAGCGTCGAAGATCTTGATCGCATCCACCAGAGAACCCGCGATGGGTTTGTCGATGAAGACCGGCTTGTGCGCCTCCAGGCAGGGCAAAATCTGCTCCAGGTGCGGGCGTCCGTCGTTTGTCTCCAGGAAGACGACGTCCACCTTGTCCAGCAGCACATCGATGCTTGGGACGATCTCGACACCGAGTTCCTTGACCTTCTCGACGTATTCCGGCACACGCTTCGTGCTGGACTCGATGTCCTTCGATCCCTGAGGGTAAGCCGCGACGACGCGCACGCCCATCACTTCCGGTTTCTGCGGCGTGGCGTTCAGCGTTTTCGTGAACGCGAGCACATGCGAGGTGTCGAGGCCGATGATGCCGGCGCGGATGTGCTGGGCGGTGGCGCTGACAGAGAAAAGCGCCAGGGCGCTGAAGGCGAGAAGCAGGGAGCGAGTCATGGGCGAATGACTACGCCAGCAGCGGCACGGCCTTTCGTTGGGGTGCGTCTTACTTCATGCCGATACAGTAAACGGCCTTGTCACTGCGCAGGTAGAGCTGATCACCGCTGACCGCCGGCGTGCCATTGAACTGCGAATTGTCGAGGGAGAGCACGTTGTGGCTGACGAGTTCGTATTTCGGCTTCGCGGCGATGATGTAGGCCCCGTTTTTGCGAGAAACGCAGACAAGCTTGTCCCCGATGAGCACGGGAGAGGCATAAAACGGTTTCCCGCCGCCACGGCGTCCGCTTCCACCACCGCCCCCAGTGCTCTCGATGACACGCTCACGATACACATCGGCCCCGGTTTTGGCGTCGATGCAGGTCGCGAAGCCCTGGTCGTTCACGACATAAAGATGGCCGTCTTTGAGAATGGGCGTGGGCACATACGAGCTTGTGTTGCTGCTCCAAAGGATCGCATTGGCCGTGATGTCTCCCTTGCCACCGAGTTTGATGGCGGTGCTGCGCGTGGCTGGATAACCGCCGAAAACATAAGCCGTGTCACCGCCGGGAATGATGCTGGGGGAGACGTTGCCGCTGAGGCCGTGCGTGGCATACCAGCGCAGCTTGCCGGTCTCGGGATTCATTCCCCACAGCTCCTGCGGCACGGCGATGACGAGATCCGTCACGCCATCGCGCTGAAACACATTCGGCGTGCCGTAGGCCATGCCAAACTCGCCCTCGGCCTTCCACACGATTTTACCGGTCTGTTTGTCGAGGCCGATGATGGCCTGCGCTTCATCGCTGGCATTCACAATGAGCAGATCACCCACCAGAATCGGACTCGCGGCTGAACCCCAGCGCATGCGGCCTGAACCGGTGCCGCAGGAGGTCTGCCAGAGCTGTTTGCCCGTCATGTCAAAGGCCAGCGCTCCGCTTTTGCCAAAAAAGACATACACACGCTCGCCATCCGTCACCGGTGTGTGCGTGGCATAGCCATGCTCGGTGATGAAGCCCTGCCACGGATCTTCAGCGGCGGCGGAGGGCACTTTCGCGTCCCAGATGACCTTTCCATCCTCACGGCTGAGGCAGATGAGGTGGCGTGTGAGTTTGCTGATTTCATTCGCGCCTTCTTTGTCGCCATAACCCGTCCAGCAGGTGATGAAAACCTTGTCACCAAACACAATCGGGCTGGAGGAGCCGGGGCCGGGCATCTCAGCCTTCCACACGATGTTTTCTGAGTCACTCCACTTGAGTGGGGCTTTTGATTCCTGCACGACCGCTGCGCCTGTGGGGCCGAGAAAGCGCGGCCAGTCGGTGGTGGCTGATTGGAGCGAGGCGGTGGCAAGAAAGAGGGTGAGAAACGGCTTCATGGCCGCGTGTAAACACGACCGGACGAAAAAAGTTACGCTACAGCGCATGGCTTGGTGGTGTAGGCACCTTTTGTTCATCTTCCTCGTCCGTAATCCGCAGAGACAACGTTCGCCATCTTGTTCGAAACTTTGATCGTCTGGTGAAATAGGCAGCGGCATACCAGCATGATGTGGTTGCTCATCCTCTCACTTTAGGTGGCGGCAGGTCACTGTTGGTTCTTCTTCGCCTCAGCCTCACGCAGACGCTGCACCTTGGGTTTATAACCAGCGGAGGCGTTGACCTGGGTGGAACGCAGGTGGGTGAGGAGCTTTCCTCGCATCGCGTGGAGCGTTTCGCGATGTTCGGGCGCCGCAGAAAGCTCGTTTTGCTCCAGCGGATCGTTTTCGAGATCAAAGAGGTATTCGCGTTCCTCATCGGCCCAGTATTTGAAACGATCATCGCGGGCCATCATGCGCAGAGGTGCCTTGTCGCCTATCTCACTGACAGCGATGGGGCGGATGCGAACTTTTTCGCCACGCGCGATGGGCAGTAGCGATTTTGCAAAAC
>JBIKYB010000270.1:0-6839 GCA_044355475.1 Prosthecobacter sp.
AGATTCAGAAAACCCACAGATTGCCTGAGCCAGAAAAGAAATCTGCGGGTTTTCTGAATCTGCGGGAAATCACAAATCCTGATGACGGGGAGTACAGATCGCGCAATAGCGCTGCAAACACGGGCAGTTGCTCCGCTACCTCGCGCAGTTGCGCTGCAAACACGGGCATTTGCGCCGCTATCGCGTGCAGTTGCGCTGCCAATGCGGGCAGTTGCGGCCGAGATTCGCACGCAAAAGACTGACAAAACAGTGGTGTGCCTGCCCTCCGGCTACTGCATCTTCAAAAAATCCTCGTACTTTTCTGCGAGGAAGTCTCTCCTCGGATGATGAATGGCTTCGGTGGGGAATCGTATATGCTTCCCCTCCAATTCAAGCAGCCCATGGCTGAACATTGGGCCGTCTCGCGTACCACGCACCTGCTCGTTGAGAATGATCTTCCCGTCGGGATCAATCCCCATCAGGTTGCTCTCATAAGCGGTGTGATGGAACGTGGACATGGCAATGCCATTTTGCACGGAGGCGCTTCCGCCTTTCGAATCTGCCACAATGTGCGCGGCTTCGAGAAGCTGGACCAAGGGGAGATTCGTCAAGGCGCAGCGCAGGCCATAGGCCATCAAAACACGCTGACGGAAAGCCCTCTGGTGAAGCCGAGTCTTGCGAGTGCTGATGCCATAAGCGGTGGGAGTCTCGGCCACGATGGACGAGAAGGTGTCCGGTTTATCTGAAGGCGTCTCAAACACAATGGTGGACTCCCCCTTCTCAAAGGAAAAGGTGTCCACAAAGACCGGGTAGAAGGCTTCATAGAGACCGTCGGCGAGGCCTCGGAAAAAAATCAATGGTATTTGTTTACGGAAGGCGGTTTCGAGAAGTGCATTGAAGGGGCTTTTCTCCCCGGTCTTCTGCAACTGATAGCTCACGACCCCGTCTTCTAAGTCCTTATCGTCGTAAGGGGCTTCTCGTCCGGGCCGGGATGGCCGAACCTGCTTGATGCTCAAAGCCGCACCGTCGGTGAGTTCGCGAGGCTTGAAGATGCCGGCTGCTTTGGTGGCAAAGTGGATTTTGCTTCCGTTGATCTCAAACCCCTTATCGATCTCTGCCCAGGTGAACACATTGTCTCCTTTGTCCTGAATCATTCTGCGAAGCGCTTGTCCGGCTGCAGCTCTGATCTGGTCGTTCGAATCGGCGGTCATGGCAGAGGAATACGCGGCTGGGTGTCGAGACCAAGTGCAAATCCGGTAGAGTCATAGCAAGTGTTGATGGCGCATGCTGATGAACCCGGTAACACATAGATGCTTAGGCTCAGGGTGAGGTTATCAGATGACACTTGCGGAGCCGCAATGGGCGCACAGAGATCGCATGGAGCAGTAAGCTCGTCGGCATCCAGCGCAGACTAGAATGGATGTCGGAATATCCACGTTTAGGGTCTTGAAAGACAACTGGTGAGAATGAGTTTGCAAGAGGCTGGAGGCCTTACTGCTAAGCTGTCTCCCGACAAGAATGCCGCGTATTTTTGGGTGTTCGGCGGAGAGCAGACTGAGGTAACGCAGGATTTGCCGGACACACGCAACAGTGCACTGATGCGCCTTGATTTCGACAACGAGCTGATGCTGGGAACTCAGGAAGAGCAGGTCCACGCGATCGGTTTCGGAAATCCAATGCTGGCGTTTGGGACGAGGTAGCCCCTCCTCAATGAGATAAGGATAATCTGCTAGAATTTGCTCAATGGCAGATTCCTGCCGCTCGTGCCGCAGATCCTCAGTCGCCTGCATTTTCTGCGTAACGTTCGCCATGTTGCATGAGTTTGGTAACGAGAGATGTGATTGGGACTGGTTTTCGAGCTTTGCCAGCGGTAGTGGGAATGCCTGCCGCCTCGCAGAGTTCCTGAACTTTATCCGATGATGAGAGCAGCCAAGATTTTGCGGACTTTTTCTCGGAAGCGTCCATTTTACCGAGGTTGCGGATTTGTTTCAGCAGTTCGTATTTGTCCCCAGAGACTGTGAAGGTTGGGCGGTCCAGGTGCTGATGAATCAAAGCGATGGCCGCCCGTGCCTTGCCTTGTCGTACTGCGATTTCCGCGATGCGGTCGAGGTTGTCCTGTTTGGAAAGCTTCTTGCTGGCCGCTGGCAGCTTGCCAAGCAGGCCGGTTAGCTTTGCTTTGATGGCTTTTTCATCTGCGGGTTTGCCATATGTCTTGTCGAGCAGTTGCGCGAGCTCTCGCGCTTCCGGGGTGCTGCCTGCCGCTGCGTTTTCGATTGTTGATATGGCTGCCGCCACGGTGACAGACACTTTGTCGAGAGTCTTTACGGCTTCCTTGGTGGTTGCCAAAGTGGCTTGGGATTGCAGCAAGCAAGCCAATGCATGGAGTTGTGGGATGAGTGGATGGCTCATAGTTAAATGGATTGAAAGTGTTGCAGAAAGTCTGCGCCAAGGGCGATGTAGTCTTCGCTGCTGATGGCGGACTCACTGTGGATAATGACAGGCAGATGTTCACTGGAGCATTCCGCCATTTTAACGCAGTCGCGAATGGAGGGGGTAATTAGCCGTGCTTTGGAGTGGACAAGCTTCTTTGCGCGAAGATCTCCTAGCTCAAGTTCGAGTTCATTGATGGCTTCGTGCGAAACATTGGTGTTTTTTTTGAAGCAGTTCACAATGACTGCTGCGATAAGAGGATGAGCGTGACGAGGTTTGAAGCCGCTGACCTGATCCTGAAACCGGCGAACTACCGAGGCAAACACGCGGAGACCTGAGAGCGATAGAAAATCAGGCCGGTAGGGGATCACGAAGGCGTCGGCGAAGAACAGGGCGTTTTTTGCGACGTTGTAGATGTTGGGCGGACAGTCGAGAAAGACGAAGTCATACTGTTTGGCATGCGGGCGAAGAGTTTTGTCGAGGAAGCTGAAGAATGGCTGTAAAGTTCGAGCGCTCAGACGATCCTCCATGTCCAGCAAGTTCACATGAGCAGCCAGGAGATCGAGCGTGGCGATATGTGGGTTTCCTCCCTTGGAGCGAGGCACTCCTCGAATAACCGCCTCATCGAAATCAAAGATTTGTGTTCCGACTAGATGATCTAGGAAAATCTGGCAGGTGGTGTGTTGGGGTGCATCATCAATGGCCCGACGCTCTTGATTCCGAAGGAGCCAGTAGGTTGAGTTGCACTGCGCATCGAGATCGACCAGCAGAACACGTTTCCCATATTCGCGGGCGAGAACTGAACCAAGGTTCACTGTATTGGAAGTCTTGCCGACTCCGCCCTTAAAATTGATGAAGGCTATGACCTTGGACATTTAGGTCTGTTTAAGCAGGTGTTGTGCGAGAACAATATATTTTTCCCGGAGGGATTCCTTTGATGCGTTTAGCTAGCCTCCCGATTTATCCAACACTCGACGGTTCTACATCCGTTGAGTCGGAGCGAAGAAGTTGAAGCTAGACAGACGTTGATGCATGGAGCGGGTTCTGATGCCACCCGAGGAACCGTCGCTTTTTTCTGCTGCCCAACGCCGCTGGGCTGTAGCGGGAGGTGAGAAGGCGGAGACCTTGAGACAAGGAGAGCGGGAGACGAGGAGACTTGGAGAAGGGGAGGCTGTGAGGCCGGGAGCGGCGGTGGCGGAGGGTCTGGAGCTGTTTCAGGGCGCGGCGGCGGTGGATGGTTATGCACGTTGGAAGGCGGAAGCGGCCCAGGCACGGGCGGCGGAGGCTGAGGCGCGTCGCGCGGCGGAACTGCCGACGCAGGGGGATGGCGCGGGCTATGCGGCGTGGAAATCCGAGGCGGAGGCGGCGAGGCGGGCCTTTGAGCAGCGCTGGGGCATGCCGCTGGGCAAGCCGGTGCGGGTGCAACTGCGCGGCGAGGCCCGGGAGCGCGAGGGCTGCTTGTTTGTGGCCGGGGAGGCGGCGCAGCGAGGAAAGCCGCTGCGTCTGCGTCTGGGCACGGAGGTGTTTGAGGCCAGCCGCATCGAGAGCGTGGTGCGGGTGGAGTGAGACTGAGCTGTGGACTTGGAGAAGGGGAGACTTGGAGACAAGGAGAGGGAGAGAATTTCGAACAAGGGATGCCGAATGACGAATGATCCATTCTTCCGAATCACATCTTCTCCGAACGGGGAAATCAATGGCAGCAGAATGGGGGCAGTCGAAGTTGAGATTCAAAGCCATTCTGCTGCCCTCATTCTCATGTCATCAAAAGTGGGAGCCGAAGCATTCAGCGCATCACCCGACGACAGGCTGGGAGGAAGTGACTCCCTGATCTAAACCCCAGCCACTTGTGAGCTGGCACGGGTCGAGAGCCGGGAACTGGGCCGTTTTGGCTGGCAAAAAAATGGGTGGCAAAAAATGGGAGCCTGATTTCATCTTTTGCCGTCCATCTTTTTTCCAGCCTGCCTTACCTTAGTTGGGGAGTAAAAAAACACCGCAAGAAGGTGGAGTGACGCAGGAGTTCTGATTCAGATTCTCCGCGTGTCTCCAATCTCTCGCGTTGTCAAAACTCCGTCAGGAAGATGCTGCCAACTGAGAGCGGGAGCGGGTTGGGAGGCGGGAGCATGGCCGTTTTGGTTGGCAAAAAAATGGTTGGCAAAAAATGGGAGCCTGATTTCAGGGCACCTCTGGATACTTCGATTTTCTGTTAAAGCGATTCGTGTTACCCCTTCATTTTGAGTAGTTGGTTTTTCAAACAGTGGGGTTTCCAGAGCTGCCCTTCATTTTTTTGCCGTCCATCTTTTTGCCAGCCTGCCGTCGGCGTATTCTCCAGAATGCGGGGCGAGCGCCGAGTGACTTCCTGTTCCCCAAGCTCACACGGCGTTCCGATGCTTCCGAATCACTTCCCAAGCCAGCGAACCCCAGAATGGGTCAAATGATGAGGAAGGAATGATTTCTCCAATCATTCTACCCCTCCTCATTTGACCAACTCCGGGATTCCCGGGCGGGTGAAGATATTCAGGAGTTTGGAACGCCGCAGAGGCTTGATTCAGATCGGCATTCGCGTTCCTCCTGACTAACTTCCCTGTTACCGGCCTGTTTTCAGGCAGGTGGGGCGGCTGGTCCTCCAGCCGCCGAACGGGCGTCGTTTGGCCTGCGGAGGCGAGTGAATGCTTTTCGAGGACGTTTTGGCCTGCGAGCGGCGCTTCGAGGACGAAGCGCCCTACCTCGCCGGGCGGCGGCGAGGAAGTTACTCCCCGTTCAACAGTCAGCGCAGCGGAGCTCAGTTACTCCCGAATAACTTGGCTGGTAGCTGGTAAAAGATTCGGGGTAAAAGATGGGAACCTTTGTTTTCTGTCCTCTGATCTTTTACCCCAAATCTTTTACCAGCCCGAAGTTACTCCCTCTTCAACACTCAAGGCACGAGGAGTTCAGGTGCTCTGCGGTGTAAATCAGTGTTTCCTTCAGATGGTGGGAAGAGGCTTGCAAGACGAGGCGGTTCTCGGCTTACATCATCGCATGAAGCCGATTTTCCTGTCCCTGCTCGCCACCTCCTCGCTCTTCGCCGCTGATGTCGCTTCGGTGACGAAGCAGGAGCTGCCTTCGCTCGTCACGCTCTACCAAGAACTGCATGCGAACCCGGAGCTGTCGCTGCATGAGGTCGAAACGGCGGCCCGCATCGCCAAGGAGCTGCGTGAGGCCGGGTTGGAGGTCACGGAGAAGGTCGGTGGCAACGGCCTCGTCGGCGTGCTCAAGAATGGCGAAGGGCTGGTGATCCTGGTGCGCACGGATTTGGACGGACTGCCGGTGAAGGAGCAGACTGGTGCGCCTTACGCGAGCACGAAGGTCGTGAAGGATGATCTCGGACGCGAGGTCAACGTGATGCACGCCTGCGGCCACGACATCCACATGGCCAGTTTCATCGGAACGGCACGGGCTTTGAGCAAGCTGCGCGACCAGTGGAAGGGCACCGTGGTGATGATCGGCCAGCATGCGGAGGAGCGCGTGCTCGGGGCGCGGTTGATGCTGCGTGCGGGCCTGTTTTCCAAGTTTCCGAAGCCGGACAAGGCCATCGCGCTGCATTGCGCCTCCGACATGGCGCATGGACAGATCGGCATCGTCGAAGGTTACGCGCTGGCGAATGTCGATAGCGTGGAGATCGTCGTCAAAGGCGTCGGCGGGCATGGCTCCATGCCGCATCTGACCAGAGATCCCATCGTGCTCGCCTCACACATCGTGCTGGCCTTGCAGACCATCGTCAGCCGTGAGGTGAGGCCCGGTGATCCGGCGGTGGTGACGGTCGGCAGCATCCACGGTGGCACGAAGAGCAACATCATCTCCGACGAAGTGCGCCTCCAGCTCACGCTGCGCAGCTATCAGACGGACACGCGCAAGAAGCTCATCGAATCCATCAAGCGCATCGTCAAAGCCCAGGCCGAGTCCGCCAACATGCCCGCTGACAAGATGCCCGAGGTCATCGTCTCCGATGATCAAGCCCCTGCGCTCTACAATCAGCCAGCCTTGTGCGCTGAAGTGCGCGGTCTGGTCGGCTCCGCCATCGGTCCTGACAACGTGCTGACCCGCGAACCCGTGATGGGAGCCGAGGATTTCGCCGAATACGGCCTCACCAAGGAAAAAGTGCCGCTCTGCATGTTCTGGCTCGGCACGCAGCCGCCGGAGGTCGTCGCCGAGGCCAAGGCGAAAGGCACCACGCTGCCCTCGCTGCATTCACCCTTCTTCAAGCCGGTTCCCGAGCCCAGCATTGAAACGGGCGTGAAGGCGATGACTACAGCGGTGATCGGATTGATGAAGTGACAGGTCTTCCAGGTCTCAGCCTGCGGCCTTTGAGCCTGGTGGCCGTCAGTGCTTCGCCATCCAATCCACCAACTGCCTGCGCTGCACGGGCAGTTTGCGGTGAAAGCTGTCTTCAATGG
>JBIKYB010000271.1:0-6838 GCA_044355475.1 Prosthecobacter sp.
GAGCATAAGGGCGGGGAGGTTAGCGGGAGTGCGCGGCTTGTCGAGTGCGGGAAGGGCTTGTTGACAGCAAGGCAGCCGGTCCGAACATCTCCCGTGATCTATCTGGACTCCAATGCCACCACGCAGATCGATCCAGCCGTGCTGGAGGCGATGCTGCCGTTCCTCCGGGATTACTTTGCCAATCCGTCCGCAGGCTACTCCGGCGGCCGCACCGCCAGAAATGCGGTGCAGCGGGCCAGAGCACAGGTCGCGGCGCTGATCGGGGCAGACGCGGACGAGATCGTCTTCACCAGCGGCGGCACGGAGTCGATCAATGCCGTGCATGCCTCCGTCCGTTCTCTTTGGCCGGACAAGCCCGATCTGGTGATCACCGGCACCGAGCATCCCGCCGTGCTCGAATCCGCGAAGCGCTGGAAAGAACAGGGCGGCAATGTCCTTCGTGCGCCGGTGCATCCAAACGGCCGCGTCGATCTCGATGCCTTGCGCCAGCTCGTTCAACCCGGCAGAACCGCGCTCGTCTCCATCATGTGGGCGAACAACGAGACCGGAGTCATCGCGCCCATGCGCGAGATTGTCGAGATCGCCCATGCGGCGGGGGCCTTGGTGCATTCAGATGCAGTTCAGGCCATCGGGAAGATCCACCTCTCTGTTCATGCGGTGCCGGTCGATTTTCTCAGCCTCAGCGGGCACAAGTTTCACGCGCCCAAGGGCGTCGGGGCGCTTTACATCAGCCATCGGGCGCGCTTTGCGCCGCTCCTCGTCGGCGGCGGGCAGGAAAGAGAACGCCGCAGCGGCACCGAAAACGTTCCCGGCATCGTCGGCCTCGGAACGGCGGCGGAACTCGCCCGCCAGCATCTCGACGACGGCACCAAGGCCCGCCTCCACGCCATGCGCGACCGCTTTGAGCACCTCGTCCACGCCGCCGAGCCCGGCATGCGCGTTCATGGCTGCCGCGAACACCGCCTGCACACGACCAGTTCCATTTGCCTGCCAGAGATCGACGCCGCAGGCATGCTCATCCTGCTCGACAAGGCTGGCATCGCCTGCTCCGCCGGTTCCGCCTGCCACACCGGCGCGCTGCATCCCTCCCACGTACTCGAAGCCATGGGCGTCAGCGCCCGCGACGCCGCCTGCACCCTGCGCGTCTCCTTCCACCGCTTCAACACCAAGCCCGAGGCCGAAACCGCCGCCCACGCCATCATCGAGGCCGCGCAGAAGATGCGCTCCATGCAGGGCGATTCCTTCCTCGTCACCTCCGCCGTCTAACCTCTCATTTCTCACCTCTTACTGCTTCCCCCATGGCCCACCGCTTCACCTGCATCGAACGCGTCCAGTTCTCCGACACCGACATGGCCGGCATCGTCCATTTCTCGAATTTCTTCCGCTACATGGAGCGTGTGGAGCATGCCTTCTTCCGCAGCCTCGGCTTCTCCATCGTCGATCCGCCGGTAGAGGGCGCGGAACGCGTCGGCTGGCCGCGCGTGCATGCCGCGTGTGACTACATGGCCCCGCTGCGCTTCGAAGAGGAGTTTGAATGCGAGCTGCTCGTCGAGGAAGTGCGCAGCAAGGTCATCCGCCAAATCATCCGCTTCTGGAAAAGCGATGGGGTCCTCGCCGCCGAAGGCCGCATCACCGCCGCCTGTGTCCGTAAAGATCCCGTCACCGGCAAGATGAAAGCCATCGAAATCCCCCAGCGCTTCCGCGACAAGATCGAAGCGGCACCGCATGAGTTGCTGAAGCGGCCGGATAGAATCAAACCATAGCCCAAGCCAAGCCGTGTTATCTCGGATTCACCCCTCGTTGCTTCTACTCCTGATGTTCGCTTGGGGAGCTGCAAGCCTGTATCTCTTCAGCAGAGGCGTGTGCGAGCTTCTCCAGATCAACCATGAGATGACGGAGCTTTTCACCGAGGGTAATACGGCTGTCATTTCAGACCCGACCCCTCCTGCGCAGATTCACATTGGATGGCGTCTGATGCTTGGCACCGCCAGCCTCGGCATCGCCATCTGTTTTTTCCGTCTGCATTACTGGCGGCGGGAATTTTTGCCTTCCGTCAGCGCCTGCATCCCTGAAAGTGAAGAGAACGATTAAATCTCCTCACCGCGCCAAGTCATTCATCATGCCTTCCGCCACCATTCAACACCAGATGCCAGTCGCATCAGCGGAAGTCTTTGCGCTCTTGCACAATTACTCGCGTCGCCTGGAATGGGACACGCTCCTGCGCGAAGCGCGGCTGACACGCGGTCACACGCAGGCCGCCCTCGGAGCGACTTCTCTCTGCGTGGGAAAGCCGTGGTTTGGTCTCATCGGCATCGAGACGCGCTACGTCACCTTCAAGCCAAGTGAGATCGCCGCCGTGGAAATGATCAACCGACCGCCCTTCTTTGATCATTTTGCCGCCTCCATCCGGCATCAGGACAACGAGCTCGGCTCCATCGCGGTTTACAAACTCCAGTTCACTGCAAGACCACGCTGCCTGCGGTGACTGCTTCACCCGATCATGCTGCCACAGCTCAGGCGCGAGACCCACAAGCGGCTCCTGGCGCTTGCGAGTTTTCTCGCCCGCCAAAAGTAACGGCCCGGAGTGACAAAAAATAAACAAAGCCGTTGTCGCAGGCGTTCTCCAACGGCAATTCATTGCCTGCCACTCCCACCCACCGTGAACTCCCAACCCAAAAGCAAGAAAATGGAAACCTGGATCATCTTTGCCCTTCTCACCGTGCTCTCTTGGGGCGTGTATGGCGTCATTCTGCACAAAGGCCGCGGACTGATGCCAATGGGGGCTGAAACGCCGCATGCCAGCCTGAAGGCATTCCTGCTCGTCTGCGTTGCCTATGCCATCATCGGCATCGTGGCCGCTGTGCTCATCAAGCTGCGCGGATCGAACTGGAGCTTCACCGGCAGCGGCATTTCCTGGAGCCTGATTGCTGGAGTCTGCGGAGCGCTCGGTGCCTTCACCCTGGTGCTCGCACTCGGTGCGGCGGCTCCCCTCAAAGGCACTGCGGCTGCGGCCGCCGTGATGCCCATCGTCTTTGCCGGTGCGCCGATCATCAACACCATCACCGCCATGCTGCTGCATCCTCCAGCGGGCGGTTTCAAGTCGTTGCCCGTTCCCTTCATGCTCGGCTGCGTCATGGCTGCGTCGGGAGCCTTCCTGGTCGCCAAATATGCCCCCTCCAACACTGGCGGGGCCAAGCCCGGTGCTGCGGCCAAGCCGCATTGATGGAGCCAGCCATGCCATCAAGGCAGGTCAAGTGTCGTCAAGCGGGGCAAGCACGCCCCCTGACCTTCTTGACCACCTCTTGACGGCGAAGTCTTGACCTCTGCCTCCCCATGCCCCGCCTTCTCCTCTTCGACATCGACGGCACGCTCATCGACAGCAACGGTGCGGGCGGAGCCGCGATTCTTGATGCCGCCGAGGAGCACTTCGGCATTCATCGCGATGAACTGCCGCCCCTGCAGCTCGCCGGAGCCACCGACCCGGCGATCGCGATGGATATTTTCAATCTCATCAAACGTGAGCACACACGGGATGATGTGTTCGCCTTCCTCGACCGCTATCTCGACAATCTGCAACGTCGCCTGCATGCCGACGACTTCAGCGGCTTCACGCTCCCCGGTGTGAATGCCTTGCTCGATGCACTAAGCGTCGAATCCGAGGCACATCTCGGTCTCCTGACCGGAAACGTCAAACGCGGGGCCGAGATCAAGCTCACGCGGCACGGCATTTTCGACCGCTTCATCGACGGTGGCTTCGGCAGCGACCATCACGACCGCAACCAACTCGGCCCCGTGGCGCTACAACGCATGCAAAACGCCACCGGCACGCGTTACGACATCGCCGATGTGATCGTCATCGGCGACACGCCGAAGGACATCCGCTGCGCCGAGGCCTTCGGCGCGAAATGCCTCGCCGTCGCCACCGGCCAGTATTCTGCCGATGAACTCCGCGCCCTGAATCCCTGGCGCACTGTGGAATCCTTTGCCGATGTGCCTGCGATGGTCGATTTGCTACTGCGAAGCTGATCCACCATGAGCCTTTCCTCTGATGCCACCCGCGCCATGCGGCTCTCGCTGGCCATCGGCTTCGTCATGCTCGTGCTCAAGATGGGCGCATACGTCCTCACTGGCTCCGCAGCGATCCTCGGGGATGCGGCGGAGTCCGTCGTGCATGTCGCTGCCGTGCTGTTTGCGAACTTCAGCCTCGGCCTGCTGCACAAACCCGCCGACTCAGACCATCCCTACGGCCACAGCAAGATCGCCTTCTTCTCCGCCGGCATTGAAGGCGGCCTCATCGTCGTGGCGGCGCTTTTCATCATCTATGAGTCCGTGCGCCGCTGGTTCCTGCATCTGCCACCGGCCAACCTGGATGAAGGTCTGGCCCTCACCGCCCTCACCATCGCCATCAATGCGGCGCTCGGCACCTATCTCATTCGCACTGGCAAACGCGGCGGCTCGCTGATTCTCGAATCGAACGGCAAGCACGTCCTCACCGATGTGTGGACCAGTCTCGGTGCACTCGTCGGACTCGGACTCGTCGCCCTGACCGGCTGGCATGGCTGGGATCCCATCTTCGGCATCCTCATGGCCGCGAACATCATCTGGACCGGTTACGGACTCATGCGCCAAAGCGTCGGCGGCCTGATGGACAGTGCCGATCCCAAACTTGATGCCGCGCTCGACGCCGCCCTGCGCCGTGAAACCGAAAAGCACGGCCTCAAATTCCACGCCCTGCGTCATCGCGATGCCGGTGAGATGCACTACGTCGAAGTCCACCTGCTCTTCGCCGACGACATCATGCTCCGTGACGCCCATCGCACCGCCACCGAGATCGAGCACGCCGTGCAGGCCAGCGTGGACCGCCCCGTGCTCATCACCACCCATCTCGAATGCCAGGGAGATCACGACGAACTCCACCAGCACGGCGAGGCCAGCGATCCGAACAGCAAACGCGCATGACCCCGCTCGATGCCACCGCCCTGAACGATCCCACGCTTCCGTGGCACGTTACGGTGCTGGATGAAGTCGGCTCCACGAGCGACTGGCTCAAACAACGCGCCGCAGAGCTGCCTGTCGGCTCTGTCGTTTTCACCGAAAGCCAAACCGCCGGTCGTGGTCGTCGCGAGAACCGCTGGATCGCCCCGCGTGGCAAAGATTTGATGTTTTCGCTGCTGCTTCGTCCCGAAGCACCGTTCGAGCAATGGCCGCGCATCACCACGCTGGCCGCGCTGGCACTTTGCAAAGCCATCGAGGCCGAACTGCCGCTCCAGCCGCGCATCAAGTGGCCCAACGATATCTACCTGAGTGATCGCAAAGTCAGCGGCCTGCTCGCCGAGACGGTTTCATCGCGCTCGGGCATGGTTCTCGTGCTCGGCATCGGCTTGAACGTCAATTCCCGCGAATTCGCCCCCGGCATCGTCGCCACCTCGCTGCTCAACGAACTGCCAACCACGCCCCACGGCGAACTGGACCGCAATTCACTGGCCAGCCGCGTGTTGGAGTCACTTCATGCCGAGTTCCAGCGCATCGGAGATGATTACAGCGCTGCCATCGCCGAAGTGCGCACACGAAGCTGGCTCCTCGGTCGCCAAATCCGCGCCCAAGCTCCTCAAGGCGAAGTTTTTGGCCGCGTGCTCGATTTGAATGAAGAAGGCCACCTCATCCTCCAATTCCCCGACGGCAGCACCCACACGCTGACCAGCGCCGACGAGGTGCGTGACACCGGAGCGCGGACGCCCCCGTCCGCCGCCGCTTGATGGCGGATGAGGGCATCCGCTCTCCTGCAATTCGTCATTCGACATTCTGGTTTCGTCATTCACTTTCTGTGTCCTGTGGACTGCGCCATTCTCAAGTCCCGTCTGTAAGCCGACCTCAACGAAGAACGGTTCTGACATGGCGCGGTATCCCATCTGCTGCTTCAGGATTTGCCAACGTCCGTGTAATGATTCGAATTCTCAAACACACTTTAGGATTCTGCGTCGCGATGTTCGTGGCGTTTTTACTCCTGCAAGTGAGCCTTGGCGTGGCTAGGAGCCTTTTCATCAACAGAGATGAGACGCTTTTGACGCTGGCAGGGTTTTGGATCAGCTCCGCCATGCTCTGGCCATTTGTGTGGATACCTGTTGGAGTTCTCCCGGACGGTCCGCTGGCGTTTGTCATCGTTTATGTTTTCTGGGGCCTGCTGTTTTATGCGGCTTGGCTTTTTTGGAGACGTCGACCTCGTTGATTCCCCATTCGACATTCTGGTTTCGTCATTCACTTTCTGCGCTCCATGTTCCGCGCCATTCTCACGTCCCGTCTTCAAGCCGCCTTCACCGCGGCAGGCATTGAGCTGCCTGAAGGTTTTCTGCCCAACGTCGTCATCGCTTCCGACACACGTTACGGAGACTACCAAAGCAACGCGGCCATGACGCTGGCCAAGCAGCTCAAGACGAATCCCCGCGCCCTTGCCGAGCAGATCAAAGCGGCGCTTCAGGTGGAGGATCTGTGTGAGAAAATCACCGTGGACGGCCCCGGCTTCCTCAATTTCACGCTCAGCGCCGCCGCGCTGGCGCAGCGGCTTGCCGTGATCGTCAAAGATGACCATGTCGGAGTGCCGCAGGTCGAAAAGGCGCGGCGCATCGTCGT
The DNA here is from genome assembly GCA_044355475.1 of Prosthecobacter sp. Classification (GTDB taxonomy): domain Bacteria; phylum Verrucomicrobiota; class Verrucomicrobiia; order Verrucomicrobiales; family Verrucomicrobiaceae; genus Prosthecobacter. The sequence continues at coordinate 6,628 of JBIKYB010000271.1, forward strand.
GGACTTCTCCGCGCCGAACATCGCCAAGCCGATGCATGTCGGCCACATCCGCAGCACGTTCATCGGTGACTCGCTGGCCCGCCTCGCCCGCTTCATCGGCCACCACGTCATCACTGACAATCACATCGGCGACTGGGGCACGCAGTTTGGCATGATCCTGCACGGTTGGAAGACGATCCTCAATCACGAGGCGCTCGACAAACACCCGATC
>JBIKYB010000293.1:0-6317 GCA_044355475.1 Prosthecobacter sp.
TCCCATGATGGCTATGACGGTCAGCATCTCGACCAAGCTGAACCCGCGCCGGGTTCGGCCTGATGAAGTGCTGAGGCTTTTCATTCCATTTGGCATGGCTAACCAAATATTTACAGTAATTACAGTATTTTCACAAGTGCCTTTTTACGGCGTGCCTCGTGCGCGACTCTCAAACCGGGTTCTTCCAGCATCAAAAAGCGGCCATCTTGGGGCTTTCGAGTGGCTGGGCCTATTCTTAGGCGGAGGAAGACGTGAGCCTCTCCAGTCGCGCAAACGCTTTGACCCTTCAACCGCCCCCGCTACCATCCGCGCCCTCTTTCCCATGTCCGCCGTCCCTACCGCCGCCCAGATCCGCCAGACGTTCCTCGACTTCTTCAAGTCGAAGCAGCACACCATCGTCCCCAGTGACAACGTGGGCTACACCAGCCGCGACGGCGCACGCATCTTCACCAATGCGGGCATGAACCAGTTCGTCCCCATCTTCCTCGGCGAGCGCAGCGCGGACGTGGACACCTGGCCCGGCGTGCTCGCCAAAGGCCTGCCCACCCGTGCCGCCGACACGCAGAAGTGCATCCGCGCTGGCGGCAAGCACAACGACCTCGAAGACGTGGGCCTCGACACCTACCACCACACCTTCTTCGAGATGCTCGGGAACTGGTCCTTCGGCGACTACTTTAAAAAAGAAGCCATCTCGTGGTCCTGGGAGCTCATCGTCGAGCGCTTCAAATTCCCTCCAAGCCGCGTCTTCGCCACCATCTACCAGCCTGATAAATCGAAAGGCGACCCCGCCGACCGCGATGAAGAAAGCTGGAACCTCTGGGCTGAAAAATTCCGCTCCGTCGGCCTCGATCCCGACATCCACATCGTCAACGGCAACAAGAAGGACAACTTCTGGATGATGGCCGACACCGGCCCCTGCGGCCCCTGCACCGAGATCCACATCGACCTCACACCCGGCCCCATCGAGCTGAGCGAGGATCGCCAGCGTGAAGGCGCGAAGCTCGTCAATGGCAGCGACGCCAGCTGCATCGAGATCTGGAACAACGTCTTCATCCAATACAACGCCAACCCCGACGGCACCTTCACCCCGCTGCCCGCGCAGCATGTCGATACCGGCATGGGCTTCGAGCGCCTCACCAGCATCATCCAGGGCACGAAGAACTTCACCGACTTCGAAACCGCGAAGATCAGCAACTACGACACCGACGTCTTCAAGCCCATCTTTGACGAGCTGACGAAGCTCAGCGGCAAGCACTACCAAAGCACACTGCCGAAGGCGAACGAGCAGGGCCACGTTATCCCCGTCACCGAACAGGAAAAGATCGACGTCGCCTTCCGCGTCATCGCGGATCATCTGCGCACCCTCAGCTTCTCCATCGCCGACGGCATCCAGCCCGGCAATAGCGACCGCAACTACACCCTCCGCCGCATTCTCCGCCGCGCCGTGAAGTATGGCCGCACGCTCGAGTTCAAAGAGCCCTTCTTCTACAAGCTCGTCGATGTCCTCGCTGCGCAGATGGCGGATGTCTTCCCTGAGCTGCGCGTGAAGAAAGAGCAGGTCAAAGCTGTGTTGAAGCTCGAGGAAGAGGCGTTTAACCGGACTTTGGATCGTGGAATGGAGCTGTTTGAAAGCGAAGTCACTTCTCAAACCAGTACTAGTCAGTCTGAGCCCAAACACTACTCACCCTTGTACACGGTGGGTTCTGAATTGCCTGGACGTTTCGCCTTCCAACTCTACGACACCTTCGGCTTCCCCATCGACCTCACCGAACTCCTCGCCCGCGAACGCGGATTGACCGTTGACACCGCAGGTTTTGACAAGCTCATGGACGAGCAGAAACAACGCGCTCGTGAAGCCGGTCAGAAGAACAAACAGGTCGTCTCCGTCAGCGAAATCGAAACCAAGGACGCCACCAAGTTCATCGGTTACGACACGCTTGAAACCGACGCCAAAGTGCTCGAAGTCGTTTCTATGAAGGACAAGACGGCGGTGGTGCTCGACTCCAGCGTTTGCTACGCCGAAATGGGCGGCCAGATCGGCGACAGCGGCCAGATCATCATCGGCGCGAACGCCTTCCCCATCTCCAGTACGACGAAAGTCGGCAACACCTGGCTGCACTTCATCGAAGGTGAAGACGCACCCGCCGTCGGCTCGCAGGTCCGCGTCGCCGTCGATGCCACGCGCCGTCATGCCATCGAGCGACACCACACCGTCACGCACATCCTGCATTGGGCGTTGCACGAGGTCGTCAGCCAGGACGCCACGCAGAAAGGCAGCAACGTCACGCCGGACAAGCTCACCTTCGACTTCAACAGCGCCGCTTTGACCCCCGCGCAGCTCGCCGACATCGAAAAACTCGTCAACGAGCGCATTGTGGCCAACGACATCGTTTCCTGGACCGAAGTGCCCTACACCGAGGCGAAGGCCAACAGCGGCATCATGCAGCTCTTCGGCGAAAAATATCCCGAGAACGTCCGCGTCGTGCAGATCGGCGGCAAAGCGCATGCTTTGGATGGTTGGAGCATGGAACTCTGCGGCGGCACCCACACCCGCCACACCGGCGAGATCGGCCTCTTCCGCCTCGTCGCCGAAGGAGCCGTCGCCGCTGGCGTGCGCCGCATCGAAGCCATCGCCGGCATGGAAGCCTACCACGCCGCCAAAGCCGACGCCGACCTCCTCAAGCTCCTCGCCGGTAAAGTCAGCGCTCAAGGTACTGCCGACCTCGAGAAGAAGCTCGACCAACTGCTCACCCAGCAGAAAGAGCTCGAAAAAGCCCTCAAAGCCGCCCAGCAGCGCGAAGCCAGCGGCAAAGCCAAAGACCTCCTCGCCACCGCCGAAAACAACCTCATCATCGCCAACCTCGGCGACGTCGATGCCGATTACGCCATGGCCCTGAACGACGCCCTCAAAGGCCAGTTCAGCGGTATCATCGTCCTCGCCGCCACCGGCGGCGGCAACGTCACCCTCATGGCCAACGTCGGCAAAGAGCACCAGTCCAAGGTCCAAGCCGGCAAAATCATCCAAACCATCGCCCCCCTCGTCGGCGGCAAAGGCGGCGGTAAGCCCGACTTCGCCCGTGGCGGCGGCAAGGATGTGAGCAAGGTGGATGCGGCGCTCGCTGAAGCGCGGAAGCTGATCGGGTAATGTAGTCCCGCCTTTAGGCGGCTCAGAGCGAATGTGAATGCGCACCCTTCCCAGAACCGGCTGAAGCCGGTACTACAGTGCGGCCCCCATTGGCAGCGGCAAGGTTGTCTCCAAGGTCGATGCGGCGCTACCGAAGGCTGATCGGGCAGTGTACTCCCGCCTTCAGGCGGTTCTGGGCGCATGGTGAATTCGCGCCCTTCCCAGAACCGGCTGAAGCCGGGACTACAGTGCTCTGAACCGCCTGAAGCCCGGACTACAGTACGAAGAAGAACAGGCTTGCGTGATGCGAATGCCCAAGCTGAAATCGACGCATGTATGCGTGGAGAAAATGGACGCCGGAGATGCGTGACGAGGTGCTGGCCTTTCGCAAACGACAGCATCGCCCCTGGCATGGTCCGCCGCATTTTGCGGGTCAGCAGACGGACCAGTATTTGATCACCGGTGCCTGCTATGAGCATGCGCCGATTCTCGGAGCCACAGACGAGCGCCTGGACGCGTTCGTTTTGCTCTTGCATCAGGCGTTTGCAGAAGCCGCCGCCATCATTCATGCGTGGTGCCTGCTTCCCAATCACTACCATGTGCTGACGACGACCTCTCATCTTCCTGCGCTTCTTGCACGACTGGGAAAACTGCATGGCGGCACCTCCTTCACCTGGAATGGCGAGGACAACGCACGCGGCCGCCAGTGCTGGCACCGCGCGACCGACCGCGCCATGCGCAGCGAGGCACACGCCTGGGCCACGGTGAATTATGTCCATCACAACGCGGTGAAGCATTGCCACGTCGCGAAATGGACGGATTGGCCGTGGTCGAGTACGCATGATTACCTGCGTGAAAAGGGGCGGGATGAAGCAGCGCACATCTGGAAGGCCTATCCGCTGGGCGATTATGGTGCAGGGTGGGATGATTGAAGTCTGGGCAATGTGTAAGTTTCTATCCCGACGCTATGAGGGCGGCTTTGCCTCCTGACCCGGCTTGATGCATGAAATCTGCGCCACCGAACGAACGATGCGCATGGTTGTGCCGTCTGACAAACCCGCTTAATCTCCCCAGCAGCACATGATCATTCCCGCCCTCTTTCGAACCGTTCTTCTGTCATTGCCCGCGCTTTTGATCAGTTGCAGCGCCCCCGCATACAAGGAGCGCGGTTATGCCTCCTACATCGCGGATCAATACGCGGGCCGCATGACCAGCTCCGGCCAGCCCTATTATGCGCAGGGATGGACTGCCGCTCACAACACCCTGCCCTTCGGCACCGAGGTGAAGGTCAAAAACAGCTACAACGGGCGCTCGGTGAAGGTCGTCGTCAACGACCGCTTCCCGCACTACCCCGGCCGGGTCATCAATCTCTCCCGGGCGGCGGCGGAGTACATCCAGATCCCCTACAACCAGCTCGCTGATGTGGTGGTGACAGCCAAAACCATTCCCGGAGCCCAGCCGCAGGGGGGGGCTTTCAGCCAAAACGCGCCTGCGCCTGCCGCGAACTACGGAACCCCGCCGCCCTCCAGCTACGGCGCTCCACCAGCGAACTACGGTGCTCCGCCGCCCACGAACTACAGTGCTCCGCCCCCAGGTTATGGCACGACCGCTCCTCCTGGCGGCATTCCGCCGCCGCCGCCGGGTTATCCCTCGCGATAAACGGCTTGTGAGGAGGACTCATGAACTGCTGGAGAAAGCTGACCCTCAGTAAACGAGTAGTTGCGCAGAGACGTGCCGGGGATGCCGGAGCGGACCAAGATGAGGTCGTCTCGAAAAACACGCGGAAGACGCGAGTCGATGACGAGGTCGTGTCCCGCGTCCGAAAGGCAGAGAGTTTCGAGATCCCTCTCACTGACAAGGATGTGCGCGTGGGGGTGCTGCTTGAGCAGGAAGAGCGCCTCGTTGAGTCCGTCTGCCGCACGAACGTCGTGACGGTGGCTCAGCCTGCTCTCTGAATCATCGTGGGAAATGATGAAGTGATCCTGCCCCTCCTGATGAGTCTCGATCCAGGAGTGCAACTGCTGAGTGTCTTGCCGAATCCAGCTCTGCCAGGTGCTCCAGGTGCTGAAGGCCACAACGATGGCCGCCGTGGCCGCGAAACCGGCCCAAACCGGCCTCCAGTGGGCATCCGGCTGCTTTTTGATCTTCGTCTGGGCAACCCAGGAGCCGCTCCTGCGCCCGCAGACATAGCATTCGGAGCCGAGCGAGGGGAAAAGTCCTCCCCAAAACTGATTCAGGCGAATCCACCAGCGTTGGCTCTCGAGCCAGCTTCCGGTGAAGCGGACGCCGTGGCTACCCGTGACAAATTCAGGCTCCAGACCGGTCTCAGTCATGAGATTTCTCCAGCGCTTGGGGGAAAGGCAGTTGATGTGCCCGCCGGGTGCCACTTGGCCGAGACGCAGCTTCCGGCGCAGCCAGCTTTCTCGCAGGCGTGCGAGCCAGTGAGGCATCGTGGGGCTGCCTCCGAGAAAAATGCCCCCCACGCGCAGCACGCGGCTTATTTCCGCCATGGTGCTTCCCGGGCGCGGGAGATGCTCCATGACATGATTGTTCACGACCACGTCCATGGAGCCGGATTCGACCGGGAAAACCTCGTCAAAGTTGGCACGGATGACCTCGTCGTACTGTGCGTTCTCCAGGCACTCCGTGCGCACATCCCAATCAAGGCCAACCCAGCGCTCCACCGCGCCCTCGGGCGTGAAAAACTTCAGCCAGCCGCGCTCACAGCCGACATCGAGCACCCTCAGAGGCCGTCCCTGGCGGCGTGATTCCTCAGCAATCGCCTGGCCGACCCACCAGTAACGCAGCATGCGGATCGAAAACACCGAACCTGACAGGTGATGAACCAGAACATCATCCGCATGGCCTGCTTTGGCCAAGAACTCATCATTCCGCACCAGCGGCCATTGAATGAAAGGGACATGCCGAAAAACAGAAGAAAGGGAAAGGAGTGCCATAGAAGTTTGCCGACAAATCCTCTGGGACAGGCATGGCCCCGTCAATCTGGGCTGCCTCCAGCGATTGCCCGACAGTATGTGGCGGAATCCGCCACAGTTCGACGCGACAAAAATTTAGGCGTGGGTTTCCCTCCTCCATCTGAGGATTTTCGACTCAGCCTGTCCAGGCATCTGATAACTGGGCATCAAAAGGGATGGCGTGAAATTTTCCGCCACACTTCAAGCGCGGCAGTCCA
>JBIKYB010000352.1:0-5208 GCA_044355475.1 Prosthecobacter sp.
CAGCCGGGCGCAGGGGCACGGGCTTTCGCCGCGTGCAGGTCTTGCCGTGCTCGCGGCGGCACGTGCGTGGGCTTTGCTCAGTGGTAGGGCGATGATTTTGCCGGAGGACATTCAAGCCGTCGCCATTCAAGTGATGGGGCATCGTCTGGAGCATGCCATCGACGGCATGAGCGGTGCCGAGTTTGCCAAACAGCTCATCGCGGAAACACCGTTGCCTTGAAGTGATGAAAACACGCGTCCGCTGGAACCGGCACACGCTGGCGCTCGCAGCCATCGTGGGCGGCATGTGGTATGCGGCGGAAGCGCAATCAAACGGCGCGGCGCATCTCATCACGCTGATCACGGCGGCGATGGGCGCATTGTCCTGGTTGCATGCGCGGGCAAATCTGCGCGGAGTGAGCGTGCGCCTCGTTGGAGGGCGACCCACGGCGCAGAACGAGTCCAAGCGCATCCCGGTGGAGCTGCGGGCTACGGGCGCGGTTTCGCCGTGTGGGCTAGAGGTGCTGGTCATCGGCGCGGAGAGCTCGGTGTTTGTTGAGCGCGTGCCCTCAGGCCAAGCAGTGCTCGTGAATCTGCCGCCGCCAGCGCGGCATGCGGGCGGCGCGTTGCGGATCATGGTGCGCAGCGTGTATCCGCTGGGCTTGTTTACGGCGGAAGGGGTGATGCAGACCTCCTGGGTGCGGCGTGTGCATCCAAAACCGGGAGGCGATCTGCCGCTGCCCGCGCCTGATCACTCGCTGCAAGGCGATGCGGCAGTCGTTTTCACCGCGAGAGCGCAAAGCAGTGGTGGTGATGACTTTGCCGGGCTGCGGGAGTGGCATGCGGGCGACTCACCGCGTCACATCGACTGGCGCGCGGCGGCACGCGGCGGCCCGCTCATGGTCAAAACCTGGAGTTCAAATGTGGCAGGCGTCGTGGTGCTCGATTGGAAGGCGCTCAAGCTCGACGAGGCCGCCCGCGCTTCCCAATTCGCCCGCTGGATGGAGATTTGCGAGAGCGAAGCGCGTCCCTATGAGCTGCGGCTGCCGGAAACAACGATTCGTGCCGGCCTTGGCCCTGCGCATCTGCGCCGCTGCCTGGACGCGCTCGCCACGCAGACGAACACGGATGCTGTAGCAGCAGTTTCGGGGGATTTGCAGTCAGGGAAGGGGACGAGTGAAATCAGCTTCGAGCAATCCATCTATCTGCCTGCGCGTCCGCTGCTGCTGCTGAGTCTGGCGCTGCTTTTAGCGATCTGGCCGATGCATGGCTACATCGCCACGGCAGGACTGGCGGTCTGTGCCTTGTGTTTGATCTGGCGCGGTGTGCTGCGCATGGGCGTGCCGCATGTGATCGTGCGCGCGGCTGTCATCGTCGCGGGCATTGCGGCCGTGTGGTTTGAGTATGGAGAGATGCGTGGCATGGAGCCGGGCATCGCCCTGCTGCTCGTGCTGGCAGGCGCGAAGGTGCTGGAAAGCCGCACGCCGCGTGAATTTCAGGTGCTGGGGCTGATCGGCTGGTTTCTAGCGTTTTGCGTCATCCTGCTCGAAAATCATCTGTCTCGCTCGGTTTGGGTGCTGGGGGTGTTTTTGCTCATCACCGGCTGCATGGTGCGCTTCCGCCGCAGTGCGCCCGGAGCACGCGAACCGGCGCGGGTGACGGCCACACTCTTCGCTCAAGCCGTGCCGCTGGCGCTGATGCTGTTTTTTGTGTTTCCACGCGGATTGCTCGATCTCAGCGCCGCGCTGGGCCGCAGCCGGTTTGGTGAGACGGGCATCGACAACACGCTCGATCCTGGCGGCATCGCCAGTTTGGCCTTGAGGACGGATGTGGCCTTCCGTGTGCGCTTTCCTGATGGCCAGCCACCGCCGAACATGCACCGCTACTGGCGTTGCATCACACTTTGGCAGTGTGAAGGCCTGCGCTGGACGCGTGGCGAGCGCCTTGGCTACCGGCCCATGTTTCCCGCGAAACAAAGCCCCAATGATGTGCGCCAGATCATCGACCTGGAGCCGCATGGCCGGACGTGGGTGCCCGCGTTGGATCTGCCGCTCAGTGCCACCGCCCGCGGCATGCGTTTGTATCCTGAGTTTGATGAAACGCTCCTCTCGCCCATGCCGGTGCGCAGTTCGGAGCGCATTGAGGTCAAATCTCGCGTCGAACAACCGCCGTTGCGTGATTTGCCGGATCACCATCGTGAAGCTGCGCTGCAACTGCCTGGGAACATCTCCCCACAGCTCAAACAGATCACGGATTCGTGGGAGGCGGCCGCGCAAAGCGATGAGCAGATCGTGCAGCTCGCCTTGAAGCACCTGAGCACCCAGGGCTTCACTTACACGCTGGAGCCGGGTGAGTACTCCGGGTCGGGTGGGCTGGAGGAGTTCTTCCTGAGCCGCCGCACCGGCTTCTGCGAGCATTTCAGCGCCAGCTTTGCTACCCTCATGCGCATGGCGGGCATCCCCTCGCGTCTGGTGGTGGGCTATCTCGGCGGTGAGTTTTCGGATCACAACGGCGGCTACCTCATCGTGAAACAAAGTGACGTGCATGCCTGGACCGAGGTCTGGCTGGAGCGCGTGGGCTGGTATCGCATCGACCCCACTGCGGCGCTGGCACCCGACCGTGTGAACATCGATCTGCGCTCTTGGCTGGCGGGAGGAGCGGAGGCCGCCGAGCGGCAGCGCCGTAGTCTTTGGGGACGCGTCACGCAGCGCATGCGTCTTCTGTGGGACAGCCTCAGCTATGCCTGGCAGGACCGCGTCATCGACTACAACCAGGAAACGCAGCGCGGTCTGCTGGAGCGCCTGGGGCTGGTGCAGAGTCGGCTCTCGCTGCTCGTCGCCAGCATTGCCGCCGTGTTTCTCGTTGCCGCGTTCGTTACTTGGTGGTTGCGACGGCCCGCACGACATGCGGACCCGTGGATGCGCGTCTGGCAGCGTGTGTGCCAAAAGCTCGCCAAAGCCGGTGTGCGGCCTCGCCTCGCGCATGAAGGCCCGTTGGCTTATGCCGAGCGCGTTTCCGCTCTCAGGCCGGATTTGGCCCCACAAATCAAACCGCTGGCCGAGTTGTATGCCTCAGGCCGATACGGAACCCAGCCCCAGCGTTTGGATGAATTCAAAAAACTGCTTTCAGGCTTTAAGCCTCGTAGAAGTTGAATGGTGCGCGATGCAGGGTTCGAACCTGCGACCCCTGCCGTGTGAAGGCAATGCTCTACCACTGAGCTAATCGCGCGGAATTTTCCGGGGCGCAGTCTTTAAGCGGACTTGGCGGTGTGGGCAACCGGAAAAATTAGCGATGGGCGAGGCAAGCCTGAGGAGTGAGAAGTCAGACGTGAGAAGTGGCGTCTGCGGCAGAGCACCTCTGACTGCTGATTTTTAACGTCTCACCTGTTTAACAATTAGCTGCCCTACGCTCTCCTCAGCCTGAACTGTTGCAGGTACTTCAGCGGGGTGAGGCCCATGTGGCGGTGGAAGTGGTGGGTGAAGGCGCTTTGGTCGCAGAAGCCGAGATCGCGGGCCACTTCGGTGATCTGTGCGCCTTCTTTTTGCAGCGCCTCGCAGGCGGCCTGGATGCGCAGTTTCATGATGAAGGCCTGCGGGCTGGCCCCAAAGGTCTCGACGAACTTGCGGTGCAACTGGCGCGGCGAGAGATGCACGATCTGCGCGAGTTCGGTGATGGAGACACCCGTGCGGAAGTGCTCGCGGATGTAGGCGAGGGCGCGGTCGATTTGCAGGTAGGGCTGGAGCACCTGTTTCTTGCCCTCAAAACTCTGCACCGTGCCCATGATGCCGATGACACGGCCTTGATCGTCGATGAGCGGCAGCTTGTTCGTCACAAACCAGTCCGGGATGCCCTGGTCGGTGAAGAACAGCTCGACGATGTGCAGTTTCGGTTTGCCGCTGGCAAGCACCTCCTCGTCATCACGGCGGAAGTTCTCGGCGAGGCGCGTGGGAAAGAGATCGAAGTCGTTTTTGCCGACGATACCCGCCTCCTCGGTGATGCCGAAGCGGTCCATGAAACGACGGCTGGCGCACATGAAGCGGAACTCGCTGTCTTTGGCAAAGAAGGCGAGGTCCGGCAGGTGATCGAACAGCCGGTAGAAGGGGCTGTCCGCGCTGACACGACCGATGAACCGCTCGCGCAGCGCGGCAGGGGATTCAGGGCGTGGCGGGCGGCGGCTCACGCGGCTGATTTAAAGTAGCCCGGTTGCTTCGCAACCGGGCTTTTGCGGCCTCCTGTCGCACAGCCACTGGACCGCATTTTAAAAACGTAGCCGGAATCCCGCGTAAGCCCCGGTGCGCATGGTGGGGAAGCCGAGAACCTCCTCGTAGCGCTCGCCGAGGAGGTTTTCGACTCGGGCGAAGAGTTCGAGGTTTTTGCACACCTCGTAACTAGCGGTCAGCCGCAGGCGAAGATAGTCCTCAATGTCGCGCTGAGCGGCACCGAAGCCGTCTTCACGGTCGATGGTGTAAAGCCCGCCGATGCCGAGGCGGAATTTGGACGTCGGCTTGACCCAGGCGTCGCCGGAAATTTGATGGCGTGGTCGGCGCACGAGGCGTGTGCCGGCGGTGAGGTCATCCGCTTCGAGATAGGTGTACTGGGTGCTGAAACCGAAGCGGTCGCAGGGCTGCCAGCTCAGTGCGGCTTCCAGACCTTCCGTCCGCGCCTTGTTGATCTGACGCAGCGGTCCGGCTGGTGGAGTGAACACGATCAGATGGGTGATGCTGTTGCGGAAGTAGGTCAGGCTGACACTGCCCTTGTTTCCTGCAAAGGGCTGTTCGATGCCAAACTCCACACCTTTGCTGTGTTCCGGCTCCAGAAAGGCGGGATTTCCAAACAGCGCGGCCTCGCGGTTCTGCGGGCTCGCCGGAGCGAAGGCGGTGCCGTAATTGGCATGCAGCACCGTTTGAGTCCAAGGCATGCGCCAGCTCGATCCGACACGCCAGGTGGTGGCATCGGCAAAGTCAGAGTACTCGTCATGGCGGAGTCCGCCGGTGAGGTTCCAACCCGGCAGAATCTCGGCCTGGGATTGCAGGTAGAGCGCCCAGTTCGTTTCCGCCTGATCGACGTCGTAGGACTTGCCGCCACGGTTGAAAATTCCGGGCGTGTCGTCGTTGTAGCGTGAGTAGCCGATGTCTTGCAGCCACGCTCCTGCGGTGAGGGTCCACTTATCAGTGATCTCGACCACGCTCTGATACTCCCAGAAGTGATTGCGCGAGGTGATGCGGTTGT
>JBIKYB010000099.1:0-16036 GCA_044355475.1 Prosthecobacter sp.
CCGAAGTTGAAGCCCGTGGACGCCTGGCGGAAGTTTCCGAACTGGTAAGTCAGTGTCTGCGTCCAGCGGTCCGTGGTCTCCCACACGAGGCGCGGCGAGAGGCTCCAGAACTCGGTGAGCACATGGTCGTTTGGATCTTTGCTAGCGAGGTTTCCAGGCACGCCGATGTCTGCGAGGTAGTAACGCAGGTCGAGGTCAAAGCGCAGCGAGTCGGCGAGCTGGGCACCGAATTTTGCCGCCATGTTGTTGAGCTGCATCTGGCTGTTGATGCGGTAGCCCTGCGTGTCGTGCCTGCTGAGTTCGAGGCTCCAGTCGAAGATGCCAGCCGCGCCGCGTGTGCTGAGGTTTTCGATGGAGGTGCCAAAGCTGCCGCCTTCCCACGAGAGCGTGGTTTCTGGCTTCTCCAGTCCTTTGCCACTGCGCGTGATGATGTTGATCACGCCACCAAGCGTTTTGCCGCCGTACAAACTGGCCGCCGGGCCCCGCAGCACCTCGATTCGCTCCACGTTGTCGAGCGCCATGGTCTCGATGTTGTAAAGACCGGCGAGGTTCGCGGGAATCGGGCGACCGTCGATGACGACGAGAGTCTGGTCGCTGTTCGTGCCGCGCAGGAAGATGCCGTTGACCGAGCCGGGGGTGCCGCGATCTGCGATGACGAGTCCTGGGACCTGCCGCAGGGCTTCAGGCAGCAGTTTGAGTTGCTGATCGTCGATTTTTTTGCGGTCGATGACCGTGACGCTGCTGGCGGTGCGCCAGGATTCCGTTTCCGTTTTCGTCGCGGTGATGACGACTTCCGGCAGTGGGCCGGATTTGTGGGGCGTTTGGGCGCTCAGTGGGAGCGTGTTCCCGAGGAGTAAGGACGCGAGCACGAAGCTGCGGCCACAGGGAGTGTGGAGGTACATGTCTTTGGGGTGTTCATTGGTTCGATGAATTCATCCGCGCACCGCCACATGGCGGGTCGGATGATGTGTTCGCAGCGAGATGTTCGGACTCCGGGTTTATGCAGCGCGTGTGCGCCGCTCCTCGCCTCCGCCTTCACCAAGGATTGCTCCCGATTGGCTGTGTTCCATGCCCGAGGGCATGAATGGAGGTCTGTAACCCGATACCGCAGCGCCACTGTGGCCGGTTCTCACGGCCTTCCCTGCATCTGCGAACGGAAAGAAAACGGGAGGCACCGCCAAGGATGCTTCCCGCCATGACCGGCCTTAAACGCCGCGTGGAACGGGAGCAAATGGAAACTGCGCTTGCGCCCTGGGCCGCCAAAGCCAATGCAATGCGACATGAAACGCATTCAAGACGCACGGCTCTATGGCATCGTTGATCTCGGTTATGTGACGCCGGAAAAGGTGGAGCACATGACCGCGCAGCTTTGCTCTGGCGGAGTCGATGTGCTGCAGCTGCGGGCCAAAAAACTCGCCGCAGGTGAGATCGAGCGTCTCGCGCGGCTCATGCTGCCAATCACTCGTGAGAGTGGTGTGCCGCTGGTGATCAATGACTATCTCGAAGTGGCCGCCGCAGTCGGCAGCGAGGGCGTTCATGTCGGTCAGGACGATGATGCGGTCGCCAAGGCGCGCGCGGTGGTCGGTTCGGCGTGTTTTGTCGGCAAATCGACTCACAGCCTCGCTCAAGCCGTCGCGGCGCAGGCGGAAGGCGCGGATTACATCGGTTTCGGGCCGCTTTATGCGACGGGAACGAAGCCGGACTATGTGCCGATTGGCTTGCAGGACATCGCCGAGGTCCATCGTCTCGTGACGCTGCCGATTTTCTGCATCGGTGGCGTGAACGCGTCACGGTTGGATGAAATCACCGCCGCAGGAGCTAAACGCGTCGTCGTGGTGTCCGCCTTTCTCCTCGCCGCCGATGTGAGCGGCGAGGTGCGGGCCTTGAAGCAGCGCCTGGTGTGAAATCAGAGCACTGTAGTCCCGGCTTCAGCCGGCTCAGAACCGCCTAAAGGCGGGAGTACAATACGGGGACTACTTCTTCACCTGCGGAATGATCCCAGCAGACACGGCACGTTTGGCACCGAGGTATTCTTTGGCGAGGGCCTGGATCTCCTCTTTCTTAATGCCGGCGAAGTCGCTGACAAAGGTTCTGGCCCAGTCGAGGCGCTCGGGATGCTCATGGGAGCAGCGCAGGACGTTCATGGACCAGTAGCGGTTGTCGCGGCGCATCTGCTCAAGCTGGGCGATCATCGGTTTCATCGCACGATCAAATTCATCGTCGGTGATGGGACCGGTGGCGAGTTTGTCGGCGATTTCGATGACGAGCTTGGTGAGTGCGCCTGCCAGCTCGGGCTTGCACTCGATCATCGTGGTCATGTAGCCGTAGCCGGTGAAGGTGTCGTTGGCGACGTGATAGCAGGCGGGGCTGTAGGTGTCTCCCAGTTCCTCACGCACCTTGATGCGCAGACGGTCGTCGAGGATGGAGCCGAGCAGCGTGAGGCGGCGGGTGCGCTGGATGTTGCTCATGTCATCGGTTGGCCAGTAAATGGTGGCGATGGCCTTCGGGATCTCGGTTTCAAACGGGAAGTCCTTGCTGGCCTCGGGCTTCGGGAAGGTGACGGTGCGCTCTTTTTCATACGCAGGCTTTTTCTCCGCACGTTTGGGCAGCGCACCGAGCGTTTTGGCCACGGCATCAAGCGCCGCTTCGGCGTTGATGTCTCCTAGCACACTCACTTCGAGGTATTCCTGCTGCAAAGCGGGGGTGAGCCATTCTTTCACCTCGGCCAACGTGCGCTGCTTGAGTTCTTCCATCTTTGGGAAACCCCAGCGCGGATCGCCGGAGTGCATGAAGGCGACGACTTCGTTGTTCATGACGCCTTCGGCAGTGTGCTTGAGCTGCGTGTAGAGCGGCTCGAGGTTTTTCTCAAACTGGCGTGCCGCCTCGTCGCGATAACCTGGAGCGGTCAAATACGCGGCGAGCAGTTGAAGCTGTGCTTCGAGATCGGCGGGGGTGGTTCTGCCGGAAAGGAGGAAGGCTTCGTCACCGACGGAAAAATCACTGCCGACGGTTCGGCTGGCGAAGATGCGGCGGATGTCATCGACCCCGTGTTTTTCGAGGCCGCCGAGCTGGAAGGTGCTTTGCGTGAAGGGTAGCAGGCCGGGTTTTCCTGCAGGAACACTGAGTTTGCCGCCGCCAAAGCTGACCAGAACGCGCAGGGTGCCTTTTTCGAACTCGGTGCGCTTGTGATTGAAACGCACGTTGTTTTCAAACACGGCCTGGGTGATTTCGAGATCCTTGGCCTCGCTTCGGCTGGCGACTTTGCCCGCAGGACCGAAGTCGGTGTAGGCAAAGGTTGCGGTTTCCTCCTTGGCAGGCGGGGCGACAGGCTTGGAGCGGCTGTCTTTGAACGTGGCGATGATCTGAGCCGTTGCGTCGCCTTCGAGCTTCAGGTTGCCACCGAGGAAGAGCTGGGTGTCATCGCCCTTCCAGTCTTTCACGAGCGCTGCGTGGCTGTCTTCCTTCTTCAATCCGGCGAGCACGGTGGAAACGCGGGCGAGATCGTCAGCAGGATGGGTGAAGACTTTTTTGGAGGCGAGGATGCTGACGATGCCACTGGCGAGATCGCGTGATTTCCGGCTGTCGGCCTGATCCGCACGCAGTTTGGCACCTTTGAGGACGGTGGCCTTGGCTTCTTCAAACTCAGCGTCGGTGAAGCCGTGCTCTATGGCGCGGCGCAGTTCCGTTTCGAGCAGGGTTAGCGCTGCCTGCCAGTTTTTCGGGTCACACTGGGCCTGGATGCCGTTGATGCTGACGAATTCGAGATACTCGTAGCTGTAGCTTTCCGCGCCGAGGATGGGGGCACCTTCCGCTTTCGCGAGTTTCGACAGACGCTGGTTGAGCATCATGTCGGCGAGGTCACGGATGAGGATTTCGCGGCGCGACTCGGCATTATCCGGCCGATTGAGGGCGGGGCGGGGGATTTCGACGGAGAGGGTGAGCGACTGAGCCTCCATCTCGGTATGCAGTTTGGCGATGATGCCGTAACCGGTGGGAATTTTGCCAAGGTTCGGGTCTTTGAGTTCCTCGCCCTTGGGTTTGGCATCGGTGAAGTGCTTTTCGATCTCGGCCTTCACGGCGGCGGTGTCCTTGAAATCACCGACAGCGACGATGGTGGCGCGTTTCGGTGTGTAGTAGCCTTCGTAGAAATCCACGAAGCGCGGGCGCTTCATGGTCTTGATCGTCTCTTCCTGGCCGATGGGCAAGCGATGCGGGAGGATGGACTCTGGCAGGCCGAACTTGTAGCCTTCGATCATGGTGCGGTACTCAATGGAATCGCGGCTGAGCTTCTCGCTGAGGATGATGCCGCGCTCTTTGTCGATCTCGGCTTCGCCAAGCAGCATGCCGTCGAGGTAGTCACGGAAGAGCTGCATGCCTTCGGTGATGAATTTTGACTCCACCTTCGGCAGTTCGAGCATGTACACGGTTTCCTTGAAGGAGGTGTGCGCATTGGTATCCGCGCCGAAGCCCATGCCTAGACGCTGGAAGTACTCGACCATCTCACCGCCTTTGAAATGACGTGAGCCGTTGAAGGCCATGTGTTCCAGGTAGTGCGCCATGCCCTGCTGGTCGTCCTGCTCCATCAGCGAGCCGACATCCATGTAAAGACGGATGCTGGCGCGGCCGGGCGGCTCGTCATGCGGCATGATCACATAGCGCAGGCCATTTTCGAGCGTGCCGAACTGCGCCTTTGGGTCGGCTTTGAGATCGCTGGTATCCTGCGGCCATTGTGCGGAGACCGAGGAGACGATAAGAAGGGCTAGAAGTGCGCGGAGCATGGTGGTGCGACGGTGTTTGTGGAAAATGACGAGTGACGAATTCAGAATGACGAATGAATACAGGAAGGAACGAATGACGAAACGGCGTGTAAGCGGAAATTCGTCATTCTGAATTCGACATTCCCCCCGGTGAAGGGCTAGTCGATCTTGCCGAGTCCTGCTTCAGGGTCGGGCTCAAGGAAGCCGAGTTCGACGAACAGCTCGTCCATGGCCCGGATGGTGGCCTCGTACATCTCGAAGGAGAGGTTGAAATTGAAGAAGCCGTGGCCCTGGCCCTCAAACTCGATCAGGCGGCAGAGATTTTTCTTCTTACTCGACTTGCGGGCAAACTCATACGAGCCACCGAAGGGCACCACACGGTCGCCAGTGCCGTGCATGATGAGCATGGGGGGCAGGCCAGGCTTGATGGCGCGGATGAGGTCGGCGGCCTTGCAGGTGGCCTGATCCGGCCAGCGCTCACGACCAAAGGCGGTTTTGGAATAGGTGTCGATCACCGGATTGAACAGCACGATGGCGTTTGGAGCCGGGCTGCAATCAACCGCATCATTCGGATCATCGAAGCCGCTCAAAATCGCGGAGGAGGCGATGGCATGACCACCACCGGAACCGCCGACGCCGACGATCTTGCCGGGATTGATGCCGAGTTCGACCGCGTTCATGCGAATCCACCGGATGGCGGAACGCGCGTCGGCCATGGCCTCCACAGGGCCCGTGCCATGACGCGTGGCGACGCGGTAGTCGAAGCAGATCGTTGTCATGCCGCGTGAGGCAAAATACATACAATGAGGAGCGAACTGCGCCACTTGGCCGTTGTCCCAACCGCTGCTGAAGAAGAATGCGGCGACTGATTTCGGATAAGGTGGAGCCTTGTCCATTTCTGGCTCCCAGATGTACGCGGAGAGATTCACCCCTCCGACGCTCTTATAGATCTCCTCACGGGCGGTCTTCAGCAGTTCCCGATTGCGATCAATCGGGGGTGTTCTAGGCAGGCCTTCGCTGGGTGACTCCATGTTTGTGGGTGAGGGAAAAAGTGACGTTTACCAGAATCGCCAAAACGGCAAATGGTTTTGTGTCAGTGGGAAAACTATCAACCCACTTTGAGAAGTAAGCGAGCCGTAAAATGATGATCCAGGGTTGTTTTCATGCCGACACGGCTTTTCTTGAGACAGTTTTTCAATCCAACCATGCGCTTCCTTACCCCATTGCTTCTCAGTTTCGCCCTGCTTGCCACCATTCTCCCGCTGCAGGCTCAGGATGGCGATGTCAATCTACGCACAGCTTTGGAGAACGCTTACAAGAACTGGCGTCAGGCGATGATTCGCAAAGATCCGCTGGCTTGGGCTTCGTCGATCACGCGCTACCGCCAGACGGTGATGCGCAACTCCATCGTGAGCGAGCGCAGTGCTTTCCCTGATGCGGTGTTTGCCTCAGGTGTGCAGCCGCCACCGCTTGACGGGCTGCGTCTGTTGGAGGCGCAGGCGGTGGGCGACACCGCGCACTTGGTTTATTTCGGCAAGATCGACCTAGGTCAGGATCGAGAGTTGGTGCGTGACGATGTGCTGAAGCTGAAATTTCTGCGCGAGAATGGCATGTGGAAGTTCGACAGCAACCGCATCACCAGCATGGCCAACGCGCCCGAAGTGCGGCAGGCGTTGCTGGAAGGAAAGCGTCCTGAGTTTCTCGAAACGCCGGAGTTCACACCGCCCGGCATCGCGCCGCCGGTGCCGCCGCTCTGCCGTGTGCCGGACCACAAGGCGGGCTACAAGATTCAGAGCTTTGGTTACGAGACAAAGGTCAGCATGAACGGCTTCGACTACGACCCTGTAGGTGACGGCATGGAGCAGCAGATGATCATCGGCGGCCTCGTGAACGGGCACAATGAGATCACGCTCCAAATGAAGCCGATTGCGGAAGTGCCGAAGGGCGAGAAGGCATCGCTGCAAATTCGCGTTTACCTCTTGTCGAACGATCCTGAGCAGCCAGGCAAGGAAGTGCTGCGCTGGCAGGCACCGGAGAGTGGTGCTCCTGAAAAGATCACGCTGCCGATGGAAGTCAGCCGGTAAAAGAGATCAAAGTTTCAGGTTCAAAGTTCAAGGTTCATCCATGTATGCCGACGCTCGACCATGAGAACACGCTGCGGGCCGCTGGCTTCCGTATTGTCGCGGGCATCGACGAGGCAGGACGCGGACCTCTGGCCGGGCCGGTGTGCGTGGCGGCGGTCGTGTTGCCGGCTGATTTCACTCATCCAGTTCTCAATGACTCCAAGCAGCTCAACGAGCCAAAGCGCGAACGTCTTTATGAAGAGATCACGGGTGATGCGCGCATTCGCTGGCATTGTGTCAGCATCGAGCCGGATGAAATCGACCGCGTCAACATCCTCCAGGCCACCTGGTCTGGCATGCGTGCCGCCGCCTTAGCTCTCGATCCGCTGCCGGATGCTGTCCTGATCGACGGCAGGCCGGTGAAGCAGTTTCCGCTGCATCAGGTGGCCTTGGTGAAGGGGGACAGCCTGAGCTACTCCATCGCCGCAGCCAGCATCATCGCCAAGGTCACGCGGGATCGTTTCATGGTCGCGCTGGCGGAGGAGCATCCGCAATACGGCTTCGAGATTCACAAAGGCTATCCCACCCCAGCGCATCTCGCCGCGCTGAAAAAATTCGGCCCTTGCTCACATCACCGCCGCAGCTTCGGTCCCGTGGCACAGTCGGAGTTTCAATTCGACGAGGTATGAAACCCAAGCGCCGTGTCCCGCGTCCGAAAACCCTGTGGCGCTGGCTGCGGCGGCGCGTGACGGGCGATGCGCGTGTGCGAGCAGCGGCTCTCTGGCTGCGCGCCTCGCCGCTGCGCTTGTTTCACCATCGTCTTGCCTCGCGGACCATGACTCGTGCGGAAATCGGTCGGATGGGCGAGTTGATCGCTGTGCGCTGGCTCGGCATGCATGGCAGACGCGTCCTGCATCGCAACTACCGAGGCGTGAACCGTGGCGAGGTGGACATCGTTGCCCGGCATCGCGACGTGCTCACCTTCGTCGAGGTCAAAACCCGCACCAGCACCGCTTTTGGCCGCCCGGCAGATGCGGTGGGCCTGGAAAAGCAGCGACTCATTCAACGCGGTGCCCAGGACTGGCTGCGCCTGCTCGGCCATCCGCGCATCAAATTCCGTTTCGACATCGCCGAGGTCGTTCTCACCGAGGGCGAGTTGCCGCACGTTCATGTCATCGAAAACGCCTTCCAGTTGCCCGACAGCTCAATGGCAGGACGGTGAATCGCGCTTTGACAGCCTGGGAGCACTGCCCAAACTGCCGCACCTTTTCCCAACCCACACGACCAGACCATGAGCCAAGCCAATCCTGCCAAGAAGATCATCAACAATCCGCTCAAATGCGCCGACGAACTCTTTGATGGACTCGTCCTGGCTTATGACGGCAAGGCACGCCGCGTCGGCACGCGTTCCATCGTGATGAATGATCTGCGCCCGGACGCTCCTGCACTGCTCGTCGGCGGTGGGGCCGGGCATGAGCCGATTTATCATGGTCTTGTCGGCAAAGGCATGGCTGATGGTGCTGCCGTGGGCGAAATTTTTGCCGCACCTCCGCCTGACATCGTGCTGGAGGCCACGCAGGCCGTGAACCGTGGCAAAGGCGTGCTCTTTCTCTACGGCAACTACGCCGGGGACGTGATGAACTTCGACATTGGCGCGGAACTCGCTGCGGATGAAGGTATCACCGTGAAAACCGTCATCATTGCCGACGACGTCTGCTCCGCTCCACCTTCGGAGAAGCACAAACGTCGTGGCGTGGCCGGTCTGGTGCCGATCACCAAGCTCGCCGGTGCCGCTGCCCAGACTGTCGATTCGCTCGATGAACTCGCCCGCATCGCCCAAAAAGCCTGCGACAATACCCGCACCGTCGGTGTCTCCACCAAGCCCGGCAGCATCCCGGCGACTGGCAAGCCGACCTTTGAACTCGCCGATGACGTGATCGGCCTTGGCATGGGCATTCATGGCGAGAAAGGCGTGGGCCTCATTCCGATGTGTACGGCGGATGAACTCGCCGCCAAGATGCTCGATCTCCTCTTTGGTGATGATCTAGTGCTCAACGCTGGTGACGAAATCGTCTTCTTCGTCAACAGCCTCGGCTCCACGCACATGATGGAGCTGCTCATTATGCTGCGTGGCGCAAAACCGATCCTCGAAAAACGCGGCATCAAGATTCATCAGACCATTGTCGATAACATCGTCACCTGCCAGGAAATGGCTGGTGTGAGCTTCAGCATCACCAAGCTCGACGCTGAGCTGAAAAAGCTCTGGGACATGCCCTGCGAAAGCGTCGGCTACACCAAGCTCTAAACCACCCAAGGCCATGAAACTCCCCGAAATCTTCGCCAACCCGGTCAATATCCGTTCCTTTCCCCAGGGGGGCACGATTTTCCAAGCTGGCGACGATTCGGGGGAAATGTTCGTCGTTCAGAGCGGCGAGGTCGAGATCATCATCAACGGGAAAGTCGTCGAGACCGTTGGCCCTGAGGGATTCTTTGGAGAAATCTCCCTCATTGAGGACGCCGCTCGCGCTGCTGATGCCGTGGCCAAAAGCGACTGCAAGCTGGTGCCCGTTAACCGCCATCATTTCCTCTACATGGTCGATGAGATGCCCATGTTTGCCCTCCACGTCATGAAAGGCATGGCGGACCGTCTGCGCAAAGCAGACAAACGTGCGGCGGGTTAGGCGTTGGCAAAGCGTGAGGTTGAAAAGACCAGGTCGGTGCGTACATTTTCCCATGAACTCAGCCAGCACCACCGAGGCGGGAATTTTCAGCCGGATCATCCAGCCAGAATCGGGCGGATGGGGTGCGGCGGCGGCGCAGGCTATTTTGCAGATGGCTTTTGCCGCTGAGGATCGTGAGCGCATGCGGGTGCTGCTTGAAAAGGCCAAGGCAGACGAGCTGGCGGACTCGGAGCGTGCGGAGCTGCTTAACTTTCAAAAAGCTGGACGCATGCTTGAACTAATGAAGGCCCGCGCCCGCATCTCTCTCCAACAGGCTGCCGCGTGAGCCATGCCGAGACCGTCGCGCGAGTTGGAACGCAAGGTGATCGCCAGGGCGGCTGGCCGCTGAGAATATTGCCGCCTGCCTGAGCGTGTGTCCGAGCTACCGTTCCACATCGATCACATCATCGCGGAGAAACATCGTGGCCTCACGGTGTTGGAGAATCTGGCCTGGGCGTGTTTTTCCTGCAACATTCACAAAGGCGCGAATGTGGCGGGCATTGATCCTGTGACGGATGAGGTGGTTAGGCTTTTTCGTCCACGTCAGGACGCTTGGGAGCAGCATTTTCGCTGGCAGGGAGCCTGGCTGCATGGGTTGACTTCCATCGGGCGTGTGACCGTGGCCGTGCTGGAGATGAATGACCCGGACATGGTTCTGCTGCGGGAGTTGCTCCTCCACGAAGGCGTATTTGAGACCGGGATTGTGTGATTGACTTCCGGGCCAGAACGCCAACAATCGCCCCGCCATGCCCAAAACCAGCCTCTCCAAAGACGAAGTCAAAGCCATGCTCATTCTCGCGTGCGAGCGCATCATCGCCGCAGAGCCGATGCTCTCCCAAGCCGACCGTGATCTCGGTGATGGCGACCACGGCATGGGCATGGAGCGTGGCATGCGTGCCGCGATTGAAAAACTCAACGCGGGTGAAGTGGAAAGTATTGAAAAAGCCTTCTCCACCGTCGGCATGGCGATGATGAGCAGCATGGGTGGTGCCAGCGGCGCGATCTTTGGCACCTTCTTCCGCAATGGCGGCAAAGCGCTTAATGGCAAAGACACCTTCGATGCCTCCGGACTGGCCGCGTTTCTCAAGGCAGGCGTGGATGGCGTGAAACAGCGTGGAGGTGCCGCGATTGGAGACAAAACCTGCGTTGACGCGATGGAACCCGCCGCGAACAAAGCCGCAGAAGTGGAGGCTCAAACGTTGCCCGAGGCGATTACCGCCGTCGCAGCGGCTGCGGATGCTGGCAAAGAGGCCAGCAAAGCTATGGTCGCCAAGTTTGGACGGGCGAAGACGCTTGGCGAGGCCTGCATCGGCTTCCCAGACGCCGGAGCCTGCTCCGTGGTCGTCATCATCGACGCCTTCCGCGATTTCATCGCGGTCTGATCACCGGCTTCTGCCAGTCCCGCCAGAACGTCTCCGTTTGCATAGGGTCAGGCTTGATCTCGATCACGATGGGCACTTGCAGCAGGTCTTCGAGATCATGCACATCATCAGTTTGGACGTATTCCAAGCCCCACATTTGCGCCCAGGGCTCAAAGCTGAGCGAGTGACGGTTTTCGATCACACTCAGCGCTTTTTCAGAAAGTGAGCGCAGGGTGTTCACGCGGGAGAAGATTTTCCCGCCACCGTTGTTGATTACCACAATACGCAGCTTCGGATGATCCATCTGCGCGATGATCCACGGCGCGGCCAAATCATAGAGCGTGCTTAAATCTCCCACGATCAGCCAGCATTCGCCGCGATGTGTCGCGCTGGCACCGAGGAAGGTCGAAACGAGGCCGTCGATGCCATTGGCACCTCGGTTGGCGAAGAACTCCACGCCCGGCTTGGTGGTCTGCAAGGCTAGGTTCATTTCACGTATCGGCAGGCTGTTGCCCAGAAACACGCGTGATCCTGCGGGAATGACCTGCGTGAGTTGCCGCATCCATCCTGGCTCCGATTGCGCAAACTTTTCTAGTTCTGGCTCAAACCGCAACACACTGCAGGATTCACCGGGAGTGGAGCACTGGAGGCTTTGAATCGTTTCCCACGGCAGCGTTGCCACATTCTCTGCCCTCGCCAGTCCGCTGAATGCCGAGCGGGTGATGTTGGTGACGCGAATCCTGGCTTGTTCCTCCAAATCCCGCCACCAGCGCCAGCTCGGCACAGCGCCGAGGCGCAGCATATGCGTGGGCCGGGCGGATTGTAGGGCTCGTTCGCCACCGGGAATGAGCAGCGGCTGCAGGTCGCGGAATCCATGCAGATTTGAGGTCGCCTCGGCCACAATCGGTGCTCCCAGCCTCGCCAGCAGCGGCGCGACTTCCTTCGCATCCGCCGGATGCATGCCTGAGGCCAGCACGAGGTCGCACTCCAAGGAAAGCGGGCTTCCGGCCTCATCTGCCTTCGGCTTCTGTGCTCCAGAAAAATCCACGCCAGCCACGTTCGTCTCCAGCGGTTCGTCTAGGCAGACATTCAGATGCCTTGGGCGGTCATTCCGCGTCTCATACATCTCGATGGGATCATCCGTGGCATCCCAGTCACCCAGCGGCTGCGCATAGACGCCGAAGAGGCGGAATTGCTCGATCGCTTGAGGTGCGCCGCTGCCGCGATAGCTCTTTGGACGATCAGCGGTCAGCAAAAACAGCGGCAGGCTTTGATAATACGCTTCAATGGTCGCTGGCAGCAGCTCTGCAGCGGCTGTGCCTGAGGTGGTCACCACCGCCACGGGATTTCGTTCTGTCATCATACGGCCTACGGCGAAAAAGGCGGCGCTGCGCTCCTCAAAGAAGTTCCAAACCTTTAAGCCTTTGCTCGCGAGTAGGGCAGCTACCAGCGGAGCGTTGCGTGCTCCGGCGGCGATACAGACCTCCCGCACACCGAAGTGAACGAGCGTGCTGAGGGTTTGCTGGATGAGCTGGGCCTGGGTCATGAATGCAGCGCCAGCAGACGCAGGACGGCCTCGCGTTTCAACCGCAATTCACGCCATTCGTGATCAAAAGCGCTGCCACCGACGATGCCGCAGCCGGAGGGCAGGCTGATCGTGTCTCCCTGCCAGCAGATGCCGCGAATGGCGACGACGACATGCGCCGTGCCGTCGTTTTCGATGAAACCGAAAGGGGCACCGAAGAAGCCCGGTACTTTCAACTGCTCGCGATACTCGCGCAACTTCGCCAGTGCGGTGTCATCTCGCGGCAGGCAGCCGACGGCGGGCGTGGGGTGGAGTTGCGGCACCAGTTGCGCGGGATCGACCTTCGCCCGCAGCTTGACGCTCAGGCTTGTTTGAAAATGAACGAGTCCGGCGGTCTCACAAAGGGAGCGGGGCTGGCGCGTGACAGCGCCGAGCGCCTGCAACTGCTCGGTGAGGTAGCGCACCACGATCTCGTGCTCCTCGATCTCCTTCACGTCGGTCAAAAAGGCGTCCTGATGCCCCGGTTTGGCCGTGCCGGCGAGCGCCATCGTTTCGAGCGACTGGTCATGTGTCTTGAACAGCAGTTCCGGCGTCGCACCAAGAAATCCGCCATCTTCAGTGACGTGGGCGTAGCCCCACATGTTGGCCGGAGCTTGCATCACGGCCTTTAGCAGGCGTCGGGGATCACCAGATACCAGCGTGCCGGTTTCGGTGAGCACCGGGACCATTTTTTCGATTCGCTTAGCCAAAACTTCGCGGCGGATGCGGCGGAAGGCCATCTTGAACCATTCAGTGGCTGGCTTGGCCCAGTTGATCTGCGGAGTTTGCGAGCCGTTGAGGTGGATCGTGCCGCCGAGGCTCTCAGACGTGATGGAATGCAGCTTAGCGGGCACTTTCCAGGGCTGGGGATCGCTCAAATCGAAGTCGTTGACATAGAAGGCTCCTCCTCCGGCGGGCGCAGAGGCCAGCGCGGTGAAGGGGCCTTCTCCCAGCCATGCCCGCCCGTCGGGCAGCCTGAACAAAGCGAATTCCATCATGCGAGTTTGCATGCATAGTGAAACGCCCCGCGCAGCGTGCAAGATGGGAAAGTGTCACAACTGAACATCCGTCTTAGCGCTCCAGTCGAATCCCTTGCATGAAAGACGCCGAAGAGTTCCTCCGTGTCGCCGCTGACTATCAGCTCGGCTCACTCGACACGGAGTCACAGCACCCGTTTACCACCTCCTTGTCCCAGATGGCGCATGAGGATGTGGGAGAGGCGGTTAAACTGATGCATCAGGTGGACGTGCATGCGTTGCGCCAGATGCAGGCCAAAGCCGCACCGCTAGCGGATCTTGCGCGGGCAGTGGCTGCTACCTTCGATGCAGGAAGGCGGGTTTTTCTTTGTGGTTGCGGTGCTACGGGCCGCCTCTCGCTCAGCATTGAGATTTTCTGCCGCATGGGCGTTTTGCCGTGCCCAGATGCGGAGCGCGTGGTGGCCTTCATGGCAGGTGGAGACCTCGCTTTGATCAAAGCCATCGAAACGTTCGAAGATCATCCCGAATACGGTGCAAGGCAGCTAGAGGAGCTGGGGTTTGTCGATGGCGATCTCTTGATCGCCACGACGGAGGGAGGGGAGACGCCGTTTGTCATCGGTGCCACGGAGCGTGCCGCCGAATTGTCAGCCAACTACCCATGGTTCCTGTATTGCAACCCTGACGAGCAGCTCATCAAGGCCGCCGAACGCTCCAAGCGGGTGATTCAAAACCGCAAGATCCGTAAACTGAACCTCGCCGTCGGCGCGATGGCAGTGGCGGGCAGCACGCGCATGCAGGCCAGCACGGTGCTCATGGCTGCCATCGGCTTCGCCTTCATGCACATGCGTGATCCCGAGCATGCGCCTACGGAGGTGCTGCAACTCCTGCGGCATGTGGCGCACTGCGACGGGCAATTCATGGTGCCGTTCATCGAGCATGAGGCGGCGGCGTATGAGCGTGGTGCATTCGTGCTGTATGAAAGCGGACGCTTTGGCATCACCGTCGTCACAGACACGACCGAGCGCGCACCGACCTTCAGCCTCGCTCCCTTTGAAAAGCAAGATGATCCCGCTGCGCCTGCCGCGTGGTGTCATTTCATCATGCCAGAGCAGGCGGACGCACGTTCTGCTTGGGAGGCGTTGCTGCATCGCGATCCACGAACGCTTGAGTGGCCGGATGTGAAACACGTTGCCGGGGCCGAGGTGCTGGCCTGCTACGATTTCTCCGCGCAACTCACCGGGCGGCGGGAAATTCGCACGCAGAGCGCGGAACATCTGCCCTTCCGCATCGGCGGTGGGGCAGGGGAGATGGTCTGGGAGTTCGACGGATTGCGGGAGAAGCTGGATTTGAGCGGTGTGCATGAGTTTCACGCGCATCTGCTGCTCAAGATGCTCATCAACATCCATTCCACGCTCGTCATGGGCCGGTTGGGCCGCTATCTCGACAATCTCATGACCTATGTGAAGCCCAGCAACAACAAGCTCATCGACCGCGCCGTGCGTTATGTCTGCCTGCTGGCGCAGCGCCGCACGGGCAAGATGCCTGCGTATAAAAAGGTGACGCAGGTGTTGTTTGAAGAGCGGGAAAAGCTCCAGCCTGGCGAAGCCATCGTACTCAAGACGCTTGCGGCGCTGGGTCTGACCGTTTGAGACGAGGGATCAGGATGATTCCTCTCCTACTCCACCATGTAGAGGATGCGGCCGCAGCTTTCGCACTGGGTGAGTGAAACGGACTGCTTCAAGGACTGGATGACACCGACGACGACTTTCATGTGGCAGCCGCCGCATTGCGCGTTTTCCATCGGCACGATGGCGGCGTCTCCCTTCTTCGTGAAGATGCGGGTGTAGAGATCGAGCGCGTCGGGATCAATGGGCGCTGCGAGGGCGGCGCGCTCGACCGCGAGGTCTTCGAGGCGTTTTTTCACCCCTTCGGCGCGTTCGTCGAGGTTTTTGAGGTCGTCATTCACCCGCTTCTGGGTTTCGGCCAGTTTGGCCTGGGCGTCCTTGAGTTTCGTTTTGGCGATTTCGAGTGCCTCCATTTGTGCCAGCTCACCGTCCTCGAGCTTAGTGACATCATCCTGGTAGCGTTTGATCTCGTGACCGAGGGCGGCGAACTCGTCATTCTTGCGGGTCTCAAACTGCTGGTCTTGGAGACGCTTGATCGAGGTCTGGCGCGTTTGGACGTCGAGCTGGATATTTTTGATCTTCACCTCGATTTCCTTCATACCGAGGTTCGCGGCCTCCACGGCGGCTTGGTCTCCGGCGAGCTGCATTTTGGCCCGGGCTTGCAGCGTGGGGATGTCTTTGAGGTCTTTTTGCAGGGCGCGGATGCGCTGGTCGCGCTCCTGGAGTTGGATGAGTTTCGGAATGTCTGGAAGCATGCGTGGTTCATGTAAGCCGGTTCGGTTCAAAGTTCCAAGTTCAAAGTTCAGGCTTCGTTCCAGCATGGAAACGCGGAACCATGAATTTTTGAACCTTGAACGAAACCCCGCACGCGCCAGAATCGGCGTCTCTTTTCCACCATGAAGCCCACTCTCCTCATCCTCGCTGCCGGCATGGGCAGCCGTTACGGCGGTCTCAAACAACTCGACGCGA
>JBIKYB010000066.1:0-21226 GCA_044355475.1 Prosthecobacter sp.
TTTTCAGCACCGCCTCGGTGTTGCCACCTTCCAGCGCGGCCTCGCCGACGCTCTTGTGCTTCGCCACATGCATGGAGAAAAAGGTGTGGCGGAGAACGTCGTGGCCTAGCTGCATTTCCTTCCTGATGGCCTTCAAATGGCGGTCGTAGCCGGTGGGCAGGATGTCCAGCCCGTAGCGTGTGAGCCATGCCGCCAGTGCAGGGCGGATGATGACCTGCCGATATTGGCCGGTCTTGCTGATGTCGGGCTTGATGTGAATCACGCCGCGCTCCAGATCAATGAGGCGCAGCTTCTCAGGATGCAGTGCCAGCTTTTGCAGTTCGCCATCGGTGCCGGTGCGCAGCCCTGCAAACAGGGCCAGCGCGAAGTAAGGCACCATGCAGCCGTCCTTGAAGCTCTCCACATGGCGCAGCAACGCACGCACTTGGGAGACGTTCAGCGTCTCCGGCACGTCACGTTCCACGACGTTCTTTTTCTTGATGGCCGCCACCGGGTTCTCCAGAAGCCAGCGCAGCTTTTGCCCTTGGTCGTTGGTGTCGTTTTGCTCCAGGCACCAGACGCAGAACACGTTCAGATCGGCGCGGTAGCCGTTGAAGGTCTTCACCGCCGCCTTGTGCTTCCCGTCCTTGCTGCGCAGCCCGTTCAGGTAGCCTTCCACATCGGCGGTGGTGATGTCGCAGACGTGGGCATTCTTGCCGACGATGCCCTGAAACTGTTTCAGGGTGGAATCCAGTTGGATGAGCGAGCGAGCACGCACGCCATCGTGTTCCTTGCTGATGAGGAACTGCCGCCGTGCATAGTCGAACTCCACCGGCTTGGTCTTCCCCGCGTCCTGATGCTTGAGGTAGAACTCCACCGCCGCCCCCAGCGAATGCCGCCGCGAACTTTCGCCCTCGCGCTCCAGTTCAGCCAGACGGTTGAAGGCAGACTCGGCTTCCTTCACCTGTTCCCGTGAAAGCGTCGTCACCACTTCCCGCAGACTGGTGCCGTGGTTCATCATCTCCACCGATTTGAGGGCCACGAACGCTTCCGCGTCGCCCCGGTCCCGAAACTTGCGCCGCTTCCATTTGCCATCCTCGCCACGGAACCCTTGCACCAAGTAGGTGGTCCAAGAGTAGCCGTCGGCAGTCTCGGTGATCTCGCGGATGGTGAGCTTGCCGCCTTTCTTCGCACCCTCACGTCGAGCTTGTTTCGCGGCTCGTGGTCGTTTCGTTGTCGCCTTCATCGTGGTGCATTTAGTCGCATCAAAGGCACCGAAAACAAGCGTTTATTGCACGGGTAGTTGCACGGGTAACTGAACATCCTTGAAAAATCAATACCTCACTTCCCTCTCATAACCTGAAGGTCGTTGGTTCAAATCCAACTCCCGCAACCAATTTCAAAGCCCTGTAGATCAACGATTTACAGGGCTTTTTTGTGGCCTGTTTTCGGAGGTCTCAAAAACGGCCAAATGGCACGAAATAGCCCTAAAATGGCACGAGTTTGGGCGCGAGTGACACCAGAGTTCCCTCGTGAAACGAGGCTACAGAGGTTTTCCTCGGAACTCCTGCCATGACAAGCCGGGGAGAGGCGGAGATTCATCTCCGGGTTTGAGGCGCGGTTTCCGCCATGGCTTCA
Organism: Prosthecobacter sp.; assembly: GCA_044355475.1. Lineage (GTDB taxonomy): Bacteria > Verrucomicrobiota > Verrucomicrobiia > Verrucomicrobiales > Verrucomicrobiaceae > Prosthecobacter. The sequence goes on from JBIKYB010000066.1 coordinate 1,618, forward strand.
CGATCTCGCCGCGAGCTAGGTTCATCAAGGAGACACATTCGCGGAACTGCTCCGGGTCGGAGAAGTCGAAGCTCCGAATCGGCTTCTTGTGCGCGACGAACCACGTCACGCCATAGCTGGCGAGGTCGAGAGTCCCACCCATGGCCTGCTCAAAGCGTCGGCGGAATTCAGCGACCGAGGCCACACCCACGAGCCGGAGCACACACTCCGCAGGCTCCCAGCCCGCTCGTAAGCAGCGCACGAGGTATTCCACCACGTTGTAGGCGCGATCACTCCGTCGATACTCAGGACGGTGGCGATAGCTCTGCATGTAGCACCGATGGCGGAGACGTTTCATCAGCCGTTTTGTCCGCTTCTTGCAGGGCCAGCGCTCGCTTAGTCGTCTGTCGAAGTCTGGGAAAAGGGCTTCAAGAAGCCCCGGATAGTCAACCAAGCCCGAACTGAGTATGTCGGTCCGGTTTGCTGTCTGTTTGTTCGTTTGTTGCGCCATAACGAGCGCAACCGTCTCAAATCAGGCCACTAAAACCACATAATCAGGGATGCGGAAATCTGCCGGAAATTTGTCATGTCAGTAACCCAAGCCTGTCCTTTGCGCATTCGCGGAGAAGTCTCTTCGCCGTCATTTTTACACCAGGGCAAAGTTCCCGAATATCTGCCGCCCGTGCCTCCCAAGTCACCTCTGAAGTCTCCCATTGCCACCACATGGAACATGCGATCACACGCCACTTGTCCACGCCTTTCCAGTCAACGATCTGTCTTGGAGCGGCTAAACCACGTTCAGTCAGTTGGTATTGGCCTCTTCCACTGACAGGCCATGCTTTGTGCGCGAGCTTGACGAGTGCTTTTGCCATGACCCGTTCTTTTTCATCGTGAATCATGCCGAGGCGAGGGATAAACGGCTGCCCTTCGGACATCTTCACCACATAAAGATTAACAGACACTCGATCCTCGAAACGAAAATCGAAGCCAGGACAAACGATCCAATGCGCCTTCTGCTCCACACTCGTAAACCAAGCTTTGTATTGGACATAATACATCTTGTAGTGGTCAAATTCGCAGTGCCAGCGATACACTTCGTTTCGGACAGGCTTTTGCACATTGCCAATGATGAACGTGCGTATAACCGGGTCAGTATTAGGGCTGCCAATGCCAATCACTTGAGGCCCACCGTTCGAAGGAAGCGGACTTTCGCCAGTAAGCACATGGGTGATCACGCCAGTTTCGAGATTGATTGTTTCTCGCCCGTGCTTCGCTTCGCTTTTGATTTTCTCCAAGTCACTCATGTTGAAGGATGTCACCTCGATAGTATCGTTCGTGCTCATGCGGTCTTTTTGAAGGGACTGATCTTCGCATTCTCCACTGTAGGTGGGTTCAACGTCCAGCACTTCCGCCTGCTGACACAAGCCCCCCCCGGTAGCCGTTCCAGGTGGAGAACTTCGCCCATTGTGCATCACCCTTTGATTTCAGACTGGAGAGGAAGGCTTCCACGTCTCCCACGAAAATCTCGTGGACCATGCTTTCATGCACCCCTTCGACGATTCCAAAGATTGGCAGACAGCAAGCGCGGGTCTTGCGAAGAAATGACATCGTTCAGCAGCGACTGTTCAGTCTTGCCCTTCCGCCTCAAAATAATCATCCTCCGCGATGTCTGGGATGCCGACGACGAGGACGCGCATTTTGCCACGGGCACCGTGGACAACTCCGGGCGGGATGTGGACGAGGGAACCCTTGCTGACGGGCTGCTCGACGCCGTCGAGCATGACGGAGCCGCCGCCTTCGAGGACGTAGTAGAGTTCGGTGGAGCGTTGGTGGTAGTGGAGTTTCGCGCCGTCGATGTCCACGGCATGCGCCCAAGCGGCGGGGTTCAAATCGGCGTCTTCACGGCTGATCAGCCGGTCCCGCCAGCCGCAGGTGCTGCGCTCACGCGGCGTGTGGCCTTCATGACGGATGAGCAGCGGGCCGGAAGCGGACATGGGCGTGTTTACTTCCTGGGTTGATGCGTTTTGATCTCCTCAATGAGGTGGGCGAAGTCGCCTTTCTCACAGAGCCGGACGAAGCCCTCGGTGAAGCGTTTGAGCTCGTCCCAGACGCTGCGGATGTGCTCCGCCTCTTCATGAGTGATGCGGTTGTCTGACGCGGCCTTGCTGATGGCGGTGAGCAGATCGGCGAACTGCTGCACGATCTCCTGCGTGGCAGGCATGAGCTCCATACCGCGCGGACCGCCGCCGGAGGGATTCTGCACAAAGACGCCGTTCGCCTTGTGGCAGAGCCACTGCATGATCTGCGGATCACGAGTGATCTCATAGAGCTGGCGCACGCGGTCGAGCGGATTGGCCGTGCCGCTGCCCTGCATCTCGTCCGGCTGAGACCACTTGTAGGCGAGGGAGAGGGAGACACCCATCTGCGCAGCCACTTCTTTGAAGCTGGTGCGCTCGACGGCCTTGCTGATCACTTCATGCGAGTCCATGCGCGATCTGTTTCCGAGGCGGGGCACTTTGGCAAGCGGCATGATTGGGAGGATTTCTGAGCCGGGCATCCGCCGCAGGTTCCACTTTTGGCGCGGAATTCTCCTTGTTTGAGGCGATGGCCGCGACGTAAGCTCTGGCCCTTATGAAAAAAATCCACCTTCTCCTCCTCGCGGCGGTCTCCTTCATTCTGACCTCCTGCCTTGAAATCAAATCCACCCTGATCGTCAGCAAGGACGGCACCGCCACCATTGAGGAGAGCGTTCTTCTTGGTGCCCAGCTCGCGGCCATGATGCAAGCCGGCGGCGGCCAGGGCGACCAGCTCAAGGGCCTGGTGATGGACAAGGCGAAGGCCGAGGAACGCGCCAAGAAGCTCGGTGAGGGCGTGACCGTGAAGTCCCACGAGGAAGTGAAGTCTCCCGATGGCAAGAGCGGCGTGAAGGTCGTCTTCGCCGTGGCGGATCTCGCGAAGCTGAAATATGTGCCCTTTGAGCCGGAGCAGGAAGGCAAGCCGGCCTCCAAATCAGAGGCGATGACCTTCGCGCTGAGCGGTTCCACCCTCACGATCACCAACCCGGAAGCTGATAAGAAAAAAGGCGGTGACATCGAAAAGCCGAAGAAAAGCGCCGAAGAACTCGCCCAGATGAAAGCCCAGATGGGCATGATGAAGCCGATGTTTGCCGGTATGCGCATGGCGGTGGAGCTCAAGGGCGCGGGCGGCATCGCCAGCTCTGACGCTACCCATCAGAGCGACGGCACCATCAGCTACCTCGACATCCAGTTCGACAAGCTCATGGACAACACGGACGCGTTCATGGAAGTCATGGAATCCGGCGAAGGCGGCATGAGCATGAGCGAGGCAGCGACGAAATTCAGCAAGGTCGAAGGACTCAAGATCGAGGGCAAAAAGGTGGTCACGGTGGAGCTGAAGTAACTTCGATCGGCTAGCGAAGCCGAACTTTTCAAACCGATTCGACTGCCAGTCGAATCTTCTCGATGGCCGGGGCACGCTGCCCCGGCCATTTCTGTGTGGTGATGGGAGAGTTGTTGCGTGCATCGCTTTTTTCGTTTGCCGCGTCGGCTTGACGCCGGACAGTCCTGTTCGCATGATTTCCCAACTTCTCGATTTCGTCCTCCACGTTGACAAACACCTGCAAACCTTCGCGCAGGACCATGGCACGCTTATTTACGCGCTGCTGTTCGCCATCGTCTTCTGCGAGACCGGCCTGATCGTCACGCCCTTCCTGCCTGGGGATTCCCTACTGTTTGCGGTCGGTGCATTGGCGGCGCAGGGCTTCATGCGTATCGAGTACATCATCCCGCTGCTCATCGTGGCCGCGATCCTCGGTGACAATTTCAATTACTGGATCGGGCGGAAAGCCGGTGGCTGGATCGTGGAGCAACGCTGGTTCCGAAGGGACTATCTCGCGAAGACAGAGGCGTTTTTCGTGAAGCATGGCGGCAAGGCGGTGGTGCTGGCCCGTTTCGTGCCGATTGTGCGCACCTTCGCCCCGTTCACCGCAGGCTTTGGGCGCATGGCCTCCGGCCGCTTTCTTTGCTACAACGTCGTTGGAGCGCTGCTCTGGGTACTGATTTTTGCCGTGGCCGGTTATTTCCTCGGCAGCATTCCGATCATCAAAAACAACATCAAGCTGGTGTTCCTGCTCATCATCGTCGTCTCGGTGCTGCCCATCGTGATCGAGGTGATCAAGCACAAGGCGGAGGCGAGGCGGGCGAAGGAAAAAAGCGAGAGTTAACAGCCTGTTGTAAAACACATGAGGGAACGAGTAAGACGTTAAAAGTCAGATGTCAGAGGTGGTGCTGCCGCATGTGACACTTCACACCTTTCACCTCTGACTTCTAACACTGGGCGATTTTTCAACATGCTGTCAAGGGCGGACCCTCGCCCCAGTGCTCGGATTTAGGTAATACCCCGAATTCCCGCCCACGCCGGGCACATAGACCGGCTGCTGCGAGGTGGGAGCGCCGTAATATGGCTGGTTGGGCAGGTAACCCGGCACTGAAGCCCCGGGATACACCGGCACACCGCCGATGGTCTGATAGCTCTGCACCCCACCGGAGGATTGGATCACCGTGCTGCTGCTGCGGGAGCCAAACAGGCCGGATTCGTTGCGCTGATACATGAACTGGTCCGCTGGTGGCATCGCTGTGGGGCCTGAACCGGGCGCGTAACCGCCGCGTGGCACCGGAGCATTTCTGGAAGCAACCGGGCTGCTCACGACCTCCCGCAGCGCTGCGGGCTGCTGCGCCGAAGGATAGTAATAACTCGATGCGTCCTGCGGGGCTGGCGTTTCGCAAGCAACCAGCGACAGAGCGACCGCGACGGTGAGGCAAATCCTTGTTTTCATCCCCACATCGTATCATGCACGTCAATCCGGCGGTGGAAAACTTTGCCAGCAAGATCAAACGCGCCACTGTGCGCCGCATGCACCCCGTCGTCGTCCAGCATCCTCTGGCGCAGTGTCATCTCGCGGCCATTCGTGCGGTGGCAACGCCCTCGCACCAGTTTCGTCGGCACTTGAACCTGCTCGCGCGCATGCTTTTCCTGGAGGCCACGCGTGAGCTGCCCGTGCAGGAGATCGCGGTGCGGACACCGCTCAGCGAGACCACCGGATCACAGTTGGCGCGGCCCATGGTCTTCGTGCCAATCCTACGCGCTGGCCTTGGACTGCTGGATGGCATTCTGCCGCTGGTGCCAGACGCCAGCGTCGCGCATGTGGGCATCAAGCGGAACGAGGAAACCGCCCTGCCCCACGCCTACTATGCCAACCTCCCCGCGAACCTCGCCGCTGCGGACGTGTTCCTGCTCGATCCCATGCTCGCCACCGGCGGCAGCGCCTGCGAGGGCCTGCGCCAGCTTAAGGAGGCGGGAGCCCACCGCATCACGATGATCTGCGTGGTGAGCTGCCCGGAAGGACTCGCCGCCTTGAACCGTGCGCATCCCGACGTGCCCGTTTACACTGCCGCCATCGACGACGGCTTGAATGAGAAATGCTACATCGTCCCCGGCCTCGGCGATGCCGGCGACCGTTACTTTGGGACGTGAGAGGCAGCATTGCAAAAAGCCGCCCGGCATGACATCTTTTCCTCGAAGTGAATTCCAAACAGAAGGCCACCCTTGAAGCCATCTTTGCCAAGCCTGTTCCCAGCAACCTGCAGTGGCGGGAGATCGAGTCTCTCCTCTCCGCATTGGGGGCTGAGATTTCTGAAGGCAGCGGATCGCGAGTGCGCATTGGCCTGCATGGCGTTCGTGCCGTTTTTCATCGTCCACATCCAAGTCCCACCACTGACCGGGGAGCCGTCGTTTCCATGCGCCGCTTTCTGATCGCAGCCGGAGTCACCCCCTTATGAACTACCTAGGATACCAATCAACGGTCGCTTTTGATGAAGAAGCGGAGATTTTTCACGGCGAAGTCACCGGCATCCGCGATGTCATCACCTTCCAGGGGACGACTGTCGAGGAATTGAAGCAGGCGTTTCATGCTTCGGTGGATGACTATCTCGCATTCTGCGCTTCACGCGGCGAATCGCCGAACCAGCCTTCCGCAGAGGCACCCCAGTCTGTTGCTGTGGCTTGAACCACGCACGAATCGCCGTTCTCCCTCCGTTTTCATCTCTCCATGCCCATTTCCCTGCCCCCCCTGACACGCCGCGACTGGATCAAGCGCGGCTCGGCCGCCGCTTTTGGAACCTTTGCCTCGCAAACTCCCGCGCTGGAGATTCCCGAGCAGGTCTGGGTGCTCTTCTCTGACACCCACATCGCTGCAGATGAAAAGCTCAACGCGCGCGGCGTGTGCATGGCGGAAAATTTGCGCCGCTGCGCCAATCAGGTGCTCAAAATCGGCCAGAAGCCCTTCGGCCTCATTGTGAATGGCGATTGCGCCTATTTGGAAGGCATCAGCGAGGACTACGTCGCGTTTTTGCGCTGCATCCAGCCGCTGCGGGAGCAGTCCATCCAGATTCACTGCACCCTCGGCAACCACGACCACCGCACCAACTTCCTCAACGCCGTCATCGGACCGCCGCCGCCCAACGCCGAGCGGATCATGAATGTGCCAGACAAACACGTCGCCACCGTCACCAGTGCCCAGGTGAACTGGCTCCTGCTCGACTCCCTCGACCTCGTGAACAAAACTCCCGGCATGCTCGGCCAGCCCCAGCTCACCTGGATCGAGCGCGAGCTGCGCAATTCGCCGGACAAGCCCACCTTCGTCGTCGCCCATCACAACCCGATGCAGGCCAGCATGGACGAAACGAAAAAGGGCTCCTGCTTGCAGGACAGCGACGCCTTGTTCGACCTCCTGGCCGCCTATCCGAAGGTCCAAGGCTTCATCTACGGCCACACGCACACCTGGCTGAAGACCAAGCACGAGAAGACCGGCCTACCGCTCATCAACCTGCCCCCCATCGCCTACACCTTCAATCCAGAGGCACCCAACGGCTGGGTCATCGTCCGCATCGACGCCGACCGCGCCGAGTTCGAACTCCGCGCCCTCAACCCCGCCCATGAGCAGCACGGGCAGAAACACGTCATCAAGTTCGTGTGAGCATCTGACCGCGCCCCGGCACCCGATGCCGAGCCGCAGCGGACGGGCTACGATGCTGCGGCAAAACGCAATTCTAAGGCTGCCCCGCCCCCCCTAAAACTCGCTGCCAAAAAAATCTTGGGGCAGCGGGCGGTAAAGCTATGCTCATGAGCGTTGAAAACGCCGTCATGAATCTCGACTCTTTTAACAGCCAACTCATAAGCCGATGAAGCCGATTCTCTACCTCTGCGCTCTCGCCTTGGTGTGCGGGACGAATGCGCTGGCGCAAGCCGCCACCGTGCATGTGGCACAACGCCTTCGGAGCATCGAGTGCCCGAAGGAAATCGCCAAAAGCGGGGATGATGTGCGCTTCGGAGCCATGGTGGCCACTTTCAGGCCTGGCGAGGCAGCCGCGAATGGTCTCGGCGTGCCAGGCCATGCCGGAAAGACGCTACTGCTGGCCTCCGCGCCATTTGCGGGCGGAAAAGACCGGCGTAACGGCGGCTGTGTGGCTGTTCTCGATGCGGTGAGCGGCGAATGTCTGAATGTCTTGTGGGCTCCATTTCCCATGAAGGCCTGGAAACGAGGCCGGGAGGTTTCGCAGTATGAGGACATGCAGTTTGAGATGAACTTCGCCCTAAGTCCCGAGGGGGGCTTTCTATTCGTTGGCACGGGTTTTGGCGGCAAAGGCTTCGTCATGAACCTGGCGAAGGGAACGTGGTTCGAGATCACCCATCCTTTGATGCAGATCTGCCGGGTCGAGAACGACCGCATCCAGCCGAACAACAATTCGAAGCTGAATCCGGGCACCAAGGCTGTCTTTGTGGATGAGCAGACTCTCTACCTCGTCTCCGAAACGCTGACTTATCACGGCGCTGCGGCGGGCAGCTTGGCACCGGGCACACTCCTCTTTAAGGTCGTGTTTGATCCTGATAAGGGCGTGCTTTCGATCCATGATCCGCACAAGCCTCAGCCAACCGCAGATCAACTGGCTGCTGACCTCACCCCAAAGCGCGGCTATCTCACCAATCGGCGCAAATACCCCCAGGGCTATGGCTATCGCTGTGATCCACAGCTCGACTTTCACGAGGGAAAGCTGGCTTCCACGGCTTTCGGCATCGGCACCGATTCGACGATGGATGTCTGCGCAGGAAGCAAGCACCACTTTGCGGCTTGCAATGCCGGAAGCCGGTTGTTTGTCGGCGAACAGCCCAACCAAACGCCCTTTCTTGTCCGCATGAGCCACGCGGCCACGGGACCCAGGAATCGTGGCGATGGCATCGCCGTGGCCAGTGACACCAACATTCGTTGTTATGAGCAGCTCGAAAAGGCGGAGTGTCTGCCGGGGGGCACTCGCCCGACCGGCCTGGGCATGATCGACCGGTTTCGCGAAATCGGCTGGTTCAGCGTGGAGAGCCAGTTGAACACGGTGGAGGGAAGATTCGGCCTGTTTCGCTGGGATAGTGTCTTCGAAAAGCGAGTGGTGAGACTGGAGGTGGAAGCTTCCCAACCGGAGATGAACTGGCGGGCCATGGGCGGTCCGGAAAGCGGTCGCAGCATCGATATTCGGCGGACGGAGGTTCCATGGTTTTTTCATCATGTCGATTCCGCGACCGGCTTGCTGTACTCAGGTGTCTGCGGAGAAAAATTGAAAGGCCGGCGCGGGGCCGAGCCAGGACAGATCCATGTGTTTGACCTCAAGCCGCCGCTGAAGGAACTGGGCTGGAATGAAGCGGCTCCGTGAACGGGCGGCTCACGCCCGCTCCAGCGCCGCGAGTCCTTCGCCGAGCGGCGGGTAAACCGTGGCAAGCCGACGACAGATCGTGGAGAGGATGGACCGGCGAGGCGTGAGGCGCTAGGCGGCACTCACTTTTTGCGCATCATTGCACCTGTATTGTCAGAGTGGCCTGCGGACGCAACAAGTCGTGTCATTGCAGGGTAAGTTCGGGTCTGAACCCACTGACACGACCATGAAAATGCATCCCTTGTGCTCCGGCAATCACAGCAACCTCTTCACGACCGCCCAAGGCCGTCGGGACTTCCTTCAGGTGGGCGCCATGGCGGGCCTGGGCATCACGCTGCCGCAGTTGCTGAAGCTTCAGGCGGCGGATCTGGCCATGCCGGCGGTGGAGAGCTACAAACCGGTCGCCACGTCAATCATCCACATCTACCTGCCGGGCGGAATGGCCCAGCATGAGTCGTGGGATCCGAAGCCTTTTGCCTCGCCGGACTATCGCGGTCCGTTCAGTCCGATCAAAGGCGTGACCGGTGAGTATGTGGGCGAGAAGTTCGCGAACACCGCCAAGATCCTCGACAAGATCAGCATCATCCGCTCCGTGACGCACGGCGAGGCCGCGCATGAGCGTGGCACGCACAACATGTTCACCGGCTACCGCCCGAGCCCGGCGATCAAGTTCCCCAGCTTCGGTTCCATCATCTCGCACGAGCAGGGATCGCGGAACAATCTGCCGCCTTACGTCGCCATTCCGGGCGTCATTGCCCCGGATCAAGGCAGCGGCTACATGAGCAGCGCGTTTGGCCCCTTTGCGCTCGGCAGTGATCCTGCCGATCCCGGCTTCACCGTGCGCGATCTCGCCACGCCGAAGGACATCGACGCGAAGCGCTTCGAGCGCCGTCGCAGCCTACTCGGTGCGGTGGACGAGCATTTCCGCAGCACGGAGAAATCCGACGGCCTCAGCGCCATGGACAACTTCTACAGCGCCGCCTACAAACTGATTAGTTCCCAACAGGCGCGTGAAGCCTTCAACTTGGCCGCTGAACCCGCCAAGCTGCGCGATGAATACGGCCGCAACGCCGCCGGGCAGCGCTTTCTGCTGGCCCGCCGTCTCGTCGAGGCCGGCACCCGCATGGTTTCGGTCAATTTCGGCAGTTGGGACCATCACTCGAACATCAAAGGGGCGTTTGAAGGCCAAGCCGTGCAGTTTGACATGGCCTTCGCCCGCCTCATTCGCGATCTCGACGAACGCGGCATGCTCGAAACCACGCTGGTGCTCGTCAGCTCCGAATTCGGCCGCACACCGAAGATCAACTCCACCAATGGCCGCGACCACTACCCGCGCGTCTTCTCCGTGGCGATGGCCGGCGGCGGGGTGAAGAAAGGGTTTGTCTATGGCAAGTCCGACGCCCTCGGTGGTGAGCCGGATGAGAACCCGGTCGGCCCTGAAGACCTTGCCCGCACGATGTATCGCCTCCTTGGCATCAACGCCTCCAAGCGCATCGTCGTCGAAAACGTTCGCCCGGTGGACATCGTCAACGGCGGCAGGCTCATCAACGAGCTGATCGCGTGATCAGCGCTCTTCTGACGATCCAAACGATCAGCAGTCCCAAAGCGAGAGCTGCGCCTGTTAGCGCCAGCCATTCGAGCGTCGTCACGTCGCCGAGGGCTTGTTGTTCCCGCACATAGGTCACTATTCCCGCCAAATGCTCATGCAGGCGCGGGCTTGCGGCTTTCCACAACGCGAGATCGGCATCCGTAAACTTGGCGGGGTCAAACTGCGTGCGCTGGAGACTCTCCGGCAGTGCTTGCGTGGATTCGGTCAGCACCAGCAGCGCGTCGCTCCCGACGGCCACATCCTTCTCGTAGCGATGAATCAGCACCAGCACCTTCTGGCCCGGCTGAAGATGCCGATACACACCCCAGTCCGGCTCAAGCTGCTGGTAGGTGTCGTGAATGTGATTCGCCACTAGTTTCGCTGTCTTGGCACCTTGGAGTTCCGGGCTGGTGCCGATGATCTCGTCCACACGAATGAGGCAGGACTCTTTCGGCAGTACCTGGGAGGGCGACTGCTCCACATGCGAGTCCACTTTGACCACCTCGCCCACCAAAGCGGCCTCGCTGGAGGTGAGGTGACCTTCATACCAGGTGGTGCAGGGAATGTGGACCTCCTTGGCTGAGACGCTGCCCCAAAGCAACAGCCCAAACAACCAGCGCATGCCAATCCCTCTGCTGGGCTGAGTTAAGTCGTTCATGGATTAATTGTACACCTCCGCAACGCCACAGGAATCTCTTTTCATGGCGTCAAATCTGCGCATCCTCGCGGCGGCTCGTGATTTGAGCCATCATGGAAGCAGTCAATATCCAATTCGCGCCCGCGACGGGCACTGAGGAAGCATGGAACGAGGCGTATGCGCGCCTCGCCGATTATTTTCGCTCTTACCAGCTTCACAACCGCATCCGCCGCACCCAACTCATTCTGGAAACGCTGCGCAAGGCCGCCGAGGCGCATGCGAAAGACCCCACACGCACGCCCACGGCGCATGCCATCGAGCAGGCGAGGCTGATGCTCCGCGAGTGGCTGGGCACGATCTACAGCGACCTCAATCTGAGCGAGGCGCAGCTTGAGGCTACGGGCCGGCTGGGCTTCCACCTCGCGGGCGGCCCTGCCCGCTGGCCGCAGTTCTTCCTGGATGAGAAAAACATGCCGAATGACATGGCAGAAGCCATGCGCTCCGCCCTGCGCACCTCCGGCCCGGGAATGCAGGTGAGCAAGATGACGCCGCGTGACATTGACCTCGGCCTCATCCCGGATGTGGCGGAGGACACCTTTGACCGCCTTGGCCGCCATCCCATCCTGCGCTACTCAGTGCTGTTTGTGATCGTGTTCAGCGTGCTGGGCTACCTTTACTCCCTCTTCGCATGAGCGCACCCATCGGCAGCCAGACTGCGAACATCGCGATGACCGCCGGCATGCCGCCGAAGCGCATCTCGCGCACGCGCCGCGCCACGTTTTTCTCGCTCGTCGGCCTAGGCACCATCGTCGGTGCTTGGCTATCGTTCATTTTCCTCTCAGAAAACGGCATGCGCATCGCGGAGTGGGCGCTGCTGCTGGTTTTCATCCCGCTTTACTACCAGCTAAACGTCGGCTTCTGGACCGCGCTCTTCGGCGTGTGGCTGATGAATCGCCCGAAGCCAGACCCGCTAAATCTCTGGCTCACGCTCAATGCGGAAGACTACGAGCAGCCGATCACAGCCAGCACGGCCATCGTCATGCCGGTCTTCAATGAAGACGTGACGCGCGTGTTTGAAGGGCTGCGCTCGATTTACCTCTCCTTGGAAGCCACCGGGCAGTCGAAAAACTTCGACTTTTTCATCCTCAGCGACTCGGACAAAGCCAGCCAGTGGATCGAGGAAGAAACCGCGTGGCTGGAGCTCTGTCGCCAGCTCAACGCCTTCGGCCGCATCTTTTACCGCAAGCGCCGCAAGCAGATCAACCGCAAGAGCGGCAACGTCAGCGACTTCTGCCGCCGCTGGGGCCGCCGCTACCGCTACATGGTGGTGCTGGACGCCGACAGCCTCATGTCTGGCGCGTTGCTCACCAGCATGGTGCGCATCATGGAGAAAAATCCCGGCATCGGCATCGTGCAGACCTTTCCGAAGCAGATCGCGGCGGATACGCTGCTGGGCCGCGTGATGCAGTTCGCGCAAGCGCTTTACGGCCCCCCTTTCATGGCCGGACTCGACTACTGGCAGTGCGGCGAGGCGAATTTCTGGGGCCACAACGCCATCCTGCGCCTCGCGCCGTTCATCGAGCATTGCGCACTGCCGCCGCTGCCAGCGAACGCACCTTTCGGCGGTCACATTCTGAGCCACGACTTCGTGGAGGCCGCGCTCATGCGGAAGGCTGGTTACGCCGTGAGATTGCTGCCCACCAGCCGTGGCAGCTACGAGGAAGGGCCGCCCACACTGGTGGATATGCTCAAACGCGACCGCCGCTGGTGCCAGGGCAACATCCAGCATCTCTGGCTCGTGTTTGCGAAGGGTTGGCACCCGATGAGCCGTGTGAACTTCCTCCACGGCATCCTCAGCTACGTCAGTTCGTTGCTCTGGTTCTTCTTTCTCGTGCTGGCGACGTATCTCGCCGCCACGCCCACGGCGCATCAGCAGCCGCAGGCCATCCTGGCCGAGCAGATTCTCCTTGGCCTCACCGCCATGCTCATCTTCCTGCCGAAGACGGTCATCCTGCTCGACGAGGTCATCACCGGCCGTCTGTTCAAGCCGCTGAAGCTACGGCTGCTCACCTTTGTCAGCAGTTTGCTCGACACCGTCGTGTTCACGCTCATGGCCCCCGTGCTCATGATCTTCCACTCGCGATTTGTCATCTACACGCTCATCGGGAAAAGCGTCAGTTGGGTCACGCAGCGCCGGAAAATCGACGGAGGGATCAATTGGAGCGAGATCATCATTACCTTCGCCAGCGTCTCACTGCTGGGTGTGGCTTGGGCGGCGCTCGGTTGGTTTGTCTCCTGGGAGTTTCTCGTCTGGATCAGCCCGATCTTGTTCTCGCTCGTCGTTTCGATCCTCGTCGCCGCCCTCGTCTCGGGTGCGCGCAGCGGCAAACGTCTCGGCTTCTTCCTCACGCCGGAGGAGTACGATCCTCCCACCGTGCTGAAGACCATGCAGCAGAACCTGGAGGAAATTAAAGACCGCATCCAGCTACCGCCCGAGTTGGAGCGCCACTACGGCCTCATGCAGGTCTGCCTCGACCCGTATGTGAACGGCCTTCACGTCAGCCTGCTGCGCCGTCGCCGTACCATCGACGTCTCTCGCAGTTATCTCGATGAAATCGGCCACCGCCTCATTACCCAGGGGCCGCAGACGCTCAGCGCACAAGAATTGAAGGCGCTCATGCATGACACGGACACCGTCACCAACCTGCATTACCGCCTGTGGAGCGCCGCCGACCACGAGCTGGCGGCTTTCTGGTCCATCGCCATCCGTCAGTACAATCTCGCCTCCACCAGCCCCTTTGCCCACACGCTGGCAAAGCAGGAGCTGGAGTGAGGAGATTGAATGATGACACGCACGCACGCGTTCCTTGCCTCATCATGACCCGCCGCAATCTTCTGACCTCAGCCTCCGCCCTGGCCGCCATGCCACTGCCTGCGGCCATGCGAGGGAAGCGGATGGGCATCGTGATCCACTCCTACTGGAAGCGCTGGCAGGGGAAATACTCCAGCCTCAAGAACCCGCCCTTCATGCACGCGCTGGACGTGCTGGATCATGTGCGCGGACTCGGCGTGGGGGCTTTGCAGACCATGGTCGGCGGCTGGACGGCTGACTTCGCGGGCAAAGTGCGTGACACGTGTGAATCCTACGGCTTGAAGATCGAGGGCAGCATCACGCTGCCGAAGAACGAGAACGACGTGGCCCGCTTTGAAAACGAGCTGCGCCTCGGCAAGGTGGCCGGGGCCACGATCTTCCGCAGCGCGACCGGTGGGCGGCGCTATGAGCTGTTCTCCAGCCTGGAGGAGTTCAGGCACTTCAAAGACAGCGCGTTCAAGTCCATGCAGCTCGCCGAACCCGTCGCTCGAAGGCTGCGCGTGAAGATCGGCATCGAGAATCACAAGGACTTCCACGCCGCCGAGCTGGCGGAAATCCTCGGGCGCCTCAGCAGCCCCCACATCGGTGCGTGTGTCGATACCGGCAACAGCATCGCGCTGCTCGAAGACCCGATGCAGGTCGTCGAAACTCTCGCGCCCTTCGCCGTGACCACCCACATCAAGGACATGGCCGTGCAGGAGATGCCGCAGGGTTTCCTGCTCTCCGAAGTGCCGCTGGGAGAGGGTATTCTCGACCTGCCGCGCATGTTCGCGCTGTTTGAGAAGCACAACCCGCAGATGGATTACCATCTGGAGATGATCACGCGCGATCCGCTGGACATTCCCTGCCTCAAACCCGGCTACTGGGCCACTTTCCCTGACAAACCCGGCACCGAGCTCGTACGCACGATCAATCTCGTGCGCGAGCGCCAGGCGGCGAAGCTGCCCAAGGTAGCCGGCCTCGGCACCGAGGCGGCGCTGGTGTTTGAGGAGGAAAACATCGTCAAGTGCCTGCGTTTTGCCGGTGAGAAGCTTGGCTTTGACCAGCCGTCGCTGACGAAGCCTAGCAGCAAGGATGAAAAGTGAGTGGTGGTTGAGGATTGCCACGCCGCATCCATGATGCACGGCCCGTGCCCGAAGAAGAACCCATCGCCACTCACACACCGATCCACGACGCCAAGCTGGCGTTGCAGAAGTATTTTGGCTTCCGCGAGTTTCTGGACGGGCAGGAGACCGTGATGGCAAACATCCTGAGCGGACGCGACACGATGGTCATCATGCCGACCGGCGGTGGCAAATCGCTCTGCTACCAGCTTCCCGCGATGGTGATGGAAGGTGTGACCGTCGTGGTGAGTCCGCTCATCGCACTGATGAAAGACCAGGTCGATGCGCTGGAGCGCCGCGGCATTCCCGCAACGGTGATCAACAGCTCTATCTCGCTTGGCGAGCAGCAGGAGCGCATCGACGCGCTGCGTCGGGGCGAGTACAAGCTCGTCTATGTCGCGCCGGAGCGCTTCCGCAGCCGCATGTTCACCAACACGCTACGGCAGGTGCAGATCGCTCTGTTTGCCGTCGATGAGGCGCATTGCCTGTCTCAGTGGGGCCACGACTTCCGCCCCGACTACATGCGACTGGGCGATGCGTTGGAGCATCTGGACCGTCCGCAAGTCGTCGCCCTCACCGCCACCGCCACGCCGGAGGTGCGGGAGGATATTTTGCGCACGCTGCAACTGCGTGATCCGTTCGTGACGATTCGCGGCTTTGAACGTCCGAACCTGAGCCTGAACATCACGCAGACGAAAAACAACGGCGACAAATACCAGCGGCTCAAAAACATCATCACGCAGTTCAAGACGGGCATCGTCTATTGCTCCACCCGCAAACGTGTCGAGGAAGTCGGCGAGGAGCTACGCTCCTGGAAGCTCAAGGCCATCGAATACCACGGCGGACTCGACGACAAGGAGCGCGAATCACGCCAGACGAAGTTCATCACGAAGAAAGCCGATGTCGCAGTGGCTACGAACGCGTTTGGCATGGGTATTGACCGCTCGGATGTGCGCTTTGTCGTGCATTTCGACGTGCCCGGCAGCGTGGAGGCCTATTACCAGGAGGCAGGCCGTGCTGGACGCGATGGCGAGCCGTCACAATGCGACCTGTTCTTCAATTTCGCCGACACGAAGACCCAGGAGTTCTTCATCGACGGCAACAACCCGAGCGTGGAGATCATACGGAACGTCTATCAGACCCTGCTGAGCGCGTCAGACTCCAATCACGAGGTGCAGGCCTCGATTGATGACATCACCAGCCGTTCCGGCGCGAAAAACAGCATGGCCATCGGCTCGGCGCTCAGTCATCTCTCTCGCAACGGCTACATCGAGCGTTTTGACATCCCTGGGAAGCGCATTCGCGGTACGCGGCTGCTCCAGCCGAACGTGCTGACGCGTGATTTGAAGTTCGACCTGGAGGCGCTGCGCGAAAAAGACCGCCGTGACCGCTCGAAGCTCAAGGCGATGATCGAGCTGTGCTACGACGACAAAGCCTGCCGCCAGGAGCAGATTTTGCGCTACTTCGGCGAATCCGAGAGCACGCCGTGCGGCACCTGCGACGTTTGCCGGGCCGAAGGTGTGCAGCCACCGCGTGAAGGCACGGCTGAGGAAGTCACCATGCTACGGCAGGCGCTCAGCGGCATCGCCCGCATGTCCACGAAACACGCGGACGGCACATGGGAAGGCCGCTACGGCAAGGGGCGCATCATTCAGATGCTCGTCGGCAGCAAGTCGAAGGAGGTCGTCGATGCCGGGCTTGACCAACTCAGCACCTACGGCCTACTCAAACACGTCGGCACGCACGCGCTGCATCCTCTGTTCGCCGAGCTGGAAAAACTCGGCCTCATCGAGACCAGCAGCGGCGAGTATCCCATCGTTTCGCTGACTTCACGCGGCATCCAGGCGATGAAAGGAGGCCAAAACATCAAACTGCGTTGGCCTTCGATGCATGCGCCGGTTTCTAAGCCCGCGAAGGGCAAAACCGCGCAGAATGAAGAACTCGCGGCCCGCGAACTCGGCTTCGACGACGCCCTGTTCGAGAAACTGAAACGCCACCGCGCCACGCTGGCAGAATCCGAAGGCGTGCCGGTCTTCATGATCTTCAGCAATCAAACCCTGGAGTTCATGACCCGCCTGAAACCGAAGACCCTCGAAGCCGGACTCAAAATTCGCGGTGTAGGCGAGAAGAAGGCGAAGGAATACCTGCCGGACTTCATTCAGGTCATCAAGAAGCACGGGTGATCAGTAGCGGCGGACTGGTCGTTTCACGATGCGGGCCCTCTGCACGATGTCCGCTGGATGCTCCGGCGTGCCGCGTGTCATGAAGTTGTCGATGCTCTGCGTGGCGTCCAGAATGGCGCGGACTTGGCCGCCGATGGAGCTGGAGGGATTGAGATAGTCACCCGTGTTCGCCACGGCTTTGTAAATGACGGACATTTCGACGATGAAAATATCATCCAGGCGATAAACCTCGCTGCTGGAGAGCAAACCCACGCCGACATCGCCCGTAGGACGCGCCGGAGCAGCGGGGCGCAGGGTTTTGTAGAGACGGGCGCGGGTGACGGGAAAATCGAGGCGACTCAGACGATGCTGGTAAACTTGGCGGCGGCTGAATTCATCGCGCGGAAGCATTGAGCAGCCTAAAGTGGTAAGGAGAAGCAGGCAAAGGGCGATCAGTCGGTTCATGGGTGAACATAGACCACCAGACGGCGAATGGACGCGAAAATTACTTCGCCTGCACGGCGGTGCTGAAGCTGGTGGCTTCACCACTGGTGGTGGGAATGATGAGCGACTTCTGGAAGGCGGCCTGGGCGGGCAGTTTGGCGACGGCTTCGGCCAGCGCGGTCTGCGAATCGGCATCGGGGCTTTGGCGTGTCAAAGAGGCGAGGGTGAGGACATCGCTGACGGAAGCTTGTTTGGAGCCCTGCACGATGAGAAGCTGGCTGCGTACGGCGGTGGGTAGGTCATCAAGCTGGAGGGCAAGGGCGGTGATCTGGCGTAGCGTGACTTCGTCGAGATCCTCGCCGGAGATGCGCTGCAAGGTGCGGAGGGCCTGCGGGTGTTGGGCGCTGTTGATCTGTAGCTGGGCGAGACGCTTCAAGGCGGGAACGTCATCAGGGAAGCGTTTGAGGAATCCTTCCCACAGCAGGGGCGCGGAGGCGGCACCACGCAGCATCACGTCGATCTCGGTGAGCAAATGCCAGCCTGCGCGGTTGTTGGGCGCGGTTTTGAGATGTGCGGCGAGGAGATCGCGGGCGGGAGCAGGCGCATTGCCTTCAGCGAGCGCTTGGGCGAGTTCAAGAATGGAGATGCGGCGCTGCAAGGCGGTGAAAAGCCGCGCGAGCTCCTGGCCGCGACCGATCTGCGTGGCGAGCGCGTGCAAGCGGGCCATCACGCGGGTTTCACCAGCCGCAGCGAGTCGGAAGAAGCCGTCGCAGGCGATGCTGGTGTGGTTTTGGCGGTCGGCGATGGCGGCGGACTCGCCGAGCCAGCGCAGATAGTCAGCGGAGACGTTTTTTCCTGCGGCGATGTCTTCGACGCTGAATTGATGAGCAGGAAAAGTGCGCAGATGCCGCTCGATCCATGGCAGGAGCTCGGCGGACTCGCCCGCGGCATGCGTGGCGAGCAAAGCACGCTGCATGAGGCGCGGCGGGATGGCGTCGTTGAGCTTCAAGGAGCGCAGATCATCGAGCGTGATGCGGCTGGCTTCGGCGTAGCGCGTGCCTTCGAGCAGAAGCGCGGTCTGCAAATCGAGCGCGTCATCACGCTGCTTGGCTTCAAGCCGCGATGCGGAGGGGGCAAGCCAGGCGTTGACGACTTTCAACGCGGCCGCCGGACGGCGGGCCACACGCGCGGCATCGGCCAAGGCGAGCACATTTTCCCAGGTGGCGATCTCAGACTCGCAGGCGCGTTGATGAATTTCGAGGGCGAGGTTGGGTTCGTGGTTGGCGGCGGCTTGTGAGGCGAGACGTTCGAGAGCAGCGAGCTTGTGCGGCTCTTCGAGCCGATCTCCGGCGGCAGAAATGAGCAGGCGCGTGTCCTCAATGAGCAGCGCGTCAGCGCGTTCGAGTTCGGCAAAGACGAGCGCGGTGTTCAGCGGGCAGGGAGTGTGGATGGGGCCTTGCTGCACGGTGAGTCTGCGCAGACGCTGCTCCGGCAGATCTTTGAGCCACTCATGCAAAGCGAGGACTTCATTCTCTGGCAGCAGCGCGAGTTGAAAAATGGCGGGCTGCTGGAGGTTTTTGGGCGCGGTGGTGAGGCGGTCGATGATCTCGGCGCGTGTGGTGTCGAGCAGCGTCTCGTTGTTCTTCGGCGGCGCGTCATTGGCATGCAAGCGCCAGCCCCAGGCGACGGCGAGCGCCGTGTAAGAAATGATCAGCAAAAGAACTTGGCGTGAGCTGCGGGACATGCGGCAGAGATGGGAAAAGCATTAGCGCATCGCGGCCTCGACGGAGGGCGGGAGCTATTGGATGGAGACGGTAGCGCGGCAGACGAGTTCGAGACGCACGATGCCGTTGGCGTCGGCATTCACCGTGTAAGGGCGACCGTTTTCGAGATAGGCGCACTGGCCGCGCGGCTCGAAAGCACCAAAGACCACCTCGACGGGACGCAGATCACGGACGTGGAAGGTGGCGCGGCGGGAGGAGAGTTCCATGAACTCGACCGGAGCACTGCTTTCAGCGAGGTGGATGTGACGCGCGGCTTTTTCCTG